>NZ_CP141184.1:5283333-5610416 GCF_035609205.1 Hymenobacter sp. GOD-10R
TTACGATGCAGGTGGCGCGTTTGCTGGAGCCCAAGGAACGCACCCTCGGTAATAAGCTGCTGGAGATGCTGCGCGCTGTGCAACTCGAAGCGCATTACAGCAAAGATGAAATCTTGCAGCTTTACCTCAACCTAGTGCCCTACGGCGGCAACGTGGAAGGCGTGAAGTCGGCCGCACTGCTCTACTTTCAGCAGCCGCCTGATTACTTATCACTGGCACAAACCGTGACGCTCGCCATTATTCCAAACCGACCTAGGGGTTTGGTCTTAGGGAAAAACAATGCGGCCGTATTGCAAGAGCGCAACCGTTGGCTGCGGCGCTTTGGCAAGCTAGGTTTGTTTCCTGCAAAGGATATTGTAGACGCGCTATTGGAGCCGCTCGATGTGCAACGCCATGCGGCCCCGACGCTCGCACCGCACCTCGCCCGCCGGTTGGTACGGCAGTTTCCCCACGAGGCCATTATTGCTTCCACGCTAAGCCGCAGCAAGCAGGCCAAAGCCGAAGACCTAACGCGCAACTATGTGCGTCGTCTGCACGAGCTAGGTATTTCGAATGCGGCGGTGCTGGTCATCAACAACCGCACTCGGGCCGTGGAAGCCTACGTCGGCTCGGCAGATTTCCGGGATGCTTTCAACCAAGGGCAGGTTGATGGCATTCAAGCGATTCGCTCGCCGGGCAGCACGCTGAAGCCATTCCTCTATGCCCTCGCCATGGACCGTGGCCTGCTCACGCCCAAGCTCGTGCTGCCCGACGTGCCGACCAACTTCGACGGCTACCGGCCCGAGAACTTCGACAAACACTGCAACGGCGAAGTGACGCTGGAGCGCGCTCTGGCGTATTCGCTCAATATTCCGGCCGTGCGTGTGCTCTCCGAAATGGGCGTGCCGACGTTCACGGACAAGCTGCGCGAAGCGGGTTTTCAGCGAGTCAGTCGAGATGCACCTCGGTTGGGTTTGTCCAGTATCCTAGGTGGTTGTGGCGCCAGCTTAGAAGAGTTGACGGACCTTTATGTGACGCTGGCTAATGCCGGGAAATATGCGCCGTTACGGTGGACCTCGAAGCTAGGGCATAAGGTCAAAGAAATTCCACTCGTCTCCGACGCTTCCGCCTTCCTCGTCACCGACATTCTCAGCCAACTCACCCGCCCCGATTTACCCATCAACTACCAGAGCAGCACGCGCCTGCCGAAAGTGGCCTGGAAAACCGGTACGAGCTACGGCCGCCGCGACGCCTGGAGCATCGGCTACAACCGCGAGTACACTATTGGCGTGTGGGTGGGCAACTTTAGCGGGCAAGGCGCGCCGGCCCTCACCGGCGCGGATGTGGCCACGCCGCTGCTCTTCGACTTGTTCAACACCATCGCTTACAACTCGCCTAACGATTGGTTTCAGCCGCCCGCTTCGCTCGATTTCCGCCTAGTGTGCGCCGAAACGGGGTTGCTGCCCGGCGAGCATTGCCCCAACCAAATCATCGACTATTTCTTACCCGGCACCTCCTCCACGCAACGCTGCCAGCACCAGAAAGAGATACTTGTTTCGGGTGATGGGCAATATGCTTACTGCCGCGCCTGCGCCCCAGCGGCGGGTTTTCGGCGCGAGCTATACCCGAATTTGCTACCGGAGGTGCTAGCTTATAAGGAGACGCAGGGCATCCCCTACCGTCGTTTGCCGCCCCACAACCCTGAGTGCCAGTTGGTGCGCAGCAGCGCAGAGCGGGCACCCAGCATCACCTCGCCCCTAGCCAATACCGAATACGTGCTCAACCGCCACGAGCAGCAACAGCTCCTGCTCAGCTGCGCCGCCGACAACGAGGTGCGGCAAGTATATTGGTACGTGAACGACCGGTTCCTGCGAGCCGCCGCCGCTTCGGAGCGCGTGTTTTTCAAACCATCACCTGGCCCGCTGAAAATATCCTGCGCCGACGACCACGGCCGGAACACCAATATTCAAGTGACGGTTACAGAGATGTAAGCCAAAGACAAAGCAAGAACGGTCACGGTCATGCTGAGCTTGCCGAAGCATCTCTACGGCAGTGCTAACTCCAACAGTTCAACGAAGCGGTAGAGATGCTTCGGCAAGCTCAGCATGACGTTCTGATGATAAACTTTCAACCGGCACAAAGCTGAGCTTGCTTGAATTACGTACAGTTCACCCTATGAAACAGCTTAAAGAAAAGCACCCCCTAGCCATTCGCTGGTTTCACTGGGTCAATTTTCCAGTGTTGATGTTGATGATTTGGAGTGGCTTGCTCATCTACTGGGCCAACGACATTTACCGCATTGGCTGGGGCAAAACCACGCTTTTCCGCTTTTTCCCCGATTCCTTCTACAAAGCGCTGAATGTGCCGTTTCGTTTGGCGGAGGGCATGTCGCTGCACTTTGTGTTTATGTGGCTGTTTGTCATCAACGGCGCGCTGTATGTGCTCTACACGCTGATTTCCGGCGAGTGGCGCTACTTGCTGCCCGACCGGCACTCTTTCCGTGAGGCTTGGCAAGTCACGTTGCACGACCTAGGTCTGCGAAAAACGGCGCCTCCTGTGCGCAAATACAACGGGGCTCAACGCATTGCCTACACCGCCGTCGTGCTGATGGGCTTCGGTTCATTGCTCACAGGCCTAGCTATTTACAAGCCCATTCAAGTGGCGTGGCTGACCCAGGGGCTCGGCGGCTACGAAGCGGCACGCACCCAGCATTTCGTGCTCACCATCGGCTACGTTCTCTTCTTCGTAGTGCATGTGTTGCAAGTGATACGAGCGGGCTGGAACAATTTCCGCTCAATGATTGCTGGCTTTGAAGTAATCGACACGCCTGCTCCCACTCCCTCTACGGCCCCCGCTGCCGACCGCCCTGCCCCTTCTTCGATCTAGCTTTATGGCCGATACTCCACAAGAACCCACTTCCCCCTCTGACGAGCAAGTACAGCGCGAAGCTACGCGCCGTTCGCGTCGTGCCTTTTTGGTGGCGGGCGCGGCAGCCGTGGCGAGCCTAGGTGGCTGGCGCTGGTTGGTTTCGCAGCCAAAAGAGGCGGGCATTCCGCGCCCGTTACGCAGCGTGCTCGATGCTAACGGTAAGCTAGCCGGCGAGTATTTCAGCAATGCCCACCTAGCCCCTGTGTTTCCGAAACACTTGGTGCGAGAGCCACGCGTGAATGGCAAAATCGGGATGCGCGGTGAGTTCGACCCGGCCGCGTGGCGCTTGCAGGTTAGCTCTTACGCCGAGCCAAAACAGGTCCGTACCTTTTCAATCGACGACATCAAGGCTCTCCCGCGCGTCGAAATAACGACGGAGCTAAAGTGCATCGAAGGCTGGAGCGTAGTAGTAAATTGGGTCGGCGCCCGCTTCTCCGATTTTGCCACTAAGTACGGCCTAGCTACTCCCAACGGCAGCGCTACGGCTGCCAGCGCCGATGCGCTAGCTCCCTACGTGCGCGTGGCCACCCCCGATAATGCCTACTATGTCGGTCTTGATATTGCCAGCGCTATGCACCCCCAAACGCTGCTCTGCTACGAAATGAACGGAGAGCCGCTCAGCATCACGCACGGCGCCCCCCTACGTTTGGCAATGCCAGTGAAGTACGGCATCAAATACCTCAAACGAATTGGTACCATCCAGTTTATGGACCAGCGCCCCGCCGACTATTGGGCCGACCGCGGCTATGACTGGAACGCGGGCCATTAAGTTTCTCTCAAAACAAAGCGCCCCGACTACCTAGGTAGTCGGGGCGCTTTGTTTTGTAAAAGCTAAGCTAGCTGCTTACACACCGTCGCTATTATGGCTGCCGCTGCCGCTCAAAGTGCCTCTTACTTTGTCGCTGATGGTACCCGCTATCGAGTCCGTAGTGGTCATTTGCTCTTTCTGGGCGTGGCCGCGTGGATCCGGGGGAGCTAGCACGGGCACACCACCGAGGGGAGCGGCTTTTTCCAAGTGGAACTCACCCTTGCCATCAATTGATGGGCCCGATACCCAACGACCAGCCGGCGTAGGCTCGTTGCCAACGTAGGTGCTTACGAAGGCATAATTGAAGCCTTGTACTTCTTCGCTCTGGGGGAAGCTATTGGGAATGGGCATGGCGTTGAGGCCGCCGTTCTCTTCAATCACCGCCATCCACTGGTTCTGGTGCATGGTATCGCGGGCGATGAGGAAAGCTAGCATGTCTTTCATGCCGGAGTCGTCGGTCATTTCCCAAAGGCGGGTAGCGAGGGTACGGCCGGTGCTTTCGGCGGCTACGTTGGTGTACATATCGGCTACGATGTTGCCGCTACCTACTACCCAAGAGCCATTGAAAGGCACGCCGTTCGCATCGGTAGCCAGTGCCGACATACCAGCCGACAGGATATGACGGGGGTCCATGCCACCCATGATAGCACCTACTACTTTATCTTTTGCAAACTCATCCTGCATGCTCATCGGAGCACCTTCTAGGTTGAGCGCCACGGCCGTAGCCAGCATTTCGATGTGGGCAATTTCCTCCGTGCCCGTTTCGAGCAGCATGTCGCGGTACTTCACCGGGCCGCGCGAGCCCCAAGCTTGAAAGAGGTACTGCAAACAAACGCGAATTTCGCCTTCGATACCGCCAATGGCTTGTTGCAACATGCGGGCAAATACGGGATTGGGCTTATCTACCCGCACTTTGTACTGGAGTTCTCGGTCGTGATAAAACATGGTGAGAGGGTGTGGTGTGTGAAAGAATCACCGTTAGTATGTATGCCAACGGGTCTGCTTTCTATACGCCCTCGTGCTTTGCTTCAACAATCCGATAAATACGGATTTTAACAATAGAATCTTGGGGCAGCATTTGCGTATAAATCCGGTTTGCTGCGGAGTTATACCCAATTAGCTTGCAAGATTTGGGTATTCTTCCCCGTCAAACACCGGCTCCAAGTTGGATTCTTCCTCCTGCGTAAACATGCGTGAGCGAATTAGAAAGCGGACGCCGTGCGGAATTTCCAACGAAAAGCTAGCTCCGCGGCCTTTGGTCACGTCGACGGTGAGCTGCGTGTGCTTCCAGTACTCAAACTGGCTGGCGCTCATGAAAAAGTCGCAGCCGTGAATGCGCCCTAGCCACACGTCGTTCGTGCCCACTTTGAACTCGCCCGCCGCAAAGCACATGGGTGAAGACCCGTCGCAGCAGCCGCCACTTTGGTGGAACATCAGCGGGCCATGTTCGTCGCGGAGAATATCGATTAGAGCTTCAGCGGCGGTAGTTACTAGCACGCGGGGCACAGGGTTAGTAGGCATAGGGTGGGAAGAAAAGCGTGAAAGTGGTTATAGCAGTTACTCCTTGCGCGTAAATGTGTACGTCGTACCCGTTCGCTCATCGCGCACTAGTAATTGTTTATCAGGAGCTATGCTGCCGCTGCTGGGTTGACTCAGCCAGGCGTAAGCAAGTTGCTGCTGAGCATCCCAGTGATAGTGACGGTTACCGCTGCTCGAAATACTTTTCAGGCCATTGGGCATGTAGTCGGTGGCAGGTGGCAGTTGCTTAAATACGTCACTGTTAGTTGGCGCCTCTACTTTCTGAAGCGTCCAATTTGGGTTCTGTTTGCCCGGAATAGGCAGCACTTGAGCGTGAGCAGCAGAGCATACGAAACCCAGCGCAAGAGCAATAAACAACCGTTTCATAAGCAGAGAATGTTAGTTTACAACAGCTTAAGACAAAGACGCAATCTATTATCAGAAAGATGCTGCTATTCTCGCTCCTAACATAAAATGCCATCCTGAGCTTGCGAAGGATCTTATCACGCGAGAACAAGTCGTTTGCGAACGTTATGTTCTTGCGTGATAAGATCCTTCGCAAGCTCAGGATGACAAGAGGTTTACATTAAACACTCAGATTCTATGGCTAGCTCCTAGAAGAAACCTAGCTTTTGCTGGCTGTAAGAAATGAGCATGTTCTTGGTTTGGCGATAGTGCTCGAGCATCATCTTGTGATTCTCGCGACCAAAACCCGACTTCTTGTAGCCACCGAAGGGCGCACCAGCGGGATAGTCGTGGTAGCAGTTCACCCACACGCGGCCGGCCTGAATGGCGCGCGGCACTTGGTACAGCTCGTGCGCGTCGCGGCTCCACACGCCGGCCCCTAGGCCATAAAGCGTGTCGTTGGCAATTTCCAAGGCTTCTTCCACCGTCTTGAACGTGGTGACGGACACTACTGGGCCGAAGATTTCTTCTTGGAAGATGCGCATCTTGTTGTGGCCGCGGAACACGGTGGGCTGGATGTAGTAGCCTTCCGCTAGGGCGCCGTCTTCCTGGTGGTAGGCGTCGCCGCCGGTCAGTACTTCGGCGCCTTCGTCTTTGCCAATTTCCAGGTAGCTCAGGATTTTCTCAAACTGGTCGTTGCTTGCCTGGGCGCCCATCATGGTTTCCTTATCGAGCGGGTTGCCTAGCTTGATGGCCTTCACGCGCTCAATGACGCGGGCAATAAACTCGTCGTAGATGTCTTCCTGAATCAGCATGCGCGAGGGGCAGGTGCAGATTTCGCCTTGGTTCAGGGCAAACATCACGGCACCTTCAATGGCTTTGTCGAGGAAGTCATCGTCTGCATCCATCACGCTCTTGAAGAAGATGTTAGGCGACTTACCGCCTAGCTCCATCGTCACGGGGATAATGTTTTCGGAAGCGTACTGCATAATAAGGCGGCCCGTGGTGGTTTCGCCCGTAAACGACACCTTCTGAATGCGCGGCGACGAGGCCAGCGGTTTGCCTGCTTCCAGCCCAAAGCCGTTCACTACGTTTACCACACCGGCCGGAATCAGGTCCCCGATCAACTCCATCAGCACCATAATGCTGGCAGGCGTCTGCTCGGCGGGCTTCATCACCACGCAGCAACCGGCGGCCAGCGCGGGGGCTAGCTTCCAGGTAGCCATCAGCAGCGGAAAGTTCCAGGGAATAATCTGGCCAATTACGCCCAGTGGCTCATTGATATTCAGCGACAAGGTACTCTCATTCAACTCAGTGGCCGAACCTTCCTCGGCCCGAATAACGGCCCCGAAGTAGCGGAAGTGGTCGACGACCAAAGGCAGGTCGGCGTTCAGGGTTTCGCGGATGGCTTTGCCGTTTTCCACGCACTCCACGGCAGCTAGGTGCTCTAGGTTCTGCTCGATGCGGTCGGCTATTTTCATCAGCATATTGCTGCGCGTAGTCGCCGACGAGTTTTTCCAAGTCTTGAACGCTTCGTGCGCCGCGTCGAGGGCTAGCTCGATATCTTCTTTGGTGGAGCGCGCTACCTTGGTAAAGGCCTTGCCGTCGATGGGCGAAGGATTATCAAAGTATTGGCCTTTCACCGGGGCGACCCATTTGCCACCAATAAAGTTATCGTAGTGCTCTTTGAACTGCGGGCGGGCAACGAGGGTGGTGCTTTCTACTAAGGTTTCCATGAGGTAGAAGTTAGAACGTAAAGACTAGGTCCAAGGTAGCTCTCGTTATAGCTTCAAGAGGTGTAGTATCCTCTCAACATCCTCTTCGATAATTGCAAACGTTTTAGAACCACCTCCGCTGGGTTTTTCACCTTTGTCGCGTTCGAAAACTAGGTCTAAAGCGACTGGTGCAAACGTTTGTTGTCGAGGCTAGTTATATTGCATAGTCAGTCGAAGTGTTGTCGCGTTTTCCCAAAGCCACCTGTTCATGCCTCGTACTTCCCTCTCGAACGCCGTTGCGCTGCACCGTCCCGATCAGCTCTTGACCTTAGTTGAAAACCGCACCGTCTACTCTCTCGACGCTTTCGAGTTGAACATCTTTGAGACCCACCAAACGGCCAACCGCGTTCCGCTCAACATGGGAAGCCTCGTACTCACCACCATGCTGCGCGGCAAGAAAGTGATGCACCTAGCTGGCCGCGACGCCTTCGAGTACCTGCCCGGCGAGTCGGTGGTGGTGGGCGAGCAACAGACCATGGAAATTGATTTTCCGGAAGCCAATGAGGATAACCCCACGCAGTGCCTAGCCGTCGCCATTCCCGCCGACACCATTCGCTACACCGTCGATTTACTAAATGAGCGGTTTCCACTAGCCGAAGACCACAAGCCCTGGCACCTCAACGACTCGGATTCGGCCCACCTTACCAACACCCCCGAGCTAACTGGCACGCTGGAACGCCTTGTGCATCTCTCGCAGGAAACCCACGCCGCCAAAGATGTGCTAGCTAGCTTCACGCTTCAGGAGTTGCTCGTGCGCCTGATGCAAACTCAGGCACGCGAGCTAATTTTCCGCAACTACGCCCAGCATCTCACCTCCCACCGCTTCGCCGCTGTGGTGCAATACATCAAGCAGCACCTCACCGAGCAGATTACGGTGGAGAAGCTGAGCGAGCTAGCCTGCATGAGCAAAGCCACGTTCTTCCGCATCTTCAAGCGCGAGTTTGGCCTTACACCGGTCGAATATATTATTCAGGAGCGCCTAAGTGAAGCAAAACGCCTGTTGCGCAACCCACTAGCGACAGTAGCTGATGTTTGTTTTCGGGTGGGCTTCAACAATACGAATTACTTCCAGGTGCTTTTCAAGAAGTACGAAGGCATCACGCCGGGCTTGTACAAGAAGCGTTGCGCGCTGTAAAAACCCGTCGCGGCGCGTTCTCGCTTGAACGACCGAGCAAGCATAACTTAGGGGCCTGTTCCATGGGCGCAGGTGAGAACGCGCCGTGGCATGCTCCTACAAGCAACCCCAAGGCTGGTGTTTTGTCTTCTGCTAACTTAGCCAGAACCAAAACTCTATAGTCTATGCAAAAGCTCTCCGCACTCACCGGAGCGTTGTGGTTGTCTGCCTTGGCGGCCCAAGGCCAAGACGCTACCTACCAAACGCCTCCTAAAACTATTGTCGATCTAGTCGACGCGCCCGCCACTCCCCGCGTGAGCCTTTCATCCGACGGAAAATGGATGGTGCTCATGCCCATTCAGGATTTCCCATCTATTGCGGAGCTGTCGCAGCCGGAGCTGCGTATCGCGGGCCTGCGCCTAAACCCGCGGACCAACGGGCCAAGCCGCGTGAGCTACTCCACCAACCTTATGCTGAAGCGCCTCGGCAACAGCAAGGAGATACCTGTACAGGGCTTGCCCAAACCCGCTAAAATCAGCGAGGTAAGCTGGTCGCCCGATAATACGAAGCTAGCTTTTGCTCTCACCACCGACGCCACGCCTACCGACAGCCGCATGGAGCTGTGGTTGGTAGACGTAGCCACCGCGAAGGCAAATAAGCTGATGAATCTGCCATTGAATGGTGTGTTCGGCAGTTCCTTCGAGTGGGTTGCCGATAGCCGCACCCTCATTGCGCACACGGTGCTGCCCAACCGCGGTGAGGTGCCCGCCAGCAACGCCGTTCCGACTGGCCCGATTGTGCAGGAAAACGTGGGCAAGAAAGCGGCTGCTCGCACCTACCAAGATTTGCTGAAAAATCCCAGCGACGAAAAGATCTTTGACTACTACGCCACGACTCAGCTCGTGAAAGTCAACCTTAATGGCAAAACGACGCCTCTCGGTCAACCCGGCGTGATCCAAGTAGCTAGCCCCTCGCCCGATGGCAAGTACGTGCTGGTAAAAACCCGCCACCTTCCCTACTCTTATCAGCTCACGGTGGGCAGCTTCCCAGTGAAAGTCGATGTGCTCGACATGAGCGGCCAGCCGGTGAAAACCATCGCCGACCTTCCTCTTGCCGATAACGTACCCACCAATTTTGACGCCGTTGCCACCGGCCAGCGTCGCCATGATTGGCGGGAAGATGCCCCTGCTACCCTTTACTGGGTAGAAGCGCAAGACGGCGGCGACCCCAAAGTACAAGCGCCCGTGCGCGACAAGATCTTCACGCTGGAGGCGCCCTTCTCTGCGCCTGCCCAGGAGCTAGCGGCCTTGCCGTTGCGCTACAGCGACATCTACTGGGGCACTTCGTCGCTGGCGCTGGTGCAAGGCTACCGCTGGGCCGACCGTAAGGAGATGACCTGGACGATCAACCCATCGGCGAAAAGCGCACCGGCTGTTCTCTTCGACCGCTCGTCGCAGGATACCTACAACGACCCCGGCGCTCCCTACCAGCACCGTAACGCTGCTGGTCGCTACGTGCTGGCCACCGACGCCAAAAGCCAGACGATTTACATGGTCGGCAATGGCGCCTCACCCGAAGGCGACCGGCCGTTCGTCGATCAGCTCGATTTGAAAACCAAGAAAGCTAGCCGCTGGTGGCGGTCGGAGGCACCGTATTTCGAAGTGCCGGTAGCCATTCTTGACACCGATAAGCGCCTGCTCGTCATACGTCGCGAATCGCAGAAGGAAAACCCGAACTACTTCCTGCGCGACGTCAACAAGAAGAAGCTCACGGCGCTTACCAAGTTTCCCAACCCCTACGCATCGGTAGGCAGCCTGCAAAAGCAAGTGCTTAAATACAAGCGCGCCGACGGTGTCGACCTAACGGCCAACCTTTACCTACCCCCAAACTATAAGAAATCGGACGGCCCGCTGCCGACGCTCATGGAGGCCTATCCGGTAGAGTTTAAGGATAAGAGCGACGCGGGTCAGGTAAAAGGTTCGCCCTACACCTTCACGCGTCTGAGCTGGGCTTCGCCGATCTTCTGGGTCACGCAAGGGTATGCCGTACTGCAAGGCACTTCCATCCCGATTGTAGGGGAAGGCAACAAAGAGCCCAACGACACTTACACCGAGCAGCTTGTAGCCAGCGCTAAAGCTGCTATCGACGAAGGAGCTAGGCTAGGTGTAGTAGACCGCAACCGCGTGGGAGTAATGGGCCACTCCTACGGCGCCTTTATGACCGCCAACTTACTTGCCCACAGCAATTTATTTAAGGCAGGCATCGCTCGGAGCGGCGCTTACAACCGCACCCTCACGCCCTTCGGCTTCCAAGCGGAGGAGCGCACCTACTGGCAAGCTCCCGAGGTGTACAATGCTATGTCCCCTTTCAACTACGCCGACAAAGTGAAGACTCCCATCCTGCTCATTCACGGTGAGGCTGATAACAACTCCGGCACGTTCCCACTGCAAAGCGAGCGTTTCTACAATGCCCTGAAAGGCCACGGCGCGACCGTGCGCTACGTAGTGCTGCCCTTCGAAGCACACAGCTACGCTTCGCGTGAGAATATTATGCACATGTTGTGGGAGATGAATACATGGTTGGATAAGTACGTGAAGAGCGCACCTGCTGCGCCAACCCAACCAGCGCAGTAATTCGGTAACTGTGTTAAAAAGCAGGTTTGCGTCTCTTTACACGATAGGCCAACTTTTGCCCAATACTTGAACAATTTTATCCAATACAAAAGGCGTCATCCGTGTGGATGACGCCTTTTGTATTTATAAGCTTAGAAAGACCAAAAGGCTTATAAACGACCCAAGCACACTTTTAGGCTGTCGCGCCAATGCGGAATGGCGATACCTAGGTTAGTCTTCGCCTTTGTCTTATCCATTACGGAAAAAGCTGGGCGCGTGGCTTTCGTGGGATATTCAGAAGTGCGAATTGGTACAGTGCGCACCACTGTGTTGCTCAGCTCAAAAATAGCCGTGGCAAAGTCGTACCACGACGTCACGCCTTCATTGCTGTAGTGATAGATGCCGTATTGCTGATTCTGGCGTTCAATGATGCTGAGAATGCAGCCGGCTAAGTCAATGGCATAGGTGGGTGTACCAACCTGGTCCCAAATGATGCGAAGCTCCTCCCGCTCCCGGCCCAGCTTCAGCATCGTTTTCACGAAGTTGTTGGCGTATTCAGAGTAGAGCCAGCTAGTACGCAAGATGAAATACCGCTCTGCATGCGCCGGAATGACCTGCTCACCTTCCAGCTTCGTGAGGCCATATACGCTAATAGGTTCGGCCGCATCCGTTTCCACGAGAGGCTGATTACCGGTGCCGGCAAACACAAAATCGGTGGAAATATGGATGAGCGTAGTACCAAATTCACCGCACAGTCGGGCTAGGTTCTCGGCACCGTCCTTGTTGATTTTTCGAGCTAGTTCTACCTCGTCCTCAGCCTTGTCAACGGCGGTATAAGCTGCGCAGTTGATACAATAAGCTGGCTTATGCTGCTCAAATACCGTCCGCAGCTTATCTGTATCTAAGATGTTGGCTTGGTCTTCTGCTGGGAAAATAATGCCATCCATGTTTCGCTCTTGTGAAACATGGCGAAGGCACTGACCTAGCTGGCCGGAGGCCCCAAAAACCACTGTTGAACTCATATGCTATGTTGGGTTAATAACGCAAGTTGGTATTGAGCCCGAAAGTAGTTCTTTTGCGGGAACGCACTGTGGTGCCTTCTCACTCCTTACAAAGACGAGCGCTTATTTTTGATCGGCTCGAAGCGCTGCTCACGCGGTTGCTTTTCACTCAGATACTTCCAATACCGCAGCGGAATATGACGTCGGTGCAGCTTCAGGTTTTTACGCTCCGGGATATTAGCGTGGTCGAAATACGTTTGCCAGAGCAGCTTGAACAAGGGCTCCCGCTCATCCAGCACCGTCGCCGACACATCGGAGCGGCGCTGGGGCGCTTCTGTTTCAAACTCGACAATGTCGGTGCGAGCTAGGTCGTAGTAAAGGCCGTAGCGGCGGCGCTGGTCAAAAATAAGCCAGCGCTGGTCAGCGTAGCGCTTGGTGAAATGCGGCGCAATGAGCGGCAGCACGTCGAAATCGGGCTCAATGGTAGCGTGGAATAACTCTTCGGAAGTTTTCTCAAAGCGCACGAAGGCTTCCATCCGGTGCTTCTCACGCCCTAGCTGCTGACTAATGTGGTGCACGAGCCGCACCGTATCGTCGGCATAATTCTCTGAAACATCTACCCGTCCGCGTGCCGTTACGGCTTGCTGCACAAAGCGGCAGATAAGCATTTCGCGGTCGGGGCGCTCAGAAAGGAAGACATGATACAGCTTCGTGCGCGTGTCGTTATCCATGTACTTTAGCATGCCCTTCCAGACCCGTTCCGCCTTTTCCTCGTTCGTTTGAATGGGTACTGTAGCGGTGAACAGTCCGCCCTGCACGGCGTCGGCTGGCTGGATGCTGTTTGGCTGCACTTTGCGCTCGTACATCTCCAGCAGCACCGTTAATAAGCCATCAAAAGAGCCGTCGTACGTATAGTCGTGGGTCATGGGCAGGGAGTGTCACAGCTCATTTGGCGTTGAATGAGGCCGTGCAGGCTACTACTTTCAGGTGATACGGAGTATTTCTAAGTTACGCGGCCACTTAATACGCCTTTGCGCGTTCCTTGGCCTGCAAAAACTTGATAAGCAACTCATTCACTTCAGTGGGTTTTTCTAATTGCACCCAGTGCGTAGCGTCGGGGAAGTAGTGCAACTCTCCGTTTTCGCATAGCTTGAAGCTCAGTTCCGCTAGCTTGGCATTCAGCGTCACATCTTGCTTGCCCCAAATAAGTTGAACAGGCGTTGTGACCCGTGGCTCTTTGTCTTTGTTGCCTAATGTATAGCGGAAGGCGCGATACCAATTGATCATGCCCCGCATTGCATTAGGGCGCATCCAAGCCGCTCGGTAGCGCTGCAAATCGGCTTGGCGGAAGGCGCCCCGGTGGCTAGTGCTGGTCAGCAGACCTAGGTTGTTGAGCATAAATTGCTCAGGTAGCCAGGGCAGTTGAAAGAAGAACATGTACCAACTTCGCACCACCTGATCGGGGATGCGAAGAAATGCGCTTGGCAGCACCGCTGGATGCGGTACATTCAGAACAGAAGCATTAAGAATGCGGGTTTCGTGATACGTAGCCAGGTACCATGTCACGATACCGCCCCAGTCGTGGCCGATGAGGCTAGCTTGCTCACGGCCCGCTGCATCAATTAACCCCACAATGTCGTGAGCAAGCGTCGGCAAGGTGTACTCACGGATGCGCGACGGTTTGTCGCTCAGGTTATACCCCCGCTGATCGGGTACCCACACGCGGTAGCCAGCCGCGGCCAATGGCTCAATCTGATGCCGCCACCCATACCAAAAATCTGGGAAGCCGTGCAGCAGAATCACGAGTGGGCCCTCCTTGGGCCCACACTGCACCACATGCAGCGTGACGCCGTTGGTCCAGATGTAATGATGTTCGAGTTCATAGCGCATACCTGCTATACCGAGGCCTACGCTAACGAGTTGCGGCTGAGTTGTACCTTAAGCCGCCTTGGCAGGATTGGTAGGCGGTGTCGGCGACGACTGCGTGAGCTGCTTCACATGCGGAATCAAGTCATCAAGCTTACAATAGCATGACAGCGGCGCAAGTTTCACGGGCTTGGCAGCAGTTGGCATTTCGGCGGGAGAGCGATGCGAGATGTTCATGGGTAGAAGTGCTACTGTAATCAATGCGTTAAAAAGTTGATTTACTGAGGAGTTAACCAACCTATGTACAAACACTATATTTTGTGCGCTGAATATCAATAAGCTAGCCAGAATGCTTCTTGGCCAAAAACTTGTTCATTCACCTAGCTCCTTACAGCAGGTCAGCACGTTAGCCGGCCTGCGCAAAGAGGTCGAGTTGCTGCGTCACCAGAGCCGAGCGGACCGAACCAGCCCCAAACAGGATTTGGCGGCGGATGCTTTGCTCATCGAAGTCGCGGCGTTCGAGGGCTTGACCACGGCAGGTAATGAAGAACTTAGCCCGCTTCATCACCACCCCAAACTTCTGCAAATGATCGAGCGCAAGGCTGGTGAAGCGGCGAGCTGCCACAATCCGTTTCGCTGACTTTGCTCCGATACCTGGCACGCGCAGAATCATCTCGTAGTCAGCCGTATTCACATCAATTGGAAACACGTGGCGGTTGCGTAGGGCCCAAGCTAGCTTTGGGTCAATTTCCAGATCCAAGTGCGGATGTTGCGGGTCCAGAATTTCGTCGGCTTGGAAACCATAGAAGCGCATCAACCAGTCAGACTGATACAAGCGGTGCTCCCGGATAACTGGCGGCTGGGTAAGCTGCGGCAAACGGGCGTCGTCGGTAATAGGCACGTACCCAGAGTAGTACACGCGCTTCAAACCGTAACCTTTATAGAGGGAGTCGGAAAGCTGCAAGATCTGATGGTCGGTTTCGGGCGAGGCACCTACGATCAACTGCGTGCTCTGACCAGCGGCAGCAAACTGCGGCACCTTCTTGAACAACGCCTTTTCTTCCTTATTCTGCACGATGTTGTCGCGGATCTGCTCCATCGGCGTCAGAATCTCCTCGTAGTTTTTCTCGGGAGCTAGGTTGGTCAGGCTCATCTCCGAGGGCAACTCGATATTCACACTGAGGCGGTCGGCGTAGAGGCCCGCCTCCTGGATGAGTTCGGGCGAAGCACCCGGAATCGTCTTGACGTGGATATAGCCGTTGAATTTGTGCTCGGTGCGCAACTTCTTAATGATGCGGACGAGGCGCTCCATGGTGTAGTCAGGCGAGGAGAAGATGCCCGAACTTAAGAACAAGCCCTCGATGTAGTTGCGACGGTAGAAGTTCATGGTAAGGTCCACAACTTCATCCACCGTGAAGGCAGCCCGCTTCACATCGTTGCTCTTGCGCGACACGCAGTAAGCACAATCGAAGATGCAATGGTTGGTGAGCAGAATCTTGAGCAGCGACACGCACCGCCCGTCCTCTGTGAAGCTGTGGCAAATGCCCATGCCCTCCGCATTACCGAGGCCACGGTTCTCGTTTTTACGCTTGCCACCGCTGCTAGAGCACGATACATCGTACTTCGCTGCGTCTGCCAAAATACTTAGCTTTTCCTGAATCCGCTCGTTCATTTTGAACTAATTTTGCCTTAAAAATAGAAGCTTGTTCTCAAATAAGCACCATATTACTAAGCTAATTTTTTTAGGAAAAGTTTCTTCTCTCCAGCTTCTTTTCTACCGTAAAAGCCTTACTTCCGCTCACACGAAATATGTCCTCCTAACGTTAAATCTAGGAGTAAGCTAGCCGGCCTACGCTAGGATGCACGCAGCAAGGCTGTGGCTTTCCACTCCCCCGATCAATTCGTACCTTGCTTGTTGTCTAGCGGCCGCTATTACTTGTTAGCAGAATGCTTTGGTTTGTCCTTCTCGATAATGTCTTGCTTTGTGTCTGCTCCTCGCCTGCTTGGCCAATTCCTGTTAGGGTTGGGTTTGCTGCTGTTGCTAGTCACAAGCAACCCGCTGCACGCGCAGCAAACCACAAAGCCCGTCATCACCGATTCTGTACGGACGCAGCCCGAGACACGCCCCGACTCCCTGCGCCGACGCTTTGACCAAGAGCGTGTGCTAAACGGCTTGAAGGCATACACGAAGCGCAAAACAATAGCTGGGAAGGCAGCAGCGGCGCTGCTAAACTTTCGTACGCGCCAAGAAGACCGGGCGGGACTCGATGTGGCGCTACTCGACCGGCAATTCGATCAGCACAACTACAAGATTGTGCGCAGCATCAACATCACCACGCTCGATGCGTTTGGCTTCAGCATTGCCGACCCGAATCGGGAGCCGCGCAACATCCTGGAGAAAAGTGGCAATATGCTGCACATCAAAACCTCACGGGCCCGCGTGCGCCAGGTGCTGCTCTTTCGGGTTGGCGACGAGCTAGAGCCGCAAGACCTATCTGAGTCAGAACGCTTGTTACGGCAGACCTCCGAAATTTTGGATGCGCGTGTGTTCGTGAACGAAGCCACCACCACCGCCGATAGTGTCGACGTGCAGGTTATCACGAAAGACGTATTCAGCATTAGCGGTACGCTGCAAGTACGCGACGTAGCGGCAGGCGTCATTGGGCTGCGCGACAACAACTTCTTAGGGCAGGGTCACCAGTTTCGCAACCGCTACGAGTATGGTCGGGGCAAAACGCAAAGCTGGAGCTACCGAGGCAGCTATCAGGTGCCGTTTCGCAATTTTATCTACGCTCAAGCGCGCTACCGCAACGAAGACCAGTACCGGCAGGGTGGCTTTTCGGTGTTCCGCGACTTTGCTTCTGTTAATACCAAATATGCGGGAGCTTTCTCCATGGAGTCGTATTATCAGGGTGTCGCCTTCATTCCCGCGCCCGGTACTTCAGACCAGGAATACGTGTTTTACCCGCTCCGCTACAACACGCAAGACTTGTGGCTTGGCCGAGCGTTCCACTTGCGTAGCTACGACTTAGGTTATGAAAATCCTGGCCGCATGATTGTATCCGGGCGCTTGCTGCGTACACGCTACACCGAAGTTGCCGATTCGATTAAGGCTAATCCGGATTATCAATACGACAATGCCTTATTGGGTATAGCTACTATCGGCTATAGTGTGCGTCGCTATTACAAAGACAGATATCTTTTTGGCTTTGGTCGCACCGAAGATATCCCAACTGGCTCCCTTGTGAGCCTTACCACGGGGTATGAGCTAAATGCGCGGCAGAACCGCCGCTACGTGGGCCTACGCACGGCGTATGCCGGCTACAGCTTACGCCATGGCTATCTGTATATAAGCGGCGAGTTTGGTAGCTACGTGCGCACCGGAGATAATGATTGGCAGCAAGGCTCGCTCAATAACGAGCTACTATGCTTCACCCGGCTTTATCACGCAGGTAACTATCAATGGCGCAGCTTCTTGTGGGTGCGCTCGCTCATAGGTTTGCACCGGCGCCCAACTGACTACTTAATCTTAGACACGCGGCGCGGCGTCCGCGGGTTTTCAATTGATGGGCAGTTGCAAGGGCAAAGCCGTTTTTTGCTCAACTACGAAGCTACCGTCTTCACTCCTGTTTCTGTTTTAGGTTTTCGGTTAGCCGGAGTAGCCTTTATCGATGCGGCTTGGCTAGCCACCAAGCCTGGGCGTTCCAACCCTTTTTACGACAAGCCATATACTGGTTTTGGTATTGGCTTTCGCTTCCGCAATGAGTACACAGCCATCCGAACTATTCAGATTTCGCTTGGCTTCTACCCGCGCGGTCAAGTCAGCGGCAGCGGTTTTCGGCTGTTTGAAAACACCTCCAACTACTACAACTTCAGCGACTTTAGCTTCGCGCAGCCTGGCGTAGTGCGCTACGAATAACCTTTATTAGCGACCAGTTGGTAGTTGCCAGCTAATAGAGGCTCGACGGCAGAATAGCCTTTGCACATAACCTTATCTTCTTTCTGACGCGTTGCCGTATATACGATATGCGCTTGTTTAGAACGTGTTACTTGTGGTATGCACATGTGTTTATCGGCGTACCTTGCTGCCCCAAACCTGATAACTGGCAACTGAATAGATGAACCTAGGTGATTATAATGATTTGGAAGTAGCACGCTTCGTTGATTTCGGACTGTACTTAAGCTCCGACGATGGCGACTTGCTGCTGCCGAACAAGTACGTTCCCGAGGGCACCGAGATTGGCGATGTGCTGCGCGTATTTGTGTACCGTGACTCGGAAGACCGCCTGATTGCCACCACCTTGAAGCCGCTGGCGCGGGTAAACGAACTGGCTGCGCTAACCGTACGCGACGTATCCGACCACGGCGCTTTCCTGGACTGGGGCTTGGAGAAGGATCTGTTTCTGCCTTACCGCAACCAGCGCAACAACGTGCGCCCCGGCCAGCGCCTGACGGTGTACGTGTACCTCGACGAAACGTCCGACCGCATTGTGGCCTCGGCGCGTTGGGAGAATTTTCTGAAGCCCGACAAGCCCTTCGAAGGTAAGCCGGGGGAAGCAGTGCAGCTGTTCGTAGCTCAGGAAACCGACCTAGGGTATACCGCCGTGGTGAACGGTCAGTACCTAGGTTTGCTGTATTACAACGAAGTATTTCGCCCGCTTCGTCTCGGCGATACGCCCACTGGCTACGTACGCCAAGTGCGCCCCGATGGCAAGATTGACCTACGCCTCCAAAAGCCCGGCTACGAGGAAGCTGTGGATGCCGCCGACACCTTACTGAACGCCCTGCGCGCGGCCCCGAACCAGCGGATACCGCTTTCTGACAAGAGCGAACCCGACGACATTTACCGGCGCCTAGGCATGAGCAAGAAAGTCTTCAAGAAGGCGCTCGGCAGCTTATACAAGCAAGGTTTGGTAGAGTTGGCACCCGAACATACGCAGCTAGTGAATAAGGCATAGGTCACATCACTGGATTCTGCCGCAAAGCCGTTGTAAGCAGACAACCTCTGCTTGCTTCGTATCGTCTTATGGCTCGGATACTCTCCTAGCGCCACGATTTGTAGTGGCTGCTACGGCGCAAATGCGCCTCCTACTCCGACTGCTATGAAACCGAATAAGACTGCGCTCATTGCTGGCGCTACCGGCCTAGTGGGCAGCCAAGTGCTGCCCCTTTTGCTCGCCTCCGACCGCTACGCCAAAGTCATTGCCGTGGGGCGCCGGCCGCTGCCGCAAGTGCATCCCAAGCTTGAGCAGCGCGTGCTCGATATGGACCACCTAGAAGAAGCCCGACTCTCGCTCATTGCCGATGATGTGTACTGCTGCCTAGGTACCACCATGAAGCAGGCTGGCTCGAAAGAAGCCTTTTACAAAGTCGACTACTTGTACGTGGTGAAGCTGGCTGCTCTCACGGCCACCAACTTTGCTTCACAACTCTTGGTGGTGTCTGCCATGGGCGCCGACGCCGAGTCGCGCTTCTATTACAACCGGGTAAAAGGCGAAATGGAAGATGCCGTGCGGCAAACGCCATTTCGGGCGATTCACTTGTTTCGGCCGTCGCTGCTGCTCGGGGAGCGCGCCGACAAACGCGTGGGCGAGCAGATTGGCGCCGTTCTGATGAAGCTACTCAATCCTCTGATGCTAGGTCCATTACGCAAGTACCGGGCGGTGCCGGCGCAAGTTGTAGCCCGGGCCATGTTGCAGGCGGCAGCAGAAGAAGGTGGCGGGGTACGCGTGCACTTGTCAGACGAAATTGCGGCGGTGGGTAGCTGTTAGGAGGAAACAGACCTCAACAGGTTTGGCATGTTAAGTGTTTGCTCGCGGGAAATACCTTACCTCTATTTCCCCGTTTTCATGAAAACACGGTTATTCCACCTTACACTTCTGGCACTCTGCTTTTCTTCCGTAGCTAGCTTCGCCCAACGTAAGAAGAGCGCTTCGGCACCCAGCGCTGGCTATCAAACGGGTATTGGTCTGCGCGCTGGAGGCTACTCTTCGGGCCTCACGATCAAGCACTTCATGAGCGGCAAAAACAACGTAGCCGTCGAAGGCCTGGTTACGACGGAGTACGCCGCGCATGGTGCCCGCTTTACGTTGCTGTTGGAAAAGCATGTACCGGTGAAAGACCTCAAAGGCTTGCAATTTTACTATGGTGCCGGGGCACACCTAGGAGCTTACCGCGGCCGCTACTACTTCGAAGATGTGCGGTATCGTCGAGGCAAGAAGTACGATTACTACTATGTGTACTACGTCGACGAAGACCGGGCGCGCATAGCTGGAGGCGCCGACTTGATCCTAGGCTTTGAGTACAAAATGGACGACCTTCCCTTCGTTATCGGTGTTGACTACAAGCCATTTTTCGAAGTATTCAATGGCTACACGGGCTTCTACCAGGATGCAGCCGTAAACCTGCGATTTACATTCTAATTAGCGAGCAATCCTAGCTAGCTTTCCTCGCCTCTAGTAGCAGGCTGGCTTACAGCTTCTCTCCTTCCTTCTCGACCAGTCAGCAGCCAATGCGGCCGCGGCAAGGAAGCTTGAGCGCGACCCTCTACTTGCACGAGCTAGCCGTGGGGTTTACCTGGTGCGGGTACGTACCGCGGAGGGCACCGTAGTGAAGCGACTGATGCGCCACTAGCTCTCTAGCAATCCCTACCCCAAAAGCAAAAGCCCCGTTGCGAGAGACACAGCGGGGCTTTTCTTATAGCTAGGTTGACTAACGAACCCTAATGGACCGATGCGGCCGCACATTGTTTTGGTAGTAACCGGGGCGTGGGCCCGGTGCCGGGCGGTAATACCGTGGGCGGTCGACAATAACGGTACGTGGACGGTAGTAGGGCCGGGCTGGGTAGTAGCGTGGACCATAGTAAGGGCGATAATAAGGATTAGGTGCCCCAACCCCCACCCCTACGTAAGCAGGACCGGAAGCAACGCAGCTAAAAAGCAGTTGGCTAGCTAAAGCCAGCACGACAAATATTGGAAGGCGCGTTTTCATAAGTAGAATGACTGCCTGGGAATTATAACCAGGAACCATGTCTTTTAGACGCTAAAAAATTACGAAGGTTTAATCAATACCTAGTTTTTTCATTACTCCCAATGCGAGCCTAAAACAGCTTGATACGGTACGTGGCATCGGCTGCGCCACCGAACAAGCCGTAACCGGGTTTGATGTTGAAAGCTAGGGGCGCGGGTTCGGCGAAGGGGTTGTCCCGCGTGTCATTGTAGCTACGGCTCGACTGATAGAACCGGTACGCGTCCGGCGTCATGTTACTTACCTTAACCTCGACATACCCTAGCTCCTGACAGACGACAGGCCGCGACGGCGAGCTGTAGCAGCCCCCTACATAATATTGCACATTGGCGCTGAGGGAGAACTGTTTGCCGCTCACATTGGTATCCGCGTAAGGCTTCAGATTGTTGCCGAAGTAGTAGCTATCAGACGAAAGCTCAAAGCGCCCGATTTCGAAGTCGCTATTCTGATCTTCGAAGTCAGTATAGATGGAGGAGTTTAGGATGGGCTTTCCTTGCTTATCTAACAAGCGAACAAAAGCGGCGTAGTAATTCGCGGTAGTGGGGTTGTCGGTGAGCGTAATGGTAAGCCGCGCTTTGCCTTGCGTGTTCCCGCCCAATACGCCGCCAGAGCGCACCACGAAAGTAGCATCGTCGATGACGGGCTTCGTGGGCATCGTCAGGGTGCTTTCCACGGTTTCGAAGCCGGGCATGGAGGTACGTAACGTGTACGTACGCCCGGCTTGTCCTACCAAGCCCATCGTGGGCGTGTAGTAGCCGGACGATCTGCCGTAAACGTTCTGCTTACGCGGGTAACCCGCCTTAAAGCGCTCTACGACCGTGCCGCCTTCGTCCTCGATTTCGATGGTGGCATCATCGCGCCCCATGAGTGCTTTTGTGTCGAATACTCGCTGACTGTAGCTCACAAACGGTTGGCGCGTCACCATTAAGTTACTGCTAGTATCGAGAGGCTGGTCGCTGAGCGTGTACAGCAGCGCGATGCGTGGTGTATGGGCCGGTTCGGGTAGCGTCACCGTTGATTCGCAACCGGCCAAACCTAGGGTAAGCAGTAAAATGGAGGATAGCTTTTTCATAGTTACACTTGATAAGTAACGGAATCTTCGGCTAGGTGGGCGCTGCTCCTAGGCCTTGTGTTTAGCAGCTTAGGTAGCGCCCACCGCTTCTCCGATCTTTGATTAGAATCGGAAGCTTTTGCTGAAAGATGGAATGATTGGAAAAAGTGAGATTTGCTTGTAAGCGGGCTGTCTCTCCACATTACCATTCTGATCTTCGCGCCCTTGCTGGAAGTAGATGTAGTAAGGATTCTTGCGGCTATAGAGATTATAGAAGCTGAGGCTGTTCACCACCTCGCCCCACCGTTTCTTTTTGGTTTTGCTTAAGTCAAGATCCATGCGGTGATAGGCGCGCATGCGGTAGCTATTCCGGTCGCCGTAGTCGTCGTAAGTACTATAAGGACCTAGCTGAAACCTACCTTGGGAAAGCGTCACGGCGTTGCCGGTGCCGTATACCCACGTGCCAGAAAGCGTGAGCGTGGGGCTAAACTTGTGAATCACAACCAAGGACGCATCGTGGCGACGGTCGTACTTATAGGGGAAAATGCGGCCTTGGTTCAGGTCGGGGAAGCGACGCTTGCTCCAGGCCAGCGTATAGCCGATCCAGCCGGTGGTGCGGCCGGTTTTCTTCTGAATAAAAAACTCACCGCCGTAGGCCCAGCCTTTGCCGCTGGTCACTTTATCCTGCCAATTGTTATCGGTAGTACCCAAGAAGCTAGCTCCTTCGCGGTACTCGATGAGGTGGCGCATGGGCTTGTAGTAGGTCTCGAAGCTGAACTCGTAGTCTTCGTCGTGGAAGCGCAGGTCGCGGGCAAAACCTAGGCTCACTTGCTGGGCGCGTTGGGGCTGCACCTTAGCGGTGGCGGGTACCCACAAGTCGGTGGGCAGGCCAATGCCACTATTGGTGAGCAAGTGAATAAACTGCGTGGTGCGGGCATAGGAAGCTTTCAAGGCCCACTCATTCGTCAGTAGGAAGCGAGCAGATACCCTAGGTTCGATGGAGTTGTAGAACTTTTGCTCCACTAAAAAGCCATTCAGCCGCAGGCCGCCGTTCACTTTTAAGCGCTGCGTCACGCGATAATCGTCTTCGGCGTAGATACCGGCTTCGCTGGCCATGGTGCGGGCCACCGAGTTCAGCTGATTACCTAGGTCGCTGGAATTATCCTTGACCTGCAAGGCCCCTGGGCGAAACGAGTGCAGAATATACTGCCCGCCGAAGCGGATGTAGTGGTCAGGATTAGGCGCATAATCGAGGTCCGTTTTAATGCTCAAGTCTCGAATATTGGACAGGTAGCGCAGGTTAAACTTGTCGGTGCGCACCTCGTCTTGCGTGTGGTAGCGGTTCTCCTGTTCAATGCCGACGTTGAACTGATACTTGCTGTAGGTCACGTGCGTATTCATGAACAGCTGGTCGTTCAGCAGGTGGTTCCAGCGCAGGCCCGTTGTCAGGTTGCCCCACCCTAGGTTCGAGTTGTTGCGGTCATAGTCACCATCCTCTTCTTTATCGGTGTAGCGCGCATAAAACTTATCGTAGCCCGTGTAAGCGCTCAGGTAAAGTCGGTCGCGGCTACTTACTTTCCAGTTGAGCTTCGCATTGAGGTCGTGAAAGAAGTAGCCTGCCGTTACGCCATCGGCCGCCGCCAAAATGATGGGCCGGGCCAGTAAGTCGATGTAGGTGCGGCGCGCCGAGATAATAAACGACGCCGTGTCCTTTTTGATCGGCCCTTCCAGAGTGAGTTTAGAAGCAATAATACCGATGGCACCTTCCCCCTGAAACTTCTGCATGTTGCCCTCCTTCATGGATATATCCAGCACTGACGAGAGGCGGCCACCGTAGCGCGCCGGAAAGCCCCCTTTGATGAGCTCTACGTTGTTCAAAGCGTCGGCATTGAACACCGAGAAAAAGCCAAACAAGTGGGCCGCATTGTACACCGGCGTGCCATCCAGCAAGATCAGGTTCTGGTCGGGGGAGCCGCCACGCACATAGAGGCCGCTGGTGCCTTCGCTACCGCTCTGCACGCCGGGTAGCAGTTGCAGCACCTTCAGCACGTCGGTTTCTCCTAGCAGCGCGGGCAAGTTCTTGATCTGAGCCACGGGCACGTTGATGGTGCCCATCCGCGTGGACTGCGCAATTTTCTCTTCCTGGCTGCGACTTCCGACTACTTCCACGCCTGCTAGCTCCGAAGTAGCGGAACGCAGTTGAAAGTTGTGCACCACGTTGCGCCCGGCGGCAGCCGCAAACCGCATCTTCTCATACCCTAGGTACGACACCAGCAACCGCGCCGAGTCGCCTTGAGCTACTGGCAAAGTCAGTGAATAGAAGCCGTAGTTATTGGTGGCCGTGCCCTGCCCCGTGCCCGGACTCACCACTGCCACCCCGATGAGGTTTTCACCCGTGCTCCGGTCGCGCACGTACCCGATGATCGTCACCTTCCCCGCTTGTTGTGCCCACCCCGCCGATCCAGTCACTACTACTATCCCAACACACGTAATCATCCCGCGGAAAAATCTCATCATAGAGAAATAGTTTAATTATTGCTAGCTATTAATTATCAAATATATACGCCTAACGACGCAGCAATCCATTTCTTATGGCTAAAGAGCCAACATTCACAAAAATGGTTGGCAGGCACTTACAGAATGATAAATGTGCTAGGGCGATTTGTGACGCACTCCGGCACCACAAAAAAGCCCGTTGCTTCCAGGAAGCAACGGGCTTTAGATACTTTGATAAGCTAGGTCTTACTTTTTCGAGTAAGCAGCATTGAGGTGCTTTAGTACCTGCGGTGTGATATCGAGGTCCTTGCGGCCGTAGGCGATGGTGCCGCTGGGTGCCGCAATCAGGATCATCTCGTAACCGTTGTCTTTGCCGTATTGCTCCACGAGCTTGTTCACGCGCTCCAACACTTGCTGGGTTACTTTCGCTTCCTCCTCCGAGGCTTGCTGCTGAAGTTTCTGCTGTTGCTGGCCTACTTCGGCCTGCTGCGCCTGGAGGCGCTGCTCGGTGGCAGCGCGCTGCTCCGGGGTGAGGCTAGCTGCCTGCTGTTGGTACTTCTGTACGGCCGCCTGAAAGCCTCCTACCAAGTTCCGGTTCTGCCGATCCCAACCTTTGGCTTTGGTTTCGAAGTTCCGGCGAGCATCCTGCATGCCTTTGTAGCCATCCAGCATCTTGCTCGACTCGACGTAGGCAATTTTGCCGTGCAGAATCGGGGTTGCTGCCGCTGGAGCCACTTTGGTAGCGGCGGTGTCTGTGCTGGCAACGGTAGTCGTTTTGGTCGTGTCGGCGCTGGTACTAGCTTGCACCGCAGCGGGTTGCGCAGGCGCCTTAGCCGACTTATCGGAGAAATGCAGGTAAAACAACACGGCTACGGCTACAACGAGCACCGCGTCGATAATCAGGCGCAATGGATTATTCATCAGGTGGGATTAGTGAAAAGAAAACACCCCGAAAGGCAAGCCAAAGAAACACAGAAACTAGCAGGCACGAAAATCGGGCGCCTACAGCACAGCCGTAGTGCAGACTTTTTAGTCCGCGCAGTGGTAATCTATCCCCTAAGTATTCTGTGCCGCGCCGACTACAGAGTCCGCGCTCCGAGCTAGAACGCCGCTACGTCCGATTGTGTATCGGGCGCCTTGCTTTTGCCTTTGGCTTTTTTAGGCTTGCCCTTGCCTTTGCGCTTGGTCAGCTCTTCCGTGTACTCAATGATTTTACCGGCAATATCGAGGCCGGTTGCTTTCTCAATACCTTCCAGGCCCGGCGAGGAGTTGACTTCCAGCACCAGCGGCCCGCGCTTACTTTGCAGCATATCGACGCCCGCTATATCTAGCCCTAAAGCTTTAGTGGCCAGCAACGCGGCCGCCTTTTCCGCCCGGCTTAGCTTCACTAGCTGCCCCGTGCCACCGCGGTGCAGGTTGGAGCGAAACTCGCCCTCTTTGCCCTGCCGCTTCATAGCGCCTACTACTTCGCCGTTCACCACAAACGCCCGCAGGTCAGCCCCTTTGCTTTCGGCAATGAACTCCTGCACGATGATGCGCGCCTTAAGGTTGTGGAAAGCTTCGATGACTGATTGCGCCGCCTTGGCCGTCTCGGCTAGCACGACACCTAGGCCCTGCGTGCCTTCTAGCAGCTTGATAATAACAGGAGCACCACCGACCTGCTCAATCATCTGCGGCACTTCGTCGGAGTAATTAGTAAAGGCCGTTTTGGGCATGCCAACACCAGCACGGGCTAGGATCTGCATAGAGCGCAACTTGTCGCGCGAACGCACAATTGCTTGGCTATCAACCGCCGTGCGCACTTTCATCATCTCAAACTGTCGCACCACAGCCGTGCCGTAGAACGTGACCGAAGCCCCAATGCGCGGAATAACCGCGTCAAAGTCCGTGAGTGGCTCGCCTTGGTAGATGATACCAGGCTTTCCTTTCTCCAGCACGAGGTTGCACCGCAAATGGTCCACCACGATGGCTTCATGGCCGCGCAGCTCGGCTGCTTCTACCAAGCGCTTCGTGGAATAGAGCTTGGGCTCGCGCGACAAAATCGCCAGTTTCATGCAGAAGGATTTCGTGAAGGGTGGGACGCGGAAACTGGGTCAAAAATACGCTACCTAGCTTTCAGAACCGCGCAGTTCCGGGCGCAAATCATTTTTTATGGGCCACATACCGCTTCGACACGTTGACCAAAAAGCCGCCGCGCCGCAGCAATGACCGCCCGATGAGAACGGGGTATTTCATGTCGGAGCGGTCGGAGAGAGAAAACTCCGTCGTGAAATCTTCGTCGAACAGCCGAATGACCGTTCGAATGATGTAACGCCGTTGCGCTTCGCCAATGGAGCTCTTAATAGTACGCAGCGAAAAGTCAGTAAATTCCATTAGGCACCCATCAAAATTCGGGTGTGCGTCGTCGAGCAGATTCACGCGCAGCCGCATTTGCCCGTCGTCAAGCTTCACTACCTGCATGTTGGAGCAATGGATAGCGCCGGTGTAGGCACCCGTATCAATTTTGGCTTCTACGCCTTCAATCTGAAACTGAGGAAAATCTACCAACTCCAGGCGCCCAATGATGCGCTTCGGAACTTGCTTCTTTTTCTTCATGGGCCGAATGTAGCGCGCAGCAGGAAGGTTTGTTAGCCTTTGTAGCTGATACGGTATACCGCATCGTTTTGATCATCAGAAACTAGCAAGGAGCCATCCGGCATTTGCAGTAAGCATACCGGGCGCCCCCATGGCGTCTGGCCTTGCAGCCAGCCTTGGGCGAAGGTAGTATACCCGGTGGCTTTTTGGCCACTGGCGTCGAGCGTTACTACGCTAATACGGTAGCCGATTTTCTGGCTACGGTTCCAGGAGCCGTGTTCGGGAATGAAGATCTGGTTGCGGTACTTGGCCGGAAACAGCTTGCCCGTATAGAACTTCATGCCCAGCGCCGCTACGTGCGGACCTAGCTTCTGGGCTGGCTTCACGAAGCTAGCTGCCGATTTACCTTTGCTCAGCTCGGGGTCGGGCACGTCGCCGGCAAAAAAGTATGGAAAGCCGAAGTTGAGGCCCGCTGTTGGGGCCCGGTTTAGTTCATCGGATGGCTTGTCGTCGCCGAGTTGGTCGCGGCCGTTGTCGGTGAACCAGAGTGCTTTGTCTACCGGACTCCAGTCAAAGCCGACCGTGTTGCGCACGCCCTTGGCAATAATTTGAAAGCCTGAGCCATCCGGGTTCATGCGGTTGATGGTGGCGAAAATGGGGGCTTCGGGTAAGCAGGAGTTGCAGGGCGCACCCACCGGCACGTAGAGCTTGCCATCAGGTCCAAAGGCAATGTAGCGGTAGCCGTGCCACTCTTTGTCGGGCAGCTTGCTGTACACCACCACGGGTTTGGGGCTAGCTTTTAGCTGCTTGGCAATGTTGTCGTAGCGCAGCACGCGGTTGATTTCAGCCACGTACAAGGCGCCGTTGCGCACGGCCACGCCGTTGGGTGAGTTTAGGCCAGTAGCAATCGTAATGACTTCATCTGCCCGGCCATCTTTGTTGCGGTCGGGCATGGCGTACACTTTGTTGCCAACGCTACCCGCGTACACCGTACCATCAGGTCCGACGGCTATTTCGCGGGCGCCGCCTACGTTCTGCGCGAAATAGCTGATGGTGAAGCCCGGCGGCAGCTTGATCTTGCTCAGGTTTGCATCGGCCGGAGCCATGGGGCGCTCGGGCGCAAATGCGAGGGCTAGCGGCGTTAGTAAGGCAAGCGGTACGAATCGGCGGAAGCTCATAATGGAGTAAGGGAGTAGCGAAGGAAGACTTTATCCTATTCAACGGATTTTTCTCTTCCTCAGCTACTCCCTTACTGCGTTACTTTTTAGCGAAGCCGCTCTTGTTTTTCACGAAGCAAGCGCTCGTACTCGCGCTCCATCATGGTTCCTCTGCCGTAACCACCGTAGGTATTAACGCCTTGGATAAGCAAACCAAAGCCCCAGAAGATGGTGGACCAAGCAGGCCAAGGCAATGGATAAAATTGATGCCGTGAGGTAACCGCCCATATCACCCACAGCAGCGCGTTGACGGCGAAGTAAGTAAACAAGCTTGCCTTGAAGCGGGCACGGGATTTTGCTTGGTGCCAGAGTTGGGGGTCGCGGGGTGTCGTTTCCATGGTGCAGCTATTGGGGGTAGAGAGAAGTTGTTCTTGATTGATGATCAAAGCTAGCTTTCCCACTTGCCCCCTGAAAAACAAAGCTACCCAAGCAGTAATTTTCGAGGTTAAACTGTTCGAAAAAGCAGATGAATGGTTAATACTTCGTGCTACCTTTTCGCTTTTCTAATCGCTCTTATGTCTACCTCCTCCCCTTCTGCCGATTGGCGCACCCAGGCCCAGGCGTTTGGCCGCATTCTACTCTACCAGGGTGACATTACGAAGCTCGACACCACTGCCATCGTTAATGCGGCTAATTCGTCGTTGCTGGGTGGCGGTGGCGTGGATGGCGCCATTCACCGCGCCGGTGGTCCCGAAATTCTAGAAGCTTGCCGCCGCTTGCGGGCTGGGCATTATGGCAAAGGCTTAGCAACCGGCGATGTCGTCATAACAACTGGCGGGCGGTTACCAGCGAAGTACGTTATTCATACCGTTGGCCCGGTGTGGAATGGCGGCCACAAACGGGAGCCAGAGCTACTAGCAAATTGCTACCGCAACAACTTGCACCTAACTACAGAGAACCAGGTAGCAAGCATTGCCTTCCCTGGTATCAGCACGGGCATTTACGGTTATCCAAAACCAGAAGCTACAGCTATTGCAGTCCACGAAGTACGTGCGTTCTTGGCAGAGAATGCTTTGCCAGAAACCGTGGTATTCGTCGCCTTCGATGCGGAGAGTTACCGACTATACCAACAAGCATTACAAGAACCAGCAACGGATCCGACGCCCTAGGCGTCGGACCCGTTACCGCCAGAACGACGATCGTGCACCTAGCTTTTCCTCACAACCGCGTTTCCGGATGGCGGCGCAGGTACGACGCAACATCGTAGATGAGTCCTGCATGACCTGCGTCTAGCAGCACGGTGTTTACCGTCTGCAAAGACCCAATAAACTGTCTTAGGCCAGCGTGCGGAATCACTCGGTCGTATTTGCCCAGGAAAAAAGTCACCGGTATAGGCTTGTGGTTCAGCAACGAGGCCAGACGCTTTAGGTCAAAGGTTAAGTTTTTGAACCCTACCCAACTCCGGTACACACGCAGTCGTTTTTCGCGGCTATCCAGCTGCCATTCAGCAAAGCGCACGAGCCCCGGATCAACTAGTCGTTTCTCGCTCAGCTTATTGATAAAGCCCAGCAGCCGCTGTGGTCGCAGTACCGCCCGGCCTAGCATGCCGCGCATCAATAGCGGTGAGGTAGCTAGCGTGTACCAAAGCTGCGTGCGAATTCCATCTGGCGCAATCAGCCAAACTTGCTCTATTTGGTCAGCAAAGCTCTCGGCTGCCGTCAGGGCAAACTTAGCGCCCATGCTAAAAGCCAGGAGGCTGAACTTCGTAATCTTCTGTTCGTGCAGAAACTGCCCAAGCAGCTCGGCCAACCGCTTCTTCGTGATAGGCGAGTCGGCTTTGGTCATCCGGCTTTGGCCGTGGTAGAATAAATCGAAGGAGTATACGCTCACCTCCGGACCTAGCACAGAAGCTACCGAGCGCCAGTGGCCTTCGCTCTGCCCGTAGCCGTGAAAAGCAAGCACCACCCGCGGCCCGTCGCCGTAGCGTTGGTAGTGCAGCTTCGTTATGCTCTTTACGAGCTTCTTTTCCGTTGTTACTTGCTCCATAATCATCAAGAACATAACATAATTATGTCCTTATTCGTCCCCGATGACCAGCAATAAGAGTAGGTAAGGCAAAGCCGAATCTTCGCGCGATAGGCCTCAGCTTAACCGCGATACACCACCCGACACAATAAACTTCATCACCTCGCTGCTCGGCAGCTCCAGGTACGTCACGTTTTCTTTGGGCACCAGCACCAGCTCGCCGGAGAAGTTATAAGAGTGGGGAAAGTACACAGCCAGCAGTTGCTCGCGGTTGATAGACGCCATGTGGTCCTGCGTGACAAACCCTAGCTTGAACACCTTGTCCGTAGCGTTAAGCTGCACTAGCACCGGGCAATTAAACTTCTGGTTGTCACCCACGAAGGCATCAAATAGATCCTTTAGACTGGAGTAAATGATACTAACCAATGGCGTGCGATGCAGAATACGCTCGGTGATCACCAGAAACGGCCGCACCATGAAGGACTTCGCAATGTAGCCGACCACCGTCAGCACCACGATGGCCGAGAGCAGGCCTAGGCCCGGCGGCATCCCATTGAACCGAAATAGCGCATCGAGCCAACTGATGCTCGCATAAAGAATGTACATCGTGAGGCTGATAGGCGCCACGATCAGAAAGCCGTTGAGGAAGTAATTGAAAAACTTGCGCATAGCGGAGAGAGCTAAAAAAATACCCGGCCAACTTGACCGGGTAAATAACTAAAGATCAAAAGCTAGGTCCGACTCAGACACCTACAGCGACTTGCTCGATGCGGTCGGCCACGCGCTGCATCAGCCACATGGGCGTGCTGGTTGCGCCGCAAATGCCCACCGATTCGACGCCGTGGAACCACTCGTCGTCTAGATCCTGCTCGTTCTCCACGAAGTAGCTACGGGAATTGGTCTTATTCACCACGCTGAACAAGGCCTTGCCATTCGAGCTCTTGCGGCCACTCACGAATACAACCACATCGTGTTGCAAAGCGAACTTAGCCAAGGCAGGCTCGCGGTTGCTTACCTGGCGGCAAATGCTGTCGTTGGCATCGAACGAGTCTAGCTCGCCGCCAGCTAGCGCAATGCGCTCCTCGATAAGCTGCTTCATGCGGTAGAAGCCAGCCGTGCTTTTGGTCGTTTGGCTGAAGAGCGTAACGGGCCGCGCAAAATCGATCTGGTCGAGGTCAGCTTCGGTCATCACGATGAGGGCGCGGTTGCCCGTCTGGCCCGTAAGGCCCGTTACTTCCGCGTGGCCAGGCTGACCATAAATGACAATCTGGCCGTTCTGGCGCTTGGATGCGTCATAGGCGTGTTTCACGCGGTTCTGCAACTTGAGCACTACCGGGCACGAAGCATCAATGAGTTCCAGATTATTGCGTAGTGCTAGCGCGTAGGTTTCCGGCGGCTCGCCATGAGCCCGGATGAGCACTTTACAATCGTGGAGTTCGGCCAGCTGTTCTCGGTCGATAATGCGCAGGCCTTGTTGATAGAGGCGTTCTACCTCCATGCGGTTGTGCACAATATCGCCGAGACAATACAAAGTCTCTTCGTGCGCCAGTTCGTCTTCGGCCATCTGAATGGCAAACTCGACGCCGAAGCAGTAGCCGGAATTCTTATCTATGGTAACGTTCATGCGCTTTCTTCAACAAACGAACATATTCTTACAACTTTCGCGCCCCAATCCGGGCTGGCAGTCTAGCTAGGTTTTCTTAATTCCCCTGCGACTGCGCCAACATAGCCCGCGAAAACAAAGCGGCCGATACCCGCTCCAACACAAAATCTACTTGCTCATCAATGGTGATGTGCGTGGTGTCGAGCAGCACAGCATCGGCGGCCCGGCGTAGGGGGCTTTCGGCGCGGGTCGAGTCAATATAGTCACGCTTGGTGAGGTTTTCGATAATGGCATCCAACTCCACCTGCTCTCCCTTGTCTGCCAACTCCTCCTGTCGGCGCAAGGCGCGGGTGTGGGTGTCGGCCGTCATAAACACCTTCACTTCGGCGTCGGGGAAGACGGTGGTGCCAATGTCGCGCCCATCCATCACGATGCCGCGCTTGCGGCCCATGCGCTGCTGCTGCCGCACCATGGCGTGGCGCACAGCCGGAATAACCGACACTTCGCTCACATTATTGGAGATGTACATCTGCCGGATTTCATCCTCACGCACCTGCCCATCAAGGCACAGCTCATTGCGGCCCGAGCGGCGGTTGTGCTTGAAGCTGATGTGCATGTCGTGCAGCGCTTGCTCGATGCGGGGCAGATCATCGAAAGCAATTTTGTTTTCGAGCAAGTACAGCGTCACGGCGCGATACATGGCACCAGTGTCAATATAGGCGTAGCCCAACGCGGCGGCTACAGCTTTGGCCGTAGTACTTTTTCCGCAGGAAGAATAGCCGTCGATGGCAATGACAAGTTTCTGCATGGCAAGATCGGTCGGCTGAGGGCTAGGTTGAGTCACGAATGTTGTTCTTTACGGCCGGCAGCAGCAGCCAGACGTTCAGGTAGTTCCGCAAAGAATACGGCTACCGACGAAGGTCGGCCGTGAGTAAGCTGCTCGGCAACGCGGTAAAAGGGATTAAAAAAGGAGTGTCCGCCGAAGCCGATACCCGTTGTACCATCGGGCCCGGCAGCCCATTGTCCGCCGTAAGTCTGTACCAAGCACTGACCTAGGAAGCAGCCCAGCGCCGTCACGACGCTTTCCTGACTGCTACTTGTCAGGCTAGGCCGTTGCGCCTCAACAACTTCTGCTAAACGCTGTACGGCTTCTGTATCAAAGGCGGTAAGCCGTAGCTGTTGGCGAACAGCATCAGCAGCGTTTTGGAGAGAGTCAAGGGGCGATTCGGCAGACATTGAGTTGTTAGGAGAGCGATGCTGATTCTTTGGAACCTAATGACTGTCGCACGGACAAGGAATGTGGCCGGATTTGGCTTTGCGTTTATAAGAAGCCGTTTTCTTCTGCTGCGCTGTGCGACCCGCGCAACCGGTAGTAGCCACGCCCGAACCCAGGAATAGGGCAACCCAAAGCATCGTTATTATCTTTTTCACGGGAGTGGATTTTCCCACAAATATAAGGTTCTTTAGCCGTCCGCCGTTCTGCGGCTCCAACTTTACCCTTGTCTTGTACCTATCTTATGTCCGCTGACTTCTCTCTTCGTGCCAACGTTATCAACCTATTTACCAACACCATAACGCCGGGTACCGTTCATGTGGCGGAAGGTAAGATTCAGCGAATTGAGCCATCTGAGGCACCTAGCCCCGATCCGGCGTTACCGTATGCACTGCCGGGCTTCGTGGATGCGCATGTGCATGTGGAGAGCTCCTTATTAGTGCCAGCCGAGTTTGCCAGGCTAGCCGTAGCGCATGGCACAGTAGCCACTGTATCGGACCCGCACGAAATCGGCAATGTGCTCGGCGTAGCGGGCGTGGAGTATATGTTAGAAAGTGGCGGCACGGTTCCCTTCAAGTTTTGCTTCGGGGCGCCCTCGTGCGTGCCCGCTACGCCTTTTGAAACGGCCGGCGCCACCATCACTGCCGCCGATATTGAGCAACTTTTTCAAAATCCGGCCGTGGGTTATCTGGCTGAGATGATGAACTGGCCCGGCGTGCTGCACCGCGACCCGCTGGTGATGGAGAAAATAGCATTGGCACAGCGCTATAATCGCCCCGTAGATGGTCACGCGCCTGGCCTGCGCGGCGACGACGCCCGACAGTATGCCAGTGCTGGCATTAGCACCGACCACGAGTGCTTCACCGCGGAAGAGGCTCTCGACAAGCTAGCGGTGGGCATGAAGATCCTGATTCGCGAAGGCTCGGCGGCCCGCAACTTTGAGGCGCTGATTGACCTGCTGCCGGAGCACTACGAGAACATGATGTTCTGCTCCGACGATAAGCACCCCGATACGCTCGTGCTAGGTCACATAGATCAGCTGGTACAACGGGCCGTGGCTCGCGGCCAGGATGTATTAAAGGTGCTGCGCGTAGCCTGCCTAAACCCATTAGAGCATTATAAACTGCCTGTAGGCTTGCTGCGCGAAGGAGACGCGGCAGACTTTATTGTAGTCAATAACTTACAGGAGTTCCGGGTTCAGCAGACGTATATCAATGGCGAGCTGGTAGCCGAAAACGGTCAAACGCGCATTCCAGCTGCGCCAGTGGCTGTCGTTAATAACTTCCATACTGAACTTGTAAAAGCCCAGGGTTTTCAATTACTCGCTCCTACTGATGCGGCGACAGTTCGTGTTATTGAATGCTTCGATGGGCAACTCATCACCGCTCGCCACGACCTAGCTGCTACAGTAAACAACGGTCTTGTAGTACCCGATGTAGCGAATGACATATTGAAGCTGACGGTCGTCAATCGATATACTTCCGCTCCGCCGGCTGTAGCTTTCATCAAAGGCTTCGGCTTGCGGCGTGGCGCCCTGGCTTCTAGCGTCGGCCACGACTCGCACAATATTACTGCCGTCGGCTGCGATGACGAGAGCCTAGCCCGCGCCGTGAACCTGGTCATTGAAGCAAAAGGCGGCCTAGCGGCTGTTGGCGAAAACGGTGAGGAATTGCTATTGCCCCTGCCAGTAGCAGGACTCATGTCGGACCAAGATGGCTACACGGTAGCTGGAGCCTACTCAGCCGTCGATGCGCTGGCAAAAAAGCTAGGTAGTCCGCTTGGCGCGCCGTTCATGACGCTCTCGTTCATGGCCTTGCTCGTTATTCCAAGCTTGAAACTCAGCGACAAAGGCCTATTCGATGGCGAAGCCTTCCAATTTGTAGAGGCTGTCGTGTAATCACAAAAAACCCTGACAGGGGCTTAAAGCCCCTGTCAGGGTTGCAATGACGGTACGAGACTCATTTAACAATACCGGTCTGATGGCTGAGCGCTGCCAGACCGGGAGGTGACCTAGCTCAAGGAAAACCGCTTTGCCAGCAGCTTCTGCATTTTTTCCTCGGTGAGCGGCTTGGTGAGGTATTCTACATCTTTAAACTGCGACACGCGGGCTGTATCAGCAGCGTGCATGGAGGTGGTCAGCACGGCCATTACCGTCTTGCTTTTCACCTCAGGAGGCAGGCCGTCGTAGTGCTTGAGGAACTCAAAGCCATCCATGCCCGGCATTTTCAAGTCGACGAAAACTAGTTCGGGCAGGTGGTCAGCAGCCTCTGATGGCTGCCGCCCATTTCCCCACAAGAACTCATAGGCTTCTTCTGCGCGGGTGAACGTACGTACTTGCTCCGCAATAGCAAGGCGGTTAAGCAAGCGATTATTCAGAAAGCTAGTTGTCTCGTTGTCGTCTACCAGCACAATATTCTGAAGCTTTTTGGTCATATTCAAAAGCACTAAAGCCAATGGTTACGTAGTTCTAAATTAAAGATTTATCACAACCAACCTTGCGCACGCATCCAGTCGTCGTTATAAATCTTTGCTAGGTAGCGCGTGCCGTGGTCAGGCAGGATAACTACCATCGTATCCTCTTCCTTCAAATGTTCGCGGGCATATTCCAGTGCTCCAAACACCGCCGAGCCGCAAGACCAGCCTACGAATAGGCCTTCTTCCTTCGCTAAGCGACGTGTCATCAGAGCACCATCACGGTCAGCAACTTTGATAAACAGGTCAATTTGATCGAAGTCAACGTTCTTCGGCAGAATATCCTCCCCAATACCTTCGGTTTTGTAAGGATAAATTTCGTTTTGGTCGAAGATGCCGGTCTCTTTATACTTCTTAAACACTGAGCCGTAGGTGTCGATTCCAACCGTAACTAGTTGTGAGTTTTGCTCTTTCAGATACTTGCTAGTGCCGCAGATGGTGCCGCCGGTACCCACGCCGCAAGCTAGGTGCGTGATTTTGCCGTCGGTTTGCTCCCACAGCTCAGGGCCCGTTTCCTCGTAATGGGCGGCGGTGTTAGAAAGGTTATCGTACTGATTAGGGTAGAAGGAATTCGGAATTTCGGCGTTGAGCTTGCGAGCTACCGAGTAGTAAGAGCGGGGGTCGTCGGGGGTGACGTCGGTGGGGCAAATAATGATTTCGGCGCCTACTGCTTTCAGAATGTCCCGCTTTTCCTGCCCCTGCTTGTCGCTCATCGTGAAGATGCAGCGGTAGCCTTTGCTGATGGCAGCAAGCGCTAGGCCCATACCCGTGTTGCCGCTGGTGCCCTCAATGATGGTACCACCGGGCTTGAGCAAACCTGCTTTTTCGGCATCTTCAATCATTTTTACCGCCATGCGGTCTTTCACGGAGTTGCCGGGGTTGAAATATTCAACCTTAGCCAGTACAGTGCCGCGGATGCCGTCGGTTACTTTATTCAGTTTCACCAGGGGCGTGTTGCCAATGGCTTCCACTATGTTATTCAGGTACATGAGCTTGGGGTGGTTAGAACTGCAAAGGTACAAAAGAGTAACGGAGCGACTGAGTAATGAAACAAACTGTTAAACAACATTACTCCGTTGCGCCCCTACTCAGTAACTCCGTAGCTTGCCTTGCAGCCGCACCAAAAAAGCCTACTTTTGTGCGCCGGCATTTTTCCGATGCCGATGTTCTTACCCCAACGGAATAGTTACTCTAAAACCCGCTTCGAATGAGTGTTCTGGTTAACAAGGATTCTAAAGTGATTGTGCAGGGCTTCACTGGCTCGGAAGGCTCCTTCCACGCTCAGCAAATGATTGAGTACGGCACCAACGTGGTAGGTGGTGTAACGCCCGGTAAAGGTGGCACGCAACACCTCGACCGTCCCGTGTTCAACACGGTTGCTGAAGCCGTTGAGCAAGCCGGCGCCGATACGAGCATCATCTTCGTGCCCCCGGCTTTCGCCGCCGATGCCATCATGGAAGCCGCCGACGCTGGTATTAAAGTTATTGTAACCATCACCGAAGGCATTCCGACCAAGGACATGATTGCGGTGAAAGAATACCTCAAAGACCGCGAAGGTCTGCGCATGATCGGCCCGAACTGCCCCGGCGTGATGACCGCTGGCGAGTGCAAAGTGGGTATCATGCCCGGCTTTATCTTCACGAAAGGCCGAGTTGGTATCGTGTCGAAGTCGGGTACGCTGACCTACGAAGCCGTAGACCAGCTCACCAAAGCGGGCCTAGGTCAGACGACGGCTATCGGTATTGGCGGTGACCCCATCATCGGTACCACGACGAAAGAGGCAGTAGAACTGCTCATGAACGACCCCGAAACCGAAGGCATCGTGATGATCGGTGAAATCGGTGGCGGCATGGAAGCCGAAGCGGCTCGCTGGATCAAAGAAAACGGCAACAAGAAGCCCGTTGTAGGCTTCATTGCTGGCCAAACGGCTCCTCCCGGCCGTCGCATGGGCCACGCGGGTGCTATCGTGGGCGGCGCCGACGACACGGCTGCTGCTAAGATGGCCATCATGCGTGAGTGCGGCATCCACGTAGTGGATTCGCCCGCTGAAATTGGCGACACGATGTTGCGCGTACTGAACGGCTAGGTTTTCTAGCTTCTGCGTTATAAAAAAGCCTCGGTTTGCGCCGGGGCTTTTTTTATATCACATTCTTAATCAACGTTTTTCCTGCTTAATAGCCGTAGGACCTAGGTATCATCAAGAAAGCTAACTGGCGTTGCCTAATTCACGCAGTCAGCTTAAGCGTACCAGGGCATGCAGCACGTAGCCGAGTTTTTACTCCAATGTCTACATCATCTCGCATAACTACCGTCCTCTTCGACCTCGACGACACGCTCTTCGATCATGCGGGTACCGCACGGGCGGCACTGGCGGCCAGCACGAGTGGGTTGCCATTCGCCAGCGAAATTGTGCTGGATGAGCTGTACAACCGCTATAGCGAACTGCTGGAAGAAATGCACCCGCAGGTGCTCGCCGGCCGCTACAGCTACTTAGATGCGCGGCGCATACGGTTCCAGCGTTTGCTCGCTCCTTATAATGCGCTAACAACCGAAACCGAAGCCGACGAGTTTGCGCAGTTTCACTACACGCACTATCGCAATTTGCGGCAGCCAATCGTGGGCGCCTTGGCGCTGCTGGAAGCGTTGAAGCCGCACTACCGCATTGGTATCGTGACCAACAACCGCACCACCGAGCAGGAAGACAAGCTGGACTACCTAGGTATGACGCACTTGGTTGATGCCCTGATTACCTCGGAAGATGTAGGCGTCCTCAAACCCGATCCGCGCATCTTTGCAGCAGCTTTGCAGCGCCTGAACGCGGAAGCCGCTGCAACAGTGATGGTGGGCGACAACTGGACTGCTGATGTGTTAGGGGCTTTGGCAGTAGGCATACGACCCGTGTGGCTGAACCGCTTCGGCGCTGTCCGGCTGCTCCCTGATGTAGAAGAAATTACCGGTTTTGAGCCGCTAGCCGATGTAGTGCGCAAGATTGTGGGGGCTATGCCGGAAGCTGCCCGCGTTTAGCTCTGTGAAGCCGCTTCGCCTACACAAATACGTTACCGCTTACCCTCCTGACCGCCGATATTCACAACCACACCGAAGTTAAATACCGAGTTTGCTGCCTTCAAAAACTTGCGCTGACGCAAGCCAAAGTTGCTGCCACTGATGAGCTGCAGTTGCACCGGCCCAACGAGTTGCACGCGGGTGTACGTAATAGGTTCGATGAAGACGTTTTCTTCGCCCACTGTCGCCACGTTGTCGAGCTTGAAGTTCTCGAGCTGCAAATAGCTCAGGCGCATTGCTGTGCCATACGTAATCGGGAAGTCGCGGCCGAAGACGTGCACGTTGCTGTTGTCTTTGGAGCTGTAGTTGACCTGCACGAAGTACTTGGTCAGGCCACTTTCCAGTGTGCGCGTAGTCACTTTTTCGGCATCGCGCTCCACGCGTTTGGAGTGCCCGCCTCCTAGACCGCCGTACACCTCTAGCACCCGCCGGTCGCTCAAGCGCGTGTAGTAACCTAGCCCTACTTCCCCGAAGTCATGATCAACGGCTCTCTTTTTCTTATCAGTGTGCAAGAAAGAGGCACTCCCCATCACCCCTAGGTGCTCGCCCACAGCATAGGCTCCCTGCAACGATACGTTGTTGTCTAAGTTCGTGTGGATGCCCCCGCTGAACTCGCCCTTTTGGGTAAGCAACGGTACCTGCGGCGGTGGCGGAAAATACAAGGACGAGCAACTCGCCAGAAAGGGTACGAAGAGCGTCAGCAGCGCCCGTAACAAGAGCTTCATATCCGAAAGCTAAGCAGATTGTGGAGCCAAAACGAATAGAGTAGCATTTCGTTGCCGACCCTTCGGCGCGTACCTGCGTATAGCAAGCCCAACCGTAGGCTACTTCTATCACCTAGGGGCCACCCATTCTGCGCACATTCCATGCCCACTTCTTACGACGTTCTAATTATAGGTTCCGGTCAAGCCGGCAACCCACTAGCTGTTTCTTTTGCCAAAGCCGGCCGCAAGGTGGTGCTAGTGGAAGAAAAGTTTTTCGGCGGCTCCTGCATCAACTATGGCTGCACTCCGACCAAAGCCTTACTAGCTTCCGCCGAGCGGGCGCACCAAGTTCGGACGGCCGAGGCCTATGGCATTGGAGCGGAAGAGCCCAAGGTGGATTTTGCTGCTGTGATGGCCCGTAAGAATCACATTGTCGAAGAAATGCGCGAGGGCACGGTCAAGAACCTGACGGAGGAGCAGCCCAACATCACCGTATTGCACGGTCACGCTGAGTTTACGGGGCCGCACAGCCTGCGCGTCACGCTCGATGATGCCAAGACGCAAGAGATTGAGGCAGAGCTAATCTTCATCAACACAGGTACGCACGCTGCTGCTCCCAATATCGAGGGACTACTGGACGTACCCTACTTGACCCCCACCCAAATGCTTGACAACCCGGAGCTTCCCGAGCACTTGTTGATTTTGGGTGGGAGCTATATTGGGCTGGAGTTTGGTCAAATTTTCCGCCGCCTAGGTAGCAAGGTCACAATCATTGAATCAAACCCGAAGGTATTATCCCGCGAAGACGACGACGTGTGCGATGCCATGCAACAGCTGCTCGCCGATGAAGGCGTGGAGTTCGTGCTAGGTGTCGAGGCCCGCCGCGTGTCGCAGAACGCGGAAGGCGTGCTGACGCTGACCGTCGACACCGAGGAGGGTGAGCGGCGCCTACGAGGCACGCACCTGCTCGTCGCTACGGGTCGCGAGCCCAACACTAACAAGCTAGGTCTAGATAAAGCCGGGGTGGAACTCGATGAGGATGGCTATATCAAAGTCAATGATGATCTGCTCACCAATGTACCCGGCGTGTATGCCCTTGGCGATGTGCACGGGGGGCCTCAATTCACGCATATCAGCTACGACGATTACCGCGTGGTGCGCGATGCTATTCTGCACGATAAGCCTCGCTCAGCTAAAAAGCGTCCGCTTCCCTACGTGGTGTTTACGCAACCTCAGCTTGGTCGCGTCGGCTTGTCGGAGAAGCAAGCCCAGGAAGACAAGATCCCCTACCGAGTGGCTTCTTTACCCGTCTCGACCATTGGCCGCGCCCGTGAAACGGGGCATACCGCTGGCTTTATCAAAGTGTTGGTCGACGAGGACAACCACATTCTCGGTACGGCTGTCTTAAGTGAGCAAGGCGGCGAAATCATGACGATGCTTCAGCTAGCAATGACCGGTAATCTTACGTGCAATGTGCTGCAAGGAATGGTAATCGCCCACCCGACCTGGGCTGAGGCGTTGAACAACTTGTTTACCAAACTAGTGCAGCCCGAGGAGGCGTAACAGCTAGCCTCTTGTAGTTATTGCTCCGCTTAAGGCTGCTCGAACTCGGGCAGCCTTCCTTTTTATGACTGTATATAGAATAAATTTAATAATATCTGTATATGAATTTGTATTTAAACTTTTCTTTTACAAAATTTGACATACCGTAGAATACAGACAAAAAATCATAAACATAATTCAATACTTGCCGCATGAGAAAAGCTCTACTTTTCGCTAATCTGCTTCTTTCATTCGGTGCTTTTAGCCAGAGTGCTCCTACTCCCGCCCCCAAGGCACCCCAGGATGCGAATGGTTTTCCCTCGGGCAACGTTGCCACCCACAGCCAGACTACCTCACCTAGCGCAAGCACGACAGCCACCACTTACTCGTACACCGGCGTGCGGGCGCTCACCGAGATTAATGATGCCAATGACGCTGATGCTTATCCTTGGCTTTCCCCCAGTGGCCTGCGCTTGTACTACATCACCGGCACCGATAGCAAGCTGATGTTTACGCAGCGCACGAGCATCACAGGCAGTTTCTGCGCTCCTATCACTGTGCCGCTTGCGTTACCTTATGCACCTAGCTCCTGCTGGCTCTCCGCCAATGAATTAGACATCTACTTCACGGCCAACAACTGCCTCTACTTTGCTCAGCGACCTTCGCTCACGGCTAGCTTTGGTGCGCCAGCGATGGTTTCGCTCACAGGGCTGCTTACTTCCTTCATTGCTGCCCCATCGCTCACTACTACGAAAGACCGGCTGTTTCTCTTCGCAGCAGCTATTGGCATTGTAGAGTTTGCGCGGACGTCAGCTACTTCCTTCAACTACGTCCGCACCCTGCCCGTACCAGCTGGCTACCAACCCTTCCCGGGGCAGCTCTCTAAAGATGACCTGACGTACTTCCTAGGTGCATCGCACGGCACCGCCCAACGCTCGCTGTACCAAATCACCCGCCCCACCACCACCGATGCTTTTAATGCTAGCTCCTTCCAGCAAGTACAAGGCCTCAGCGACGTAACGCTCTACAACGGCCAGCCTTCTATGTCGGCCAATATGGAGTGTATGGCCTTCACTGGTACTTCCTTTAACAGCTGGTCTTCCAACGAGTTATACCTAGCTACGCGCAGCACCGCAACCATTCTGTCGGCTGCCAAAGGCGCCCAGCTAAACGTAGCTATTTATCCCAACCCAGCCGCTGACTACATCAAACTGAAGTATGCGTATTCGGCCGCTCACCCAGGTACGCTAGCTATTATGGCTACTACCGGCGCCACGGTGCTCACGCAGCCGCTAAATGATGCTTCTGGCCAGCTTACGCTTAATACCCAAGGACTGCGCAACGGCGTTTACCTCTACCGCATTTCGCAGCTCGACAATGATAAGCTAGCCGTCAGCACTGGCAAGTTTGTTGTCGCTCACTAACGAACTTAGCGCTTAATCTCTCTTTTTGAAGCGGTGCGGGTAGATTACTAGTCCGAGCGAAGTAAGTACCTGCGGCTCTTTTAAATGGGAAAGCGTCTTTTTGTACACATCTTTCTTCGTGTAATCAGTTGACCACGACGCGCTAACTGCTAACTGCAGCTGCGCCCACGGGAACACCCCCTGCCGGTCCCAATAGCGCACGAAGAACATTGGCTCGTTGCGGGTCATGCGCTTTAAATTTATCGGTAAGCCATTGTTAGTTAAGGTAGGAAACCACACCTGCGACAGCCGGTACGTCACGCCCATTGTTGTCCGTTCGCCTTCGTAGGCCGCAAATACTTCCCCAAAGAGCTTGCGAAAACGTGCTTCATAATGATAAGGCGTAATCGTATCAGCTACTGACTCAAACTCGCCCTCGTTGAAGCGCCGGCTACTATTGCCGCGGCCGTATCCACCTAGCCCACCAGCCAACCACTGCTCCGAAAGCGGCCAATACGTACCGGCGCTTGCCTCAAACTGCTGCAGGCGAAAATAGCGACGCGTAGTATCTGCTTTGCCCGGCCGCAGTCCACCCGCGGCGCGCACCAGCACATGGCGCATGGGCGAGTAAGCAATGGAGCCCTCCAGCCGCTTCGCCAAGAAAACACTACCAACCACTTCTGCTTGGCCTTTATCGCGGAGCATGGGTGCGCTTGGCTGCAAAGGAGTATATACCGAGCAGCTTGCCAGCAAACCCGTAGAAGCGAGACCTAGGTACTTATGCGTGCGTAAAGAATACTTCATAAACGACAGATAGCTGACTCAGATAGACATACATGCGTATGAGCCGACTAGTCTGCTCGAAGTTGCACGGGCACAAAAAAGCCGCCGCAACTTTCGTCACGGCGGCTTTTCAAGCTAGGTTTCCCTGTATTATTTGGCGTATGCCACGGCGCGCATTTCCCGGATTACGGTAATCTTGATCTGGCCGGGATATTGCATTTCTTTCTCAATCTTTTGCGAGATTTCGTAGCTCAGCTCTTGAGCCCGCTCATCGCTCACGTTCTCAGCATTCACCATCACGCGCAGCTCACGGCCGGCCTGAATGGCGTAGCACTGATTTACACCTTCGAAGCCCACAGCTGTTTCTTCTAGCTGCTTTAGGCGCTTGATGTAGCTTTCCATCATCTCGCGACGAGCACCGGGGCGCGAGCCACTGATGGCGTCGCAAGCCTGCACGAGTGGCGAAATCATGGCCGTCATTTCGATTTCGTCGTGGTGGGCACCGATGGCGTTTACTACGTCGGGGTGCTCCTTGTACTTCTTGGCCATCTCCATACCGAGGATGGCGTGGGGTAGCTCTGGCTCTTCGGTGCTTACTTTACCAATGTCGTGCAGAAGGCCAGCCCGCTTGGCGTGCTTCACGTTCAGACCTAGCTCCGCCGCCATGGTAGCGCAAAGGTTGGCTACCTCGCGCGAGTGCTGGAGCAGGTTTTGGCCGTAGCTGGAGCGGAAACGCATCCGACCTACCATCTTAATCAGCTCGGGGTGCAAGCCGTGGATACCTAGGTCGATGATGGTCCGCTCACCAATCTCTACAATCTCCTCGTCGATATTCTTGCGGGTTTTGGCCACAATCTCCTCAATACGAGCTGGGTGAATACGGCCGTCTTTCACCAGCAAGTGCAGCGACAAACGCGCTACCTCGCGGCGCACTGGGTCGAAGCCCGAAATGATGATGGCCTCAGGCGTATCATCCACAATGATTTCAACACCCGTAGCGGCTTCCAGCGCCCGAATGTTACGGCCTTCACGGCCAATGATTTTGCCTTTTACGTCGTCGGATTCGATGTTAAAAATCGAGACGCAGTTTTCTATCGCATGCTCAGCGGCGGTGCGCTGAATAGTTTCCAATACAATCTTCTTGGCGTCTTTGGTAGCCGTAAGTTTGGCTTGGGCAACTACATCTTTGATGTAAGAGCTAGCCTGAATCTGGGCTTCATTACGCAAAGAATCAACGAGTTGCTCACGGGCTTCGGAGGCCGAAAGGCTGGCAATGGTTTCGAGCTGGTGCTGAATCTGGAGGCGCTGCTCTTCCACTTCCTGCTGTTGGCGGGTAAGCTTTTCCAGCTGTGCTTCGTGCGTGGCACGGCGCTTTTCGTCCTGCCCTTCCATCTTTTCGCGGAGCTGCTGCGATTCAGTCTGAATCTTCTCGCGCAACATGTCCAGATCCTTTTCCTTTTTCTGGAGCTGTTCGAGTTGGCGCTGCGTGGTTTGGGTCAGCTGCTTAATGCTCTGCTCCTGCTCCTGCACCGCAAGGCGGCGCTGAGCTAGGTCAGTTTCTAATTCAGTTTTCTGCCGACGGCTGTCTAGGTCGAACTCGTTCTTGAGTTGGCGAAACTTATCCTTCGACTGCTGAATACGCTCATCGCGGATGCGGTTAGCCTTTTCTTCGGCTTCTTGGAGGAGTTGTTGGGCGCGGGCTTGCGCTTGGGCTTCGTGGTCCTGCCGGGCCTTTCCGGCCAGCAGGCGTCCTAGCACAATGCCGGCCCCGAGGGCAACGACAGTGGCAAGGACAATATACACAATGGTGGGCATGAGCTATGGTTTATGGGAGGAATTAAAAACCATAACAACAAACGTCTGCCCAACGTCCCCGAAAAGCAGCAAAGCCGATTACTTCGCTCCTAGTCGGATAGAAAGCTGTGCCGTTACTCCGAACTAACTGAGTACTAGCGTCGCAAGCAGCTTATCCAAGCGCGACAGGCGCTCGGTCAAGGCTGCATCGGTCCCATCCTTTTCCTTACTGACTTTCAGGCTATCAGCCATGGTCGACAATGCGGCCATGGCCAGCAGATCTTGCTTGTCCTGAATGCCGTACTGTTCACGAAAATCCTTGATTCGGTCATTGAGCAGCTTTCCTGCCATGCGCAGGCGCTCCTCCTCCTGGGGGCTTACCCGCATTGGATAATCCCGGTCGGCGACACGAATTTTAATGGATAAATCGCTCATAATCAGCAACAGGTGGAATCTTGATGGTCGTTACTCCCTCAAATAGGCAAGGCACTTATCAATTTCTCGAATATAGTCGTTGAGGCGGTGTTTCAGCTCGGTGGCGTGGGCAGGGTCTCCTGCTATGGTATTGACAAGTTTAACGATATTCTCCTGATTTTGGAAATCCTTCACCTGCCGGTCCCGGTCGCGCACGTCGGCGCGGAGTTGCTGGATGGTGGTTTGGGCATCGGCTAGCTCCTCGCGCAACTGCTGATAAGCAGCCACTAACGACGTTACCTGCCGCTCCAAGCGGTCGAGATGGGCAAGCTGTTGGGAGGAGGCCATTGGCAAAAGAATCTAGGCAAGCCTCGCGGCTTTTGGTTTAAAAAACCCACCGTAACGGGCCAATTCTAGATTTGGCTCGTTACGGTGGGTAAGTTAAGATAACGGTGAATAGTTAGCGGCTGGCACGCAGGTCATCTACCTCAGTTTCTAGCTCGTGTACCCGTGCTTCCAGCCGCCGACGGTGAAAGTTGCCAGCCAATAGCATTAGCCCAAAGCTACCTACCAACAGCAAACGACTGAAGCTCTCACTGCTCAAATGCCTAAAACTCACGAATACACTAACCATTGTTAGTACAGCGGATAGTATGTACAGCATTTTCTCTAGTCCGTTCGTAGCCATGATATTTGGGCAGTTAGCTAACAGTTTAGTCGTCAACAAGGTATTAAAAAGCTAACGCTTCACAAATATCAACGGCGGATCACAGCACCGGCTTGCTTCTCGAACTGGCCAATCAGGCGCTGCATCACCGCGTCGATGGCTTGCTCCGTGAGCGTCTGCGTGGGGTCTTGCAGGGCGAAGCTCACCGAGTACGACTTCTTATCGGCACCTAGGTTCTCGCCCTCATACACGTCGAACACGTTCACGCTTTGCAGCAGCTTCTTCTCGGTGCGCTGGGCAATCTGGCGCAGCTGATCGAACGTCACGGTGCGGTCGACCACCAACGACAAGTCACGGCGCACTTCGGGGAACTTCGGCAGCTCTCGAGCGACGAGTGTGGCTTTGTACTTGCGCATCAACCACTCCCAGTCTAGTTCGGCGTACCACACGGGCTGGCTCACATCGAGACGCTTGAGCACGCCCGGCGACACAGCACCTAGCTGCGCTACGGGCTGGTTCTGCACTAAAAGCGTAAGGCCACCAGCCATATAGGGGTGCTGCACAGGTTGCGGTACCGGCGCGGCATACCCTAGGGCGCTTAGTACCTGCTGTACTACACTAGCTAGATCGTGGAATGTTGTCTTCTCGGCTTTGTGCTGCCAGGTCTCAGCCGTGGCGTTGCCGGTCAGGTAAATAGCGAGCTTGTTCTTTTCTTGGTATTGACCGTCGGCCTGGCGGTGGTACGTTTTGCCGAACTCGTACAGCTTCAGGTCGCGCTGGCGGCGGTTTAGGTTGTAGCGCACCACTTCTAGGCCGGAGTGCAACACGCTGGGGCGCATCACGTTCAGCTCGGCGCTGTTGTAGTTGAGCACGTGCACCAATGCTTCGTTTGGCTCGCTTTCTTTCTCGAAATACTGCGAGTTGGTGAGCGAGTTGGTGATAATTTCAGAGAAGCCTTGTCCGCTGAGCAGCCGCGCCGTGTTCTGGCGCACCACTTCCGGGTCGGGGTTTGGGAACTTGGCCAGGAAGGAAGCCGAGTTGAAGGGGCGCAACGCCACGTTGTTGTAGCCGTAGATGCGCAGGATTTCCTCAATCACGTCGGCCTCGCGGGTCACGTCCACTTTGTGGGGCGGCACGGTCAGGTTCCACTCCTCCGCGCTTACTTCACTGATCACGATATCCAGGTCCGTCAGGATCTGGCGGATTTGCGTGGGTTCGATGTACTGACCAACCAGCCGCTCCACGCGGGCTAGGCGCAAGCGCACCGTGGTGGGCTGCACTGGCACGGGGTACTCGTCCACTACTGGCGCGGTGATGCTAGCCCCAGCTACTTCTTGCAGCAACAGAGCCGCGCGTTGTAGCGCCACCGGCACCATGTTGGGGTCGGTGCCCCGCTCAAAGCGGAATGAAGCGTCGGTTTTAAGTTGGTGGGTTTGGGAAGTGCGGCGTACGGCCGCCGGCGCGAAGTAGGCGCTTTCCAGGAACACGCGGGTCGTGGCGTTGCTCACGCCCGAAGTCTTGCCACCGAACACGCCAGCCAGCGCCATAGGAGCACCATTGGCGTCCGCAATAACCAAGTCATCTGCTTTCAGGGTGCGCTCGGTGCCGTCGAGGGTCACGAACTTATCCCCTGCCGCAGCGCGCTTCACCCGGATTTGGCCGCCCGTAATTTGGTCGGCGTCGAAGGCGTGGAGGGGCTGGCCTAGCTCGTGCAACACGAAGTTGGTGACGTCGACCACGTTGTTGATAGGTGACAAGTCAATGCTGCGCAAGCGGCGCTGGAGCCACTCTGGCGACGGACCTACCTGCACATTCTCCAGCAGCAAACCGGAGTAGCGCGGGCTAGCTTGCTCGTCTTCAATGGTCACGCTGATGTTGCTGGCACCCGTGGCGGGTGCTTGGAACTTGCTCACGTCGGGCAAGTGGCAGGGCTGCTGGAGCAGGGCACGCAGCTCGCGGGCCACGCCGTAGTGCGAAGCGGCATCGGCGCGGTTCGGGGTCAGGCCAATCTCGAATACCGAGTCGGAACCTAGGCCGAAGTAGTCGGCGGCGGGGGTGCCATTCGCCAGCGGCGTATCCAGCACCATAATACCGGCGTGCGAGGTACCTAGGCCGATTTCATCCTCGGCGCAGATCATACCTTCGGAAGCCGCACCGCGAATTTTTGATTTTTTGATCTTAAATGGCTCTCCCTGCGAAGGGTACAGCATGGCACCTTCCAGAGCCACAACTACTTTTTGGCCAGCGGCCACATTGGGCGCACCGCACACAATTTGGCGCGGAGTGCCGTCGCCGACGTCCACGGTGGTGAGGCTGAGCTTGTCGGCGTCGGGGTGTTTTTCGCAGGTGAGCACTTCGCCAAGTACGACGCCGCGCAAACCGCCCGGTACACTTTCCAGCTCCTCAATGCCTTCCACTTCCAGCCCAGAGCCGGTGAGCAGCGCGCCAATTTCGGCGGCAGATTTATCAGTAGGAATGAGCGTGCGGAGCCAGTCGAGGGAGATTTTCATCAGTTAGCAGTTAACAGTTACCAGTTGCCAAGTACTAGCCGTCAATTAACTGATGATGTTAACTGATAACCATTAAGTGAAACTGGTTTAGCACAAAGGTACAGATTTGCGCAGCGGCCGGAAAAGCAGCTTGGCCCAGGAAGTTTGCGGACGCTGTAAGAGCGCGCTTGGATTGCCTGCAAGAAGCTAGCGCGTGAGGCAAAAGAGCCTAGCTTACTCGTGAAATGATTTCTCGCCGGCTTTGATGGCGACTCGCAACCGGTTGTCGGCGGGTGGCACGGGGCAAGCATAGTCGCTGTTGTAAGCGCAATAGGGATTGTAAGCCGCGTTGAAATCGAGTGTAATTTCCTTGTCGTCTGGGCTAGGTTTGGGCGCGTCGAGGTAGCGGCCGCCGCCGTAGCTGTCGAAGCCGTTGGTTTTGTCGGTGAAGGGCACGAACAACGTAGTGTCCTTACCATCAGCTTTTAATAAGCAGGTTAGCTGCTGAGGCTGGTTGTCGAGCGTGAAAGAAGCCCTGCCCCAACGCAGGTACTTTTCAGCTTTGCCGTCCGTGAGCTGAATGAGTACCGTGTCGTGCGCGGCAAGTGGCTCCCACTTGGCAATGAAACGGTAGGCTTTGTCCGGGGCAAAGTAGCGTAGGCTGTCGAAGGTAGCGCGCTGAGCAGTTAGTAGTGGCGAGGTGTTGCCGCGCCGGAAAGCGTCGTTCTTCTCGGTCCTCGCTTTCTTAACGCCCGCAGCATATTGGTCACTGCCGAAAACTAGGTCTTGCAGGAAATAGCCGAAGATGAGCAGCAGCCCGAGGCCAATGAGGAGTTTGGGGTTGAGTTTCACGCAGCAAAGGTACGCAAGCACCTGTAGCGCAGTGCTTGAACTTTGCGTGTTATTAATCAACTCGCGCCTGCCGGTCCGACGCCCTAGGCGTCCGACCGGTTATCGTGAGAACGGGCCGCTTGAATGACGATCGTGCACCTAGGTCTTGCAGATGTCAGCAGGCGACAACCGGTCGGACGCCTAGGGCGTCGGACCGGCAGGCACTAGGCGTTCAACCATGCGCGAAGCTGCGCTTCGCGCTACATCTTACAGAATACCTTCGTCGGCGAAGCTGTAATAGCCCTGGTCGGTGTAGATGAGGTGGTCGAGCACGGGCAGGTCCAGAAACTTGCCGGCTTCTTTCACTTTGCGCGTGAGGGCAATATCGGCCGCGCTGGGGTTGCGGTTGCCGCTCGGGTGGTTGTGGACCAAGATGACGGAGCTAGCAAGCTGTTCCAAGGCGTGCTTGAAGATCAACTTCGGGTCGGCGACGGTGCCGGCCACCCCACCCACGCTAATCGGCTGCTTGCGCATGACCACGTTGGCGCGGTTGAGCAGCACTACCCAGAACTCTTCGTGCGGCAAGTCTTGCAGGTTGGGGCGCACGAGGTCATATATATCTCTTGAGCAGGTGATGGTAGTGCGTTGCGCGGCCGCACTTTCCTTGCGTCGACGACCTAGCTCTAGTGCGGCCACAATAGTAATAGCTTTGGCTTCGCCAATGCCTTTGTGGCGCATCAGTTCCTTCACCGAAAGCCGAGCCAGCTCATTTAAGTCGTTCTGCACGGCATTCAGAATCAGCTTGGCCACGTCCACGGCGGAGAGCTTAGCAGTGCCCGAACCAAGCAGAATGGCCATCAGTTCGGCATCCGACAGGGCGGCGCGGCCTTTTTGCAGGAGCTTTTCGCGGGACCGATCTTCCTCGGCCCAACTTTTAATGCTGAAGCTAGCCGGCGCTTGGTAGGGACCAGCCGGCGTTTCTTCTTCCGATAAAATATCAACCGAATTCATTGTTCGCTGTTGTTATTACCTACCTAGCGCCTTGGGCTAACCTTGGTGAACCCAGTAAGTGGCGGCGGTACCTAGGTTCTTGAACAACAGTGGTGCCATGAAGCTCCGGCCGGGACCTAGGTCTTTTTCTAAAATAAAGTAAACTCTTCCCTCATTCGTCTATTTTGGACGTAGTGCGTTTGGAAAGTTATTTCCGACGCTGTGGACTCTTAATTCTTGTATGTCACGCATTTTCTCCCCTCTCATTCTGGTTTTCTTGGTGCTGGCCGAATGGTATGGTCTGCAAGCGATTCGCACCCTGATACAGGCTAGCACGCCCGGCGGACGACGCCTTACCACCGTTCTGTATTTGCTCGTTACTATTGGCATTTGGGCCCTGGGCATTTGGGGTATGATGGCGCGGCGCGATGTACACGCTACTTACAAAGCGTACTTCGGCGGGCTGTTGATGGCTATGATAGCCGCTCAATTGCTGATTGCCCTGCCAATGCTGCTGGAAGATGCCGTGCGCTTAGGTCGCTTCGTAACGCGTCAGGTCACCCAGCCCAGCGGCGTTACTGGTCCTCCTATTTCGCGCAGCACTTTTATCAGCCAGTTGGCTCTTTTTCTCGGTGCTATTCCATTTTTTGGGTTGCTGTGGGGAATGTTCAAAGGTGGCACCGACTACCAAGTAAAACGTGTAACGCTGCGCTTCCCGAACCTGCCCTCTGCCTTCGACGGCCTGAAAATCGCGCAGATTTCTGACCTGCACACGGGCTCTTTTCAGTCGAAAGAACCGCTGCAACGGGCAGTAGACCTGATCAATAAGCTGAAGGCTGACCTGGTCTTCATGACCGGTGACCTGGTGAACAACTACGCCCAAGAGGTGGAAGAGCACATCGATACCCTGTCTGGAATCCAGTCCACGCACCCCATCTTTTCCATCCTCGGCAACCACGATTATTCCGACTACGTGCAGTGGGAAAGCGCCGAGGCCAAGCGCGCCAACCTCGACCGGCTGAAGAACAACCACGCCAAAATTGGCTGGCGCCTGATGTTGGATGAAAGCCACACCTTAGAGCGTAACGGCGAGAAGATTGCCATTATCGGGGTGCAGAACTGGGGGACTAAGTTCGCCAAGTACGGCAACCTAGCCAAGGCGCACGCCACCTCGGGCGACGCTCCATTCAAGATTCTGCTGTCGCACGACCCTACCCACTGGGACGCGCAAGTGCGCGACTATCCCGACATCGACCTGACGCTTTCCGGCCACACGCACGGCGCTCAGTTTGGGGTTAATCTGCCCTTTATGAAGTGGAGTCCGGTGCAATACGTTTACGAGCAGTGGGCCGGGCTTTACCAGAAAGGCAAGCAGTACCTGTATGTGAATGTAGGGCTAGGATTTTTGGGCTACCCTGGGCGCGTTGGCTTCTTGCCGGAGATTACGCTGCTTGAGCTACGCCGAGCCTAGGTCAACCACCCTTTGGAATTATCCTACGGCCTAGGTTTCGGATAAAATTTTAAGTCAAGAAAAAGCCGCTGGTATTCTGCCAGCGGCTTTTTCGGCTTTATGCATAACTGGCGAAAGAACGCCCAAAGTAACTCCTCCATAACTCATCCGTATATCCACCCACGCTAATACACTTGGCGTTTTTCTGTCCTTATTTCTCTCCCTCATGAAAAAGACCATTCTCCTGCTATCGTGCGCTGCGGCACTGACGATGGCTTCCTGTTCGCAGGAAAAGACCACAGATACAGCAACAACGACGACGACCAGCACGGACGCTACTGCTACGGCCTCTACTGGTGATGACGCAGCTTATCATAGCCGGGCGCAGCGCATTGCCCAGCGCATGGCCACCGATATGAAGATTACGGACACCGCCGTTGTGTCGCGCATCGAGAATACATACTACAACCGTTCGCGCCGCCTCGGAGAACTGAAAGCGAAATACACGTCGGATACGACGGGAATGTCGGCCGACATGCGCGGCGTGTACACCGACACCGACGCGGAGTTCAAGGGCATCCTTACCGATCCTACGCAGTACTCGGCCTACGAGTCGAGCCGCGCAACGTACGACGAGTCGAACTACATGGACGACAACAGCGCCTCGGCCGATAATTCAGGCACGGCCTCAGGCGTGATGGTTGACAACTCGACGCCTATGAAGGTGAAAGACGAAGCCGGCAATAAGCTGAAAGTGAAAAAAGACGGCGACGTGAAGATCAAGGATTCGGAAGATAACAAGCTGAAAATGGACGCCGACGACGGCACCATCAAAGCCAAGCCCGAAGACGGTAAGAAGCAGAAGATAGAGCAATAAGCCCTCTTAGTCGATTATTTGCCTTCTTAGAAGCCCACGCCTGCAACGGCGTGGGCTTTTTTTGGTTCTAGAGTTCATTACCTTGCCCATTGGTTACGTTTATTTGCTTGTGCTAAATCATTTGCGTTCCGTCTTTCCGGCTAGCTTACCACGTTGGTTTTACTTGGTGCTGCCTTTGTTGCTACTGCTTTCAGTAGCCGCCACCGCGCAGGTACGCGTAACAGGCAGTGTTTCCGATGCTTCCACCGGCAAGCCCGTACCGGGTGTCACGGTGCGCATCAGTCGCACCAAGCAAGGCGTTATTGGCAACAATGAAGGTGAGTTCAGCATCGACGTGGCCAACTCGGCCGATACGCTGGTGTTTAGCTCCGTGGGCTACCAACCGCAACGGCTGCCCCTAGGTCGCACGGGCATTTCCCAGATGATTTTGCAAATAAAGCTGGTGCCCGGCAACGTGCTGCTCGGCGAGGTACGCGTGCAAGAAGGTCGCCCCGACCGCAGCCAAATCAACCGGGCCCTGCGCAACCTTCGGAAACCGGTCGCGGCGCCCACAAGTGTTGTGCGTCTGCCAAAGCGGGTTCCCCTGTTCCCCGTTGACACCATACCGCCTGGCCCACCGAAAGTTACCATTCAAAGCCCCGTTAGCCTGATCTATGATCAGTTTTCCAAAGCGGGCAAAGAACGACGCAAGCTAGAATCCTTGCAGGCCGCAGACGAAGTGCAGCGGAAAGCCGAACAGGCACGCAAGGAGCGAGAACGATACAACCGCAACTTCAAAGACAACCGCGGCTACGAGTAACCTAGGGCTGACCTAAACCGGTGCCGCAACGGCGGGTGGCGGCGCCAGCCGAAACTCGCGGCCAAACTGGTGCAACAGTTGCCCAACCTGCTGAGGGGTAGGCATCCCTCGTTCATTTTGCGAAGCAGCAAAAAGCTCTTCCATAAACGTTTCGGTGTTCAAGGCGGGACGCACCGCCCATCGGACAACGGCGGGCTGTTCAGCTACATTCCACATCGAATGAACTTGCCCCCGGTTAATGCGCAAGGTAGTGCCTTGGTGCAGTACACGCAGTTTGCCATCTAGTCGCACTTGCAATTCCCCTTGTAGCACTTCAAAAAACTCATCCTGCTCCGGATGAAAATGCGCAGGTGGTTCCAGGCCGCGGCCGCGGAATGTTGATTCAAGCACAAGCTCAGCGCCTGCCGATGCCTCAGCAAGCGCAACAAAGCGGATACGTTGACCGGTAACGGGATTCTCGATGACTTGGCCGGTGTATGCCATAGGGTTAGCACGATGAAGTAATTGAATGCAGCTGTTTTCTGAGACTTGGCAGCTGGTACTGTGGCAAAAGTAACTCAACCGCGTAAACCCTTGACTCACATGATAATGTGAGTCTGCTTGCTGACCACTTCTTTTCTACGCTCCTTTCCCTTCTTTCCTACCCCAACCTGCGTGCACAGCTACCGTAAGGCTAGGTATGAGAATTGGTTATCCTTGCGTCAACGAAACGCTCGACTGTACTTCTGCCACTACCTTTCGGCTGGCTTCTTATAACGATGAGCGCCTGGTGCAGACGGTGGCGAATAACCTCGCCTGCCTGCAGCGCATCCTGGAGTACAATGTAGAGCGCGGCCTGCTGTTCTTCCGGATCAGCTCGGGCATTGTACCGTTTGGCTCCCACCCGATTAATACGTTTCCCTGGCAACACCGCTTCGTCGCGGAGTTCCGCCAGATTGGCGACTACATTAAGGCCAACAACATGCGCGTGTCGCTGCACCCCGACCAGTTTGTAGTGCTCAACTCGCCCGACGAAGGCATTGTGCAGCGCAGTATCTCGGAGCTGGTGTACCAGGGCAGCATGCTCGATCTGATGGAACTAGACTCCACCGCCAAACTTCAGATTCACGTGGGTGGCCTCTACGGCGACCGTGACCTAGCTATCAGCCGGTTTATTGCCACCTACCAAACCCTACCCGAAGCGGTGCGCGTGCGACTGGTGATTGAGAACGACGACCGCTTGTTCAGCTTGCAGGATTGTTTGCGCGTGCACGAGGCGGTTGGCATTCCCATTCTGTTCGACAACTTCCACCACGAATGTCTCAACCACGGCGAGCCGATGGCAGAGGCCTTGCAGCTAGCTTCCAACACCTGGCACCCCACCCACGATGGTCCGCTCATGATGGACTATAGCTCGCAACAGCTTGGTGAGCGAAAGGGTAAGCATACCAGTTCGTTGGAGGAAGATTTGTTCCGCGAGTTCTTGCCGAACGTTGGCGACTTAGAGCCCGATATTATGCTCGAAATCAAAGACAAAGAAGCTAGCGCGCTGCGAGCCGTGGCTATTTTACGGGAGCTAGGTCGGGTGCCCGCCTGGCCCGAACCAACCACCTAGCTTACAAGCCATTTCAACTTATACAACTCACTAATTCCTCTCCCCTCATGGCTGACGAACAACATCTCAGCGGTGCCGTCCACTTGGCGCAAACCATTCATGCCTTGCAACGTGGCCTGACCAGCATTCCCCTCAGCGACGCCATTCTTAATATTGACACCTGGTTTGATCAGTTGCAGCGTAGTGGCGTTCCGGAACTGCAAAACGTAGCCCGCGAGCTAGGCAACCTACAATCCCTTTTGAGCAGTGGCAATGCGGGCCTCGATGGCGGTGCTATCGGCGCTTCGCTAAGTATGCTTGGCTCCCAAGCCACCGAGCTAGCCGTACATGCCGACCCGGATGCTCAAGCCGAGCTTCGCACGCTGGGCGACTTGCTGTTACAGGCGGGTGCTTCCCTTTCACCGAATAGCTAGGGTTCGCTACCAAAGCAAGCGCATAGCAGCAGTTCTGCCGTGCAGACTGGCCCTCTTCCAAAAACGTATAAACAGCAAAAGCCCGCTTGTAGTCATACAAACGGGCTTTTGTTTGGCTGAGTAAGCTGAGGCTTTTACTAAGGACGGGGTGGCGTAGTGGGCTGCGTGGTAGTACTACTTCCCGACTTCTTAGCGGCGCGGAGTTTACTGATTTCCGACGGCTCGGAGGTTGCTTTCACCTTATTCGCTGGACGTAGCTTGACGTCTCTGTTCGGCTGAATACTACCAGTGCCCGTAACGGCCTGCTGCACTTTCGTATCGGTAGCCGTTTGATCTTTGATATCAATTGTGGCTTGCTTGACCGGGCTCTGCGTTACTACCGGGTTTTGGTTGGTAGGTGGGCCAAGGTTGATAGGCGGCACGGTGGCCTGGGGCAAAGCAGCAGCATTGGTGCTGGTAGGCGTGGGCGTCGTCTGCGCTTGTGCCGATAGGCTCAAGCTACTCGCGAGCAGGAAGGCGGCTATGTATATCGGTTTCATGAGTGAGGCGGGGATACAAACCCTTATTGGTTAGGCCAATGTATACGTTTATACAACAGCAATAGTCGACTTCGGAGCGGTACAGCACAAAAAAACCGTCGCTGCCAAGCGGCAACGACGGTTTTGACTTGTAAGAAAGCTAGGCAGCTTACATCGTCGACGAAGACGACGACTTCATTTTGCCTTTGCCTGATTTGCCAGACTTTTTCATTTTTTTGTCGGTGCTCATCGAACCGCTCGTGCTGCTTGAGCCATCGCTCATGGTGCCCGAGGTAGTGCTCATAGAGCCTGAAGTAGTTCCCATCGAGCCCGAAGTAGAGCCGCTGGTGGTACCCGTAGTGCCGCTAGTCGTGCCGGCTGTGGTTCCGTAGGTAGTGCTGCCTGATGTAGAGCCCGAAGTCGTGCTCATCGTGCCCGACGTGGTGCCCGTAGAGCCCGAAGTCGTGCTCATTGTACCCGACGTGGTGCCGGTCGTACCTGTTGTACCCGTAGTGCCGGTCGTCGTTTGAGCAGAAGCAGTTGTGATACCAGCAGCGAGAAGCGAAGCGAAGATGAATGCAGTTTTCATGTTGAGAGGTTGTGGTAAGAGAGGGATAGATTAGGGTGTAAGACTGGACGTCTTTCGTAGGGCCTTCTACGCGGCAATAGCGCTTATGTTCGCTTATGCCATGATTTTATTCAACTCTGGCTACCATTTGCCTTGGTTTAGTACAGTTGAAACGCGTCCTGGAGCATGCTAGGTCAACATTCGGGGCCAGGACAGAAATGTTGCGCGGAGTGACTATACTTGCCTATTCTGTCGTCCTACTTACCTGCTATGCGCCCGGAAAAGTTCTTGTTAGTTGCCACTTTGTTAGTTGCTGGCTTGTCGTCGCTGGGGCTTGTTCCCGCTTCGCATCCCGCCCCGAAGAAGCCCAACATCATCATCATTCTGGCCGATGATATGGGCTACTCTGATATTGGCTGCTTCGGCTCCGATGCCCGCACGCCTAACCTAGATGCCATGGCGGCGGGTGGGCTCAAGATGACAAACTTCTACAATGCGTCGCGCTGCTGCCCGAGCCGGGCGTCGTTGCTCACGGGCCTCTACCAGCACCAGGCGGGCGTAGGAGACATGGTGAACACGCGTACGCAGCCGGCCTACCAGGGCTACCTTAATAAGAACTGCGTCACGATTGCCGAAGCCCTGAAGACCGGCGGCTACAACACCTTCATGGCTGGCAAGTGGCACGTAGGCCAAGCCCCCGAGCACTGGCCGGTGAAGCGCGGCTTCGACCACTACTTCGGCCTAATCGACGGCGCCAACAGCTATTTTGAGAACCGCCCTTACCGGCCAAATCAGAAGCTGACCATTGCTCTTGATGATAAGCCTTACACGCCTGGGCCCGGCTACTACTCCACCGACGCCTACACTGACCACGCTATTGAGTTTATCGACCAAAGCAAAAGCACGGGCAAGCCATTCTTCTTGTACCTAGCTTACCAGGCGCCGCACTGGCCACTGCACGCCCTGCCCGAAGATATTGCCAAGTACAAAGGCAAGTTTATGGCTGGCTGGGACAAGCTGCGGGAGCAGCGCTTCGAGCGTTTGCAAAAGCTAGGTGTCATCAACAAGAACACGAAACTCTCGCCCCGCGACGAACGCGTGCCCGCGTGGGAAAGCCTAAGCCAGGAAGAAAAAGTACGTTGGGACGAGAAAATGGCTGTGTACTGCGCCATGATCGACCGCATGGATCAGAACATCGGCAAGCTGCGGCAGAAGCTAAAGGACCTAGGTCAGGACCAGAACACGGTGATTATGTTCTTATCGGATAATGGCGGCAGCAGCGAAGCGATTAAAGGCACTGGCTTCCTGCCCGAAATTATTGAGGCGAATAAAAAGCCATCGAGCGACCCTAGCTCCTTCACGGCGTATGAATTTCCGGGTGCCAACGTCAGCAACGCGCCCTTCCGCTTCTTCAAGCACTGGACCTACGAAGGAGGCACTGCTACTCCCTTCATTGCTTACGGTCCCGGCATCGTGAAGCCCGGCCGCACGGATGCCACGCCCGGTCACCTCGTCGACCTGATGGCCACCTGCCTCGACCTAGCTCAAGTGGCTTACCCGAAAACCTACAACGCCAACCAGATCAAGCCTACCGAAGGCATCAGCATGGTACCCGTATTTAAGGGCCAGCCGTGGAAGGGGCACAATGCGCTGTTCTTCGAGCACGAAGGCAACCGCGCTGTGCGTCAGGGCAAATGGAAGCTGGTTTCGGAGTTCCCCGCTAATAAATGGCAGCTCTACGACCTAGAGGCCGACCGCTCGGAGCTGCACGACTTAAGCGCTGGCAACCCGCAGAAAGTGCAGGAGCTAACGGTCATGTACGACAAGTGGGCCACGCACGCGGAGGTTATCCCATTTGAGCAGTTGAGCAAAGCCGGCGAGTTTTAATCCATTTAGGCCACAAGCTTCTTAATTGCTTATAGCAATGCGGTATGTCTTGGTAGGATTGTTCCTCTTCCTCTGCCGTATGATAGCAGGATATGGTCAATCCTACCCAACATTTCCGCGTCAGTATGTGCTACTGCACCAAGTGCCCGCGGCGGTGCACCATGTCGTGACGGAGCGAACTACTAACGGCAAACATTACCGCCTCGAATTGCTCAACGTGCTGTTGCCGACCAGCCAGATTCAGCAGCTACAAGGCGACCATTTCGGCGCTACGTATCAGCTCAAAGATCAGATTCTGATTACGCTGGGCGTTTTACCTGATCTACAAACGGGTGAAATTGCGTGGGTACCCATCAATCCTGATACCCTAGGTAAGCAACGAGAGTTAGCCTCAACTGCGTTGTTTCAGAATGCGTGCGACAGAATTGCGGCGTATAAAAAACGTCCCGGTTTTTATGGATGCAAGCTCCGAAGGGACGATGTAGTACCCATTGTTTTCCGAAATGGTCGCTATTGGACGTGTCGCAATACTGTTCTGACCGAATACTTTCTTGTGCGTACCCAGCCGCTTACCACGCCTTTTCAGAATGATGGTCTGACAATTAATACGGCAGCGCCTCTTTTTACCGCAGTAGAGTTGAGCCAATTAATGCAGAATGAACGGCAACTTAAAAGCCCGCGTGACGCCGCAGAATATTTCTTTCAGAACTATGATAAAAAATTATTCTTGGGCAAACGCAGTCAGCAAACGTACGAGTTTTGGGAGCCGGCTTACATGATAGCCGATGCAGGAATCACTTGTACTGGCGCTGAAGAATTTAGGTACCAGCCTAACCTAGGTATCATCTCGGGCAAGTATTCTTTCTATTTCAATTATCAATGGGTTGCAGGTCAGAGCAAAACCCCATTCTTCACGGTTACGGAACTGGATGGCAAGAAACTACCGAAGCACTAATCTAGGTATCCAAGCTTTTCTCTGGGCTTTCGAACGTACCGTGGCGCGTTCTTACTTCACGCACCGAAACCCGACGTGCGACATACCCGAATCGAAGGAGGTGCCGCGGCGGGCGCTGGGGCGGTAACTCTCGCAGTAGCTCACGTGGCAGAGAAAGGAACCTCCTTTGGTCACGCGCTTCGGTATAGTTGGCTCATCGGGGTCGAGGCTGACGCTGGGGCCGCTGGGGTTTTCGCACTGACCTAGGCTCGCCAGGGTGATGTGTTCATCGGCGCGGTACCAATCGGAGCACCACTCCCACACGTTGCCCGCCATGTCGTAGAGGCCATAGTTGTTAGCGGCAAATGACTTGATGGGCGCCGTGCCTGCATAGCCGTCGGCTTCTGTGTTTTGGTTGGGAAAACTGCCCTGCCAAATGTTCGCTTGTTTGTTGGTTGGCGGCGTGTCGCCCCAGGCGAAGCGTTTATTGGTCAAACCACCGCGGGCAGCCCACTCCCACTCGGCTTCGGTAGGCAGACGCTTACCCGCCCATTGGGCATACGCCACGGCATCATCCCACGACACTTGCACCACCGGATGGTTCTCGCGGCCTTTCAACGTACTTTTTGGCCCTTCAGGATGGCGCCAGCTTGCGCCCGGCACCCAGCGCCACCAGGCAGTGTAGTCGTCGAGGGGCACCGGCTGGCTGGGCGGCGTAAACACCATGGAGCCAGGAGCTAGGTTTTCCGCCGCGGGTTTGGGCGTGCCGGGTGGCAGCTGCGCCTTCAACTGCTCCCAATCTACGGGACGCTCAGCGGTGGTTTTGTAGCCCGTAGCAGCTACGAAGCGCGCAAATTCGGCATTCGTTACCTCGTGCTCATCCATCCAGAAGCCATGCAAACGCACGGCATGCGCGGGCCGCTCATTAGGGAAGCTATGCGCATCGTTGGTGCCCATCTGGTAATTGCCGGCCGGAATCCAAACCATACTGGCGGGCTTGGGGCCTGTTGGTGGCTCGACGTTCAACTTGTCGGAACCCGGCGTGTTGCTGGCCGCTTGTTGTGGTAGCTTCGAATCCGGCGCGTAGCACATCGTCTGCGTAGCGGGTGCTGCCGCTACAGCTGGTTTATCCGCGGGGCTTGTGTGTTGGCAGCCTAGCAGACCTAGGCCTAGACTACTAAGGCCTAGCACATTGATAAACCAACGAGCTAATAATCCATTCTTTTGTTGAGCACGATTATTCACAAGTTCCAGCCTAAGATCCATAACTCAAATCTACACAGCCACTAGGTAGAGACATATACTTGTCTGCCCTCGTTGCACGCTTGCAGTAGGACAATCCACGTTAAACAACCTTCGCAACGATTGAGACACAAGTAAGTGTCTACTTTGCTTTCGGCTTTAGCTCGTCAGGGCTGTCTTTGGTATAGGTCATAAACGTCTCCTTCGAAGGCGTCTGAAAAATATCTTGCACCGTTTTAATATCAACGGCATAAGCCGGGTTAAACTGCTCCGACTGCATGTAGCGCAGCAAGCTATAATAAAGCTGCCGCGCGGCCGGACCGTGGTTTGGCTCCGCCGATAGATTCGCGCTGGACACCATCAGCTTACCCTTGCCCACTTTTGCTTCCATAATCAGCCCTAGGCGGCGGTTCAAAAACCACGTATCAATTGGCTGCACGAGGGGCGTGAAGCCAGCGGGAAAGTCTTCTAAGATCATCACCTGCGCCCGGTTCACGATTTCCCACCACTGCAAGTTGCTGTAATCTTCCGTCGGAAAATCGGCTAGGGCCGGATGCTTGGCATTGGTGAGGAAGCCCGTGACGTGCGGCGGGCGCATCTTAAACCACGATGTATTCCAGAACACCGGCGTGAAGTTCATGACCACTTCCTTGCCCTTCACCACCTTGCCCGCCCCGTTCAAGAATACCTTACCGCCTTGGTTTAAAATCTCTTGAGCTTTGGCATCGAGATTGGTGCAATAATAAATATCATTCGAAGCTAGGGTCGGTAGCGTGGCCGGGTACACCCAGAAGTCCCAATCGTTGGCAAAGGCGGTTTTCGCTACTGCTATTTCCAGCTTCAGCTTGGTTGCTTTCGTGATGCTAGCTAATGGAAACCGCACCGTACCAAGGGGCGTGTTGGTACCCGTCGGGATAACTTTGCCGTCGAAGGTGCCGCTGGCGAGTGTGGCCCCACTCGGGTCTTTGATCGTCCAAGTAATAATCGGTTTCTGCAAATCCTGGGGACCGAAGTGGTAGAGCTCAGCGGGCGTTTCAAAGGTCTCCGCAGTGGTGTACACGAACTTCGGTAGGCGCACCAGCGGCACCGTCGCATTGCAAAAACGGCTGTACTCTTGCGGCGAGATGTAGCCTTTTTCGTCCCAAAAGGCATCGAGCACGCCTACCAGCGCTGTGCCCTGGCCGGGGAAGTCCTGCAAACCTAGCATCTGAAAACCCGCTAGCCCTGGCGTGCGCAACGATTTTTCTATCTCGCTTTTGTAGCACAGGGCCTGCAGCTTGCCGGAAGCCTGGAGGAAGTCGGCGCCTTGCGTGCCCATGCCGCGGTCGGCTAGGTCTTGCTGAAACAGCTCCATGTTGCGCGCTCTATAAACGCCGGTGTACTTGGCGATTTCCTTGAAGTTCGGAAACACGCACCATTGCCCCATTTCGTGGGTCACGTAGGGCATCGGAAATTTTTCGATGGCGGCGCGGTAGTCGGAAGCGGCTTCAGGCGCGGCATTCACCCACGGCAAGCCGCGCGAGCCTGACTTAATCATGTATTCGTTTTCGGGCACCAGCGGCCAGCTCATGGCCACCGACGCACCCGTGTACACGCGGCGCGTATCGCGGGCCTGCCAATATTTCACAAACTGAGCTAGGTACTTAGCTTGGTTGCGCCCAGCCGGCTCATTCCCCGCCGACAACATGCAGTACGAGGCATGGTTGCCGTAGGCCTGTCCCATGCGGTTGGTCTCGTCGTATAAGAACTGATCGATGGGTTTGCCGTCACCGAGCGAAGTGCCGTGGTTGGGCCAGCTAGGTCCTTCTGGCTGAAGGTAGAAACCCACTTTATCTGCCGCCACGAACGCCGCTTCCGGCGGGCACCACGAATGGAAACGCATGTGGTTCAGCCCGTGCGCCCGCGCTATCTTGAAGATCCGCTCCCACAATGCTACGTCCATTGGCGGGTAGCCCGTGAGCGGAAACTCGCAGTTATTGACCGTGCCACGCAGAAACACTGGCCGACCATTCACCATTAGTCTGTTGCCTTTCACCTTAAACTCGCGCATGCCGAATTGCACCTGCTTTTCGTCGCGTCGCTTGTCGGTGGTTTGTACCAAAGCCGTGAGCTGGTATAATGCGGGGTCGAACTCATCCCAGAGTAGCATTTTCTTGCCCATTGGCACGACTACTTCCAGCATGTTCTCACCGGGCTTGGCGACGAAGCTAGCTTTCCGTGGCCCCACTTCGTGCGTGCGCGTGGAGGTATTAAAGCTCTTAGCAGCTAAGGTTAGCTGGCCTTTGGTTTCTTCCGGTAAGGTGTTCTGGATTATGAGCTTCACCTTGGCGGTGCGGCTTTTCAGATCTGGGTACACTTGCACGTCGGCGAGGTAAACAGGCGAGCTAGCTTTCAAGGAAATCTGCCCGATGACGCCGTTCCAGTTGCCTTGCGTGTGATCGGTGAGACTGTTGGAATCCGGGCCGACGTTGAGCGTTTTGATGCGGTTATCCACTCGCACCGTGATGGTGTGCGGGCCCGGCGTGAGGACCTTGGTTAGGTCGTATTGGTGCGCCACCACCATGGAGTTCTGCAATCCAATTTCGGCCGCATCAACCCACACGCGGGTTTCGGTGTGGGCGCGTTCTAGGTTCAGCACGATGCGCTGCCCTTGCCAGTTCGCCGGAATGGTGACTTGCTTCCGGTACCAGGCGGGCCCCACATAATACTTGTTTGGCGTGAGCCAAAACGGAATCTTGATGTTGCCGGGCTGCCGGTACTTCGCCAAGCGCGGATTGAAAAACCAGGAGCTGTCGTAAATGCTGCCGGTCCACTTGGTCTTGAGGGTGATTTCGTCGCCTTTGTCGTTACCCGCCATGGAGCCAGGCCAGGTCACTGTTTCGGTCAGGGCAGTCGAAAACCACTTCTCCGCTACGCCCTGGTCCTGCGGATCAGCCTTAAACTGCCACTGCCCGGCCAGCGAAATCACGTCGGCAGCTTTGGCTAAGGGGCAGGTCAGACAATAAAGTAGTAGCAACGCAAGTATGTAGCTACTAAAAGGCTTCCCCGAAGAAATAGGTTGTTGCATACGGCAGAGCTGGCGGAATAATAAGCGAAGGCATTAGTACCGCTCTAACTTACCTAGCTTTCCTGCAACGTCTGCCCTGCACCTCCCTGTTTCTGTCGGCTAGCGTTAGTCTCTCGGTTACCTGCGAAGCCGTAGGTATCTGGGCGCTAGAGCCGTCGCGCTAAGGTTAGAATATACGAGGGCGAAATTGTGTTACCCCTTATGCCATTCTCAGCCGCTGCCCTGGCGCCTACACGCTACCGTTGCGCCGTGCCTAAGGCTACGTCGAGACTAACCGAACCTAAGAAGCCTGCGTGCAGTCCGGTGCGCGAAGCCAAGCCGTAATCATAGAGCTTACCTCCCATGGCCTTCAGATACGAGTACGTGTTCTTTTTGTAATAGCCCACAAAGCCCCCAGCGCCTATCCCCAACAGCATTCTTTTACCGGTGCCCAGAGGGTAGTAAATCGACTCTTGTTCGAGGTAAGCGGCTTTGTAATTTTGGTTGGGGACTTGCTTTTCGAGCGGGCTGCTAGGTTTGCCCAACACGCTAGCCAAGCGGATGGCAGTACCTAGGTGCTTGGAAACAACGGGCGCCAATTCTAGCGTGATACGTGTGCACCGGTACTGCCCTTCATTATCGTACGTGGTGCCAATGCCCAACCGCAGGTCGATGGGCTCGGGAAACAGCGCGGCAGGAGCAGGCAGCGCTTTCGCCGTTTTGGTGTAAGTAGGCGTCGGCTGGGCGCTGGCGGTGCTTGCAAGCAGGCCCCACAACAGCCAGGTTGAGCTAGCAGCTCGCTGGTAATCCTCCCAAGGCATACAAGTTAGCGTTTACTCGTCGTCCTGCTTTACAGCCGCCGAGCAAAGGTGAGGCTATGCGTAGGCGAAGTGGTGTTCCCACCTGTTCCGTTCTGAATGCTTGACCGCAGGCCAATACGCCAACGTTGGGCGGTGCCTACCGCCATATCCAAGTTCAGCGAAAGCAGGTAGCCACCGTGAAAGCCGTCGTGCGCAGCCAGCGTATAGTCCTTGAGCGTCCCGGCCACCGCCGAAAAAGACGAGTAAGTATTCTTCTTGTAATAGCCTAAAAAGCCGCCACCTAGGCCGAATAAGATCTTCTTATCAGTACCGAAAGGATAGAAAATAGCTTCCTGCTCGATGTAGCCAGCCTTATAATTCTGATTGGGTACTTGCCGCTCTAGTTTATCAGTAGGCTTGCCGAACACAAATGCTACCCGGCTAGCTAGCCCTAGGTGGTTCGTTAGGGTCGGCGCATACTCCAGCGCAAGCCGTTCGCACCGATACCCACCCGTTATCTCGTACGTCGTTCCCACGCCGAGGCGTAAGTAGGCGGGTTTATGCGTGGTAGTTTCCGGAGAAGGCTCCTGCCGAGTTGATGACCCATTAGCCGAGTAAGCTTGTGCCCACGTAACAGTGGTAGATAACCCCATCAATACGATGAGCATCCCCATAAATTGATAACCCTTATGCATAAGTAGATATAAGTAAATGAGACCAAGAGGAAGAGCCTATACAATACCCTTTGGTTGCATGCTAACCGCAGAGTATTATCTACTTTATTTCTCGACCTAGCTTTATAGCTACTCGGCGTAATAGGCCGCCTTCTTATTTATAGATTGCGTTAACTGTCCTAACTATAATTGCGGCACAACAATCAATCGTGTGCCGTCACTCCTTTTCGGGGTTCCAGTTGCGGAGCACCTTGTCGCGGGTATACTCCTTAGCCTCTTGGTCGGTGAGCTGGTGCGACCAGGGCACACGCTGCTTGGGCTGGAAGCCCTTGCCTTTGTTTTGGTACTCGGCGTAGTAAGCGGTTTTCTTGTTGTTTTCGTTGCCCCAGTGGTCCCAGCCTTCTGGCTTGATGTGCGGGCCTAGCTCGCAGTTGAGGTACACCGTTTTGGCGTAGGGTCGCCACGGCCGTCCTAGGTAGAAGCTGCCCGTTGGCGCGTCGCCCGTGATTTTGCAGTTCTTAAACACGTAGCCGTAGCGCGTGCTGTCGGGCGTAGAAGCGGCCGTCACGTAGCCGTTCTGCTTACAGAAAATGGTGCAGTCCTCAAACCACGCCGTGCTGGAACCGAAGATAAAGTCCACGGTGCCTTCGATGTAGCAGTCTTTGTAGTACTGCCGACTGCCGTAACCATAGGTGTACAACGTATCCTGAAAACCCAGAAAGCGACAGTTCTTGAACCTAGCTTTGTCGCCGGCCACCCATACGGCCACGGCCTGCCCGACCGGCCCCGATGAATTTTGGAAGGTGACATTTTCAGCCGAAAAATCGCCGCCGTAGATGTAAATGCTCGACGAACCCGACGTGCCTTTATCTTCACCGAAGATGTTCTTTTTCTGGTTGTAGTCGTCGTACGTCAGGATGGTGTTACGCAGGTCTTCACCGATGATCTTCACCAAGTTCTTCGAGCCAGCCAACACCAATTTTTCCTTGTACACACCTTTTTTGATGAAAATGGTCGTGACTTTTTTTCGGAAGTCGGGCACAGCGTTGAACGCTTCTTGCACGGTTTTGTAGTTTCCGCTACCATCTTGGGCAACCACAAAATCATAGGCGAAGGCCCGACCAATCAGTAGCCAGCTGAGGCAAACAAGGGCGAATAATTTTTTCATGGGGTAGTAGGCTGCGCGTCTTTGCCCTTAGTGGGCGGTACGGCATTTTTGGGCAGTGGCTTGGCAATGCGTTCGGCCAGCGGTAAGTGTTGGGTTTTGATTTCGTTCACGGCCATCTGCGCTATTTTGCGGGCACCTAGCTCGCTGAAGTGCGTGTTGTCTTCGCGGCCGTAGGGGTAGTTAGGGTGGTCGCCAGGGGCGAGTTGCAGGTACAGCAGCTTCGAATTTTCGGCGCCAAATTGCTGCACCAACTCGCGGCTCATCTTATCGAGGTCAATGAGCGGCACTTTGTATTGCTGGGCAACTTCGCTTGTCACCCGCGAATAGGCCACGTGCGTTTCCTGCTGACGGCCTTCCTTGTCAAACTTGCGGCGCGTGATGGGCGTGAGCAGCACCGGGCTAGCTTTTTTGCGTTGCGTTTCGGTCACAAACTTGATGAGGTTCTTGCGGTAGTCCTCCGGCGGCGTGTAGCGGTCAGGATAATTCTCAGCCTCATCGTTGTGGCCGAACTGAATAAACACGTAGTCGCCTTCCTGCAACGCATCCACAACGGGCTGCCAGCGGTTTTCGGCCAGGAAGGTACGGGTGCTACGGCCGTTCTGCGCCCGGTTGTCGACTACCACGGTGGAATCGAAAAACGTGGTCAGTGGCATGCCCCAACCTGTCTCGGGAAAGGTCTGCTTGACCTTGTTCGCCATTGTCGAATCGCCGATGAGGTAAAGCTTGATTTTTTTAGGGCTAGGCCCACTAAAAGCCAGCAGCAAGAAGAGGCTGAGTGGCCAGACTTTTTTGAATAAGGAAGCTAGCATTCTCATTGGTAAAATTTAAACGCCTGTCATGCTGAGCTTGCCGAAGCATCTCGCGTGCAATGGTAACTCTAATGCTAGCTCAACGAAGCGGGAGAGATGCTTCGGCAAGCTCAGCATGACAGTCTGGTCTTACTATTTTACTGCTACTTGGCCTGCGCGTCGACCGTCTTGGCGGCTTGGCGCTGCACGATGTGGTTAGCGAGGTCAAGCTTCAGGGCACGAATGTCGGCTAGCACGATTTGCGCCATCTTGCGGGCACCTAGCTCGTTGAAGTGTGTGTTATCTTCTTTGCCGTCGGGGTAGTTGGGGTGTTCGCCGGGTACTAACTGGTTGAACAGCAGTTTCGAGTTTTCGACGCCGTATTGCTGCAACAATGCTTGGCTCTCGCGGTCCAAGTCGATTAGGGCAACCTTCTGTTCCTGCGCTGTTTTGCGTACAATTTCAGAGTAGACCTCGTGGGTTCCTTCCACCTTGCCAGCGGCGTCAAACTTGCGGCGGGCGACGGGCGTGATGAGCACAGGTGTAGCTTTTTTGGCCCGCGTTTCACTGATGAAGCGGATCAGGTAGTTCTTATAGTCAGCCTCGGGCGTGTAGCTCCGCTTGGTAGGCACCTCGTCATTATGGCCAAACTGAATAAACACGTAGTCGCCCTCTTTGAGGGCGCTAGCTACGGGTTGCCAGCGGTTTTCAGCCACGAAGCTCTTGGTACTACGGCCGTTCTGGGCTCGGTTGTCAACAGTTACCGTCTCATCGAAAAAAATGGCGAACGGCATTCCCCAGCCTGTTTCCGGGTAGTTCTTCACCTCTTTTATCGACATCGTTGAGTCGCCGATGAGGTACACTGTACTCTTGTTAGGTGGTGAAGTAAACGCCGTTAGCAGCAGTAGACCTAGGGCAGCTATACTTGTTAAAAAGCGGTTAGACATACGAGTAGGCATGAGTGGAATGCAACCAAGTACGCCGCATTTTAACTGAGAAAAGAGCTGCGGTGAAAGAATATTTATGCAAACGTTCCCGGAATTAGCATCCTATTGGTACCGCCTCCCTAGTAAAATGAGATGCTGCGTGTATCGATGCCTTCTACCGCCAGTAATTAGCTTGGCAGCAGAAAAGTATCAACACACGCAGCATCTCGCTCTTCGACCTAGCACCTAGCCGGTTACTCTAGCTCCACCATTGCCTTGATGACGCCTGTTGCGGGATTGAGCCAGCTGGCAAATTCCTCCTGCACCTGCCCAAATTTCACCCGGTGCGTGATGTACGTGGTAGGGTCCACGTGGCCAGCTTTCATGGAGGCAATCACGTGTTCAAAGTCTTCGCGGGTGGCGTTGCGGCTGCTCATGAGCGTGGCTTCGCGCTTGTGAAACTCTGGGTGTGAGAAGCTAATTTCCCCTTTCTGCAAACCCACTAGCACGTAGCGCCCGCCGTGAGCTAGGTATTGAAATGCATTATTGATGGCGCGCTGGCTGCCGGTCGCATCAATGACGACGGTAGGCATGTCGCCGTTGGTAATCTGCTTCAACTGCTCGGTAACGTCGGGTGCCAGCGCATTTACGGTGTGCTCTACGCGCAGCTTTTCCTGACAGAAAGCGAGGCGCTGCTCGTTGATATCCATCGCAATAACGTGGGCGCCGGCAATACGAGCAAACTCCATAATTCCGAGCCCAATAGGCCCTGCTCCCACGACTAGCACGTACTCGCCAGCACGTACGTTGGCCCGCCGTACGCCGTGGGCGCCGATGGCTAATGGCTCCACTAGTGCTAGCTCATCAAAGCTTAGCCCTTCGCCATGCACCAATGCATACGAGGGTACCGCGAGGTATTCGGCCATGCCGCCGTCGATATGTACGCCCGCCACGTTGATGTGCGTGCAGCAATTGGGCAGCCCCGACCGGCAGGCAATGCAAGTGCCGCAGTTGAAGTACGGAATAAACGTGACGGCCTCGCCGGCGGAAAATCCTTCCGCCGCACCAACATCGACTACTTCGCCAGCTAGCTCGTGACCCAGCACACGTGGGTAGGCAAAAAATGGCTGGGTGCCTTCGTACGCGTGCAAATCGGTGCCACAAATGCCGATACGACGAATTTTCAACAAGCTATAGCCTTCTGGGGCCACCGGCGTCTCCCGGTCTTCATAAGCAAATTGCCCGGGCTGTTCACAAACGAGAGTATTCATCTTCAATAAGGAATTAAGACCTAGGCGTTTGCTAACGCGCGGTCGAGGTGCACGTAGCCGCCATCGACGTGGATGATCTGGCCGGTGGTGTGGCTGGAGCACGCCGACAGCAGAAACGCCGTGGTGTTGGCAATTTCTTCGGCCGTGGTCATGCGGTTTTCCAGGGGAATTTTGCTGGTAATCTCGCGCAGCTTTTCCTCAGGGTTGGGCAGGGTTTGGATCCAGGTTTCGTAGGCGGGCGTCCAGCATTCGGCCACTACAATGGCATTCACGCGAATGCCATACTTGAGCAACTCCACGGCCCACTCGCGGGTGAGGGCATTGCGACCACCGTTGGCCGCCGCATAGGCCGAGGTGTTGCCCTGGCCCGTTTCCGCGGTTTTGGACGTGATGTTGAGAATGGCGCCTTTCGACTTTTTCAGCTCAGGCAAAGCGTGGTGGGCCATGAGGTAATAATGCACCACGTTCTTGTGCAGGCTCGCCATGAAGGCTTCGTAGTCGCCGCTTTCTAAGCCCACGCCGTCGTTTACGCCGGCGTTGTTCACCAGCCCGTCGATGCGGCCGAACTGGGCTATTACCGCTGCTACCGCTTGCTGGCAGGCAGTAGGGTTAGCTAGCTCTGCGGCCACTTGCCACGCTTTGCCGCCCGCGGCTTCAATGCCGGCTACCGCGTGCTGGTTGTCTTTTTCGTTGCGGCCAATTACGACCGGAATGGCGCCTTCGCGGGCTAGTACTTGGCTGATGCCTTCGCCAATTCCTTTTGCCCCGCCGGTCACGATAATTACTTTATCACGCAGTTGTAAATCCATGATTTCTTAAAGCTTGTAAAAACCGGTGGCGTTGCCACCCCAAAATTGCGCTTGCTCTGCGGCAGAAAAGCTACCTAGGTAATTGTGCGCCAACCCGAGCATACGGTCGTAGCCGCCGGCCACTTCGCACACGGGCCAGTCGGAGCCAAACATTACTTTATCGGCGCCAAAAGCATCGAACACCACATCCAGATACGGTCGAAAATCAGCGGACTGCCAGTGGTGCCAGTCGGCTTCCGTCACCATGCCCGACACTTTACACCACACGTTTTCGTGGGCTGCCAGCGCCCGAATATCCTGCTCCCAACCTTCCAACTTTTGGTCCTTGATATAGGGTTTGGCTATGTGGTCGAGGACAAAGGGCTGATCGGGAAAGCTAGCTACCAGTTCGGCGGCGTAACGAAGCTGATCGGGAAAGATGAGAATGTCGTAGGTGTAGCCGAACTGCCGCAACGCGCCAATGCCGCGCTTGAAGTTAGGCGTGAGCATCAGCGCCCGGTCAGCTTCGCCTTGCAACACGTGGCGGAAGCCCTTCAGCTTTTCGAACTGCTGGTAATAAGCCAAGCGCTCGGTGATATTGTCAGCTCGTAAATCCACCCATCCTACCACGCCTTTGATAAACGCATGAGCCGCGGCATTGCGTAGCTGGAACTCGTTTTCCGCCTCCGATTGGTCCGACTGCACGACAACTGAGCCAGCGAAGCCGTGGCGCTGCAAAATGGGAGCTAGGTCTGGCGGCAGACAGTCGCGGCGAATCACGGCCATCTCGTCCGTGATCCAGCCGTCGCGCACCGGGTCGAACTGCCAGAAATGTTGGTGGGAATCGATTTTAATAGTCATGGGGAGAAGGTAGCGCTGAGCTCCAGTTCGGCGCTACTTAGCGTAAGCTTGCAGCTCTTGCCGCGACGTGCCTAGGCCATCGATACCGAGTTCTACCACGTCGCCGGGCTTCAGGTACACGGGCGGCTTGAAACCTAACCCCACGCCGGCGGGCGTACCGGTCGAGATGATGTCGCCGGGCAGCAGGGTCATAAACTGGCTGATGTAGGAAATCAGGAAAGGAATTTTGAAAATCAGGTTGGCGGTGGTGCCGTCCTGCATCATCTGCCCGTTCACTGACAGCCACAGGCGCAGGTTGTCTACGTCACCGATTTCGTCGGGCGTGGCCAAGAAAGGCCCAACCGGTGCAAAGGTGTCGCAGCCTTTGCCCTTATCCCAGGTGCCACTGCGCTCCAGCTGAAACTCTCGCTCCGACACGTCGTTGTGCAGGGCATAACCGGCTACGTAGTCCAGAGCTTCGGCCTCTTCCACGTAAGAAGCTTTCTTTCCGATAATCACGGCCAGTTCTACTTCCCAGTCGGTTTTCGTCGAGTTTTTGGGGATGATAATAGCATCATCAGGGCCAACCAGCGCAGTGGTCGATTTGAAGAACAACACTGGCTCGGCGGGCGGCGTGGCGCCAGTCTCTTTAGCGTGGTCGGCGTAGTTTAGACCCACGCACACGATTTTGGAGGGCCGCGCCACGGGCGAACCTAGCCGCTCGCCGTCGGCAACGCTTGGTAGTTTGCCTTCGTTCGCAGCCACAAACTCAGCGAGGCGGGCGAGCCCATCGTTAGCGAAAAACGCTTCCGTATAATCCTCGCCAAAAGCACTCACATCGTATTTCTGGTCGTTCAGGATGACACCGGGTTTTTCCTGGCCAGACTGGCCGTAGCGGATTAGTTTCATGTTGCGTAAGAGAGTATGGTAATGAAGCCTGTCACCCCTGCTTCTGCGCTGTTGCGCTTCGGGCGACAACCGAAAGAACGAACTAATTATTCAGGGTGATGAAGCCGCCGTCGATTGGGTAGTCGCAGCCGGTGATGAAGCCGGCCTCATCGGAGCACAGGAAGAGGGCTAGGCTCGCGACTTCCGCGGGCGTGCCCATACGACCAATGGGCTGACTTTTCGAGAGTTTGTCGAAGATTTCTTCTTCACGGCCAGCATAGTTTTTGGCGATAAAGCCATCCACAAACGGCGTGTGCACGCGGGCCGGCGAGATGCTGTTGCACCGAATTTTATCGGCCAGGTAGTCGCGGGCGATAGACAGCGTCATGGCGAAAATGGCACCTTTGCTCATCGAGTACGCAAAGCGGTCGGTGATGCCCACGTGCGAAGCAATGGAAGCTAGGTTCACGATGGTGCCGCCACCTTGCGCTTTCAGCCGCGGCACAGCGGCGAACAGGCAGTTGTAGGCGCCTTTCACGTTCACGCTGTACACGCGCTCAAAATCGGCTTCGCTGGTATTTTCCACGTTGCCCACGTGCGCAATGCCGGCGTTGTTGACGAGAATGTCGAGGCTACCGATCTGCTCAAAAACCTGTAGCACCTGCTGCTGATCGGCGACGTTGGCTTGGTGTACTTGCGCTTTGCCTCCCTCCTGCTCAATCTCGCCCACGACTTGCGCCGCTGCCTCTGGATTCAATTCCACGATGTGGACGTTGGCGCCCTGTTGGGCAAACAGCAGCGAAATCGCGCGCCCGATACCACTACCGCCGCCTGTAATGACGGCGGTCTTTCCTTGTAAGCTAAACATGTAGACGAAAGCTAGGTGTAAGGTTTTGCCGGTAAGTACCGCAGCGAGTACCACCGGCCGACAAGTTACGGGAGCTAAGTAACTTCTCTTGCTTGGCCTAGGTCTACTGTACTGTCATGACCAGGTCGCGTGAAGCTCCAGCTTCGCACATGGTTGAACGACTCGCGCCTGCCGGTCGGACGCCTGGGCGTCGGACCGGCAGGCGCGAGTCGTTTAGCAGAACTATATAAAGACTGACTTTATGGACTTCCATGAGTATATAGGAACCCCAAAGTCTTCTAAGGCTTGCCGCTGGCAAATCTGGATTGAATCCTGTAGGTAATCACACATGGTATTTCCTTTGAAAACATACAGGTAGGCTCCGATCTCAGGCTTATCTTCCTCTATCAAGAAATTAATACCAGCATGCTTGGCTTTCAATCGTTTGTACTCTCTTGCCATCTAACAACAACAACTTATTTCTTCTCCCACTTCTGCTGCCACTCCGGATACTCCTTCGCCAACAAAGTTTGCGGCCAAGTACCGGCATAGCCGTAGCCCGTACGACGCTCATATTCGATTTCCGCCAGGGAGTTTTTCTTCTCGCTGTTGCGGCCCACGTAAATCGGCTTGTTCGTCTCTAAGTCATAAAAGCGCGCCCAAATCGTAGAGCTAGCATCGCGCTCAATCACCCGATCAAAGCCTTTTGGCTGCTTCGGGTCTTTGATGGTCTTGACGGTATAGCCGGGCATTTTCACTTCTTGCAACCACGCTACGGCGCTATCAATGGCCTTCTTCACCTCAGGTGAGGGATTTTCAATCTGCATCAAAAACTCCACGATGCCTACCGTTTCGCTGCCGCTGAGCGAAGGCAACTCGAAGTTGCGGGCTTTAGCGGGCTGTAAGGTTTTCTCATCATATTGTGCGCACCAGGCAGTGAGCTTGCCATTTTGCACGTACTGCGTTTTCAGGATACAGTCGATGCCGCGCTCCACGGCTTGCTGGGCTTTCAAGCGAAGGTTTTGGTCAACGCTGGCGTAGTCGCCTTTGCGCTCCGTGATGGCGCGCAAGAGCCGCAGCACCCGAATCATGGCGTCGTCGTTGTAGGTAATCTGGTGGTGGTAGCTGCTGAGGTCGGGGTAAAACTGCGGGAAGCCGCCGTTGGGGTACTGCATTTTCAGCAAGTAGCTGATGCCTTTCTCCGCGGCTTTGCGATACGCCGGATTGCTGGTGGTAGTGAAGGCGTGCAGCAGGTACGTGATTTCGTGCGTGGTGGCGTTGTTATCGATGGTGGCATCGTTGCGGCCCGCATCGTCCGTGAGCGTAGCCTTTTGCACGGCACTTAGCTGCTGATTGTAGTCAATTTTGTGCTCGCCAATGGCTTTCGGCCAGCCGCCATCAAGGCGTTGATAGTACAGCATCCGTTCGGCAATGCTATCCTTCGCCACGGGGCTAGGTGCCGGCATCTTCGGCGCTTTCGGGTCCACGTTCCAGCGGCCGCCGAAGGTCCAGTTGGCGGTGATTTGCTGCGGCGTGGGCGCGTTCGAAGCGGTAGCTAGGTTGTCGTGCAGCCAAGCGTAGTCGCCGCCGTCGCGGTGGCAGTTGGAATAGTACACGCGCCGGCCCCACATCGGCGCCGAGTCGCCCGACGGCGCGGGGTAAATGTCCGCGTCGGCCATGTTTTTATCGAAACGGCAGTTGACTAGGTAGAACTGCGAGTCATGATGGTAGCGACCTAGCTTCCAATCTTTGTCGCCGGTGAATGTGCAGTTTTTCAGGACGGTTTTGGCGTCCTTGTTCATCGAGCCATCGTGCCAGATAGCCGCGTTTAGGTTGTGGCAGATAAAGCGGCAATTCTCCGCGTATGCCCAACCTCTGGGGCAATAAAAATCGACGGAGCCTTCCATGGTGCAGTCGGCGAAGTAGTACAGCCCATCTTCTTTATCCCAGGGGCTCACCGTGTCATTGCCGAGGGTACGAAACGTGCAGTGCCGTACCACTAAGCGCGTAGTGTTGGCGCCCGTATACAACGCCATCTGGTGGTCGGCGCTGTTGATGGTGATTTTACCGCCTGGGCTATTCGGGCAAGCTAGGGTCTCGCCATTCGGGTGGTCGGCACCGTAGCTGTTCACAACGGTCAGTTGCTCCAGCGTCATACCAGGGCTGTCGCGTAAGTTCAGCGTGGCCACGTCCCAGCGGCCCGCGTTGGCAGCATCGCAACGGAAATAAGCATTTGCCTGCGAAATCGTGATGACAACGCCCTTTTCACTCTGCCCGCGCAGCACTAAACCCGGTTTGCCGTCGATGGTAACTTTCTCGCGGTACGTGCCATTTTTGATGAATACCACCGGCAGCTGCCCCCCACCTTTCGGCAGGCTATTAATGGCTTCTTGAATCGTACGAAAGTCACCTGAGCCATTTTGAGCCACTACGATTTGCCGCTTTGCCGGTGCTCCTGCATTAGCACTGTGTGTACCTGAAAGGAGCAGAAGTAGCAGGAGAAATAAATACTTAGACATTGCTTTTTCTGTGTTAGGGCAACCTATTCCCTCTGTCTTCCTGAGCTTGCGAAGGACCTTATCAAGCGAGGACGACTCGTAGCAACGAAGATCGTTCGACTGGCATGAGGTCCTTCGCAAGCTCAGGATAACAGGAGATAAAAAGATAAGAGGGCAAGAAGCGGAGCATTCTTCTTGTCGTAAAGCATTTTGTAGAACATACTATAGCCTAGTCCACGAACCTGATTCGGCCACCAGCTTTGTCCATCAAATCTTTCAGGTCATAGTATTTTAGCACGCCGTAGAGCACGTTGGTGTACGCGTCGTTCTGCATGGGCTCCTGAATCAACTGCTCGAACGACTTAAAAGACCTAGCTACTTCCGTGCTTTTGATTCGGTCGTCGAGGTAGGCGGCGTGAATGGCCGTTGGACCGTATAGGCTGTTGGCTATCAGTTTTATTGGGTGCCCTTTTAAGCTAGGATCGGTGCTCATAAAATCGACTAGTGATAGGACGTCGATGACGCGCTGGCCCATGATCGGCTGGCCCGTATGCAGGCTGAGCATGGCGTTGCGGTATTCCTTCGACCAGTATTTCAGATCATTCAATTCGGCAGGGTCGGTGGTTTCGCCGAAACCGCGTAAATCGGCAAGCACCAGAATGTCGCCGCGGTTCATGAAGTTACCGACGGTGGTTTCGTCGTTCAGAACAGACTCTTTGCCCGCGGCATTGAGGTATAGCACCACGTTAGCCGCAGGAGTTACTTTTTCCGGCACCAAAACCAGACACGGCACCGGCATCTGCCCAGCCCGAACAAGTTGATACTTATTCAGCGTGTACGTGCGCGCAGCGGTGGTGCCCGTGGGTTCAACGCTGATTTTCTCCTTAGGCATCTCCACACCGAGCAGCGACAAAACCTGCTTCGTCACAGCAGCTTTATCTTGCTTCATAAAAGCGGCGCGCTGCGTGGCGTACTCCTTGGCTAGCCCTTCATTGTACTGCGGCATGCTTACGGCATCCGGAAAAGTCGTCGTGATTTGGCCGGTAGTAGTGCAGAGTAATTCTTTTTCGGGGATGGGAGCAATGGTGCCTTCTTGTACCGGTGTGGCATCATTGGCAAACCACGTTCGGAACCACGTAATAGCGGCCTCGCGCTTCGGCTGCGGCATTCCGTGCCCACTTTCCGCCGTGAAAAGATTTACCTTTTTGTGCGCGTCGAAGGTAGTATATACTTTTTTTAACTCCTCGTAGGACTGTGTAGCCCCCCAATAATCGACAAAGTCATATAAGCCCGACATAATGAGAAGGGGCTTTGGAGCAAATAGAGCAAGAAAATCTGAGATTTCTAGGTGTTCTTTTCCTTCATAAGGAATATGCTGGCAGCCGTCCGAAGGACCACTCAGTTCCAGCACTCGCTCCCGCCGCGACACGTAGCTGCACACCGTCGCCACTTTTATGCGGTCATCTAGCGCAATCAGGTAAGTAGTCTGGGTGCCACCGCCGGAGCTGCCAATGCAGCCGATTTTATTTTTATCGAGGTCGTTGCGCGTTTCCAGATAATCGATGGCGCGGGTGTTGTCCCAATATTCGTAAGCGGCTACGCTGGTCCCCACTAAGTTAGAGCCAGCATTCAACAACGTGTGCTCCGTGGTTGAGCCGCGGGTGAGGGGGTTGCCTTTGCTATCCACTAATTGCAGCCGCTCGCCCTGCGCAATTGGGTCGACGGCAAATAGCGCCACGCCATTCAACGCGAACAATGCGCCGACACGCTGGTCCGACACCTTTCCATTCATGCCGTGCCCCGATAGCGACAACGTCACCGGGAATGGCCCTTTGCCTTCCGGCAAATACAGATTACCCGTGACGTACCGGTGGGGCGCGCTTTCGAAGATAATTCGCTCCACCCGGAAGCCTTTTTGCGGCGACGTACCGACCACCCGCGCATTTAAATTCGTCTTTTTCGGCAGGTCGCCTAGGATGCTTCGGTACCGCGCCCGCCGGCTTTCTTGGTAGCGCAGTATGGCCTTTTTGGAAGCAGTAGCATCGGCTATTTCGCTCAGGCGCTCGGCGTATTGCTGATGCACCGTGCGCATCAGGTAGGAGTTATACGCTAGGTTGTTTCGCCATGCAAGCGCCGAGGAATTTACCTGCGCCTTTGCTATCAGCGCACAACCAAGAAACAGCGAGGCAAGAAGCGGATACCGCATTACGAAAGCATGTAGCGCGAAGCTCCAGCTTCGCGCCTCGTTCCACGATCATCGTTGAAGCGGCGCACGTCTAGTCGTTCAACGAGGCGCGAAGCTGGAGCTTCGCCCTACAACCTAGCCTAGCTTGTAGGGCTGATTGGGGGTTGGGACTGGGTCAGGTAATTTCGGTGGTTCGATGGTGGCGGCGCCTTCCAAGCCGGAGCCAGTAACATTATAAATGCTGAGTAGCGGGCCGCTGAAACCCGTCACCTTGATGTCGCGCAGCTTGGCTTTCTTGATGTTGGCCAGCGCAATCCCTTTGGCGCAAGTGCCCGTTACATTCACGAAGGAAAAGCCATCAAGCGGCTTATTTGGGTGCACGGCCGTGCCATCTATGAGCACGGGCACATCCTTCACGCGTATGTTGGAGAACTGCCAATTTTTGACGGTTGGAATGCCTTCGTCACCGGGCACGGGGCTTTGATCCTGAATGCCGCTACCAAGCATATTGAAGCGCAAGAAACCCGCGACAGTACCCGATACATCGATATCGTCGACGATAATATCTTCAATGAAAGCACCGCGACCTGGACGCGTTTTGATGTAAATGGCGTGTGTTTGGGCAAAGGTGAATTTGCAGTGCTCGATGCGCACATTGCGAATGCCACCCGAGGTTTCGCTGCCAATACCAATGCAGGCGAAAATAGAATCGGCGAAGGTGCAGTTGCTGATGTGCACGTCTTCGGTGGTGTGCAGCAGCGAGTAGCCTTCCATGCCGCGCCCCGATTTCAATGAGATACAGTCGTCGCCGGTGTTGATGTCGCATCCTTCAATGCGCACGTGCTTGCACGAATCAATGTCGATGCCGTCGCCGTTGCCGCCGGTGCTGCGGATTGTGAGGTTTTTGATAACGATGTTCTCGCAATACGTTGGGTGCAGGCACCACATGCGGAAGTAGTCGGTCGAGAAATCCTCGAAGCGCAGGTTGTTGCAGCCAATGGGCTCAATTAGAGCCGGGTGACGCAAGGGATTTTCGGCCGTGGGACGCCCACCTAGGTCGTGGTGACCCATGATTTTACCAGGGCCAACAACCCCAATATTATTGGCGCTTATCGCATAGATCAGCCCCACGTGCCCCTGTATCCACTTTCCTTCCCAGCGCACCTGCATCACCGGATAGTCGGCAAAATCAGGCGTGCCGAGCAGTACCGCATCTTTTTCGAAACGTAGCAGCGTGTTCGACTTTAGCGCAATAGCCCCCGTGAGGTAATTGCCGGCGGGTATTACTACCTCGCCCCCACCCAACACCCAGCACCGATCCAGCGCCTGCTGAATAGCCACGGTATCTTTGGTCGAGCCGTTGCCAGTGGCGCCAAAGTCGCGCACGTTGAGGGTGACGTTGGGCTTACCTAGGGTGCTTGTTGCGGAAGCTTTACCTGCTCCTGCTTGTGCCTGCGTGGCCGAGCCAGCCGTGCTGCAACTGAGCAAGGAAGACGCCACAGGCGCAGCCAGCAAGCCTTGTCCAGCCATCTTCAAAAAACGTCGGCGCGTATTGTCTTCTGCCATATGCTTCGTTTGAGGACCTAGATTGAAATGATAGAACGTCATGCTGAGCTTGTCGAAGCATCTCTACCGCCAAAGTAAATGATATTACCACTGTGGTAGAGATGCTTCGACAAGCTCAGCATGACGTTCTCATCAGCATAACGCTAATAGCCCGCGTTCTGCTTCACGTTGGGGTCAGTATCGATGGTGCCCTGCGGATAAGGAAACAGTTCTTTACCTGCATTTGGCTTGTACTCCGAGGCTAGGTTAGCAATAAGCGCATCGGTCATGGCTGAGCGCCAGCCGATGGCCGTAGTGCCAGCGGGGGCCGTAGCCGGCGCTGGCCGGTAGAAGGAGCGGGCAAACTGCACGGTTCCGTTCGTCAGTACGCGGTAGTACTGCGTCAGCGGGATTCTGGCGTAGTTACCGGTGCCATTTTTCAGCGCTGTGAGGTTTGCTTTGGCTTCAGCTAGCTTGGTGCTCAGCAGATTCCAGCGAATCAGGTCGTACTTGCGGATGCCTTCGCCCCCTAGCTCCAGGAATCGTTCGTTGGCAATGAGGTTGAACATATCTGCTTTGTTGCCTGGCAGCGTGAGCCGGGCGCCAGCAGCACTAGCAGATCCATAGCCCCGGTTACGCACTTCCTGCACAGCGGCTAAGGCAGCCGCCGTAGGACCATTCAGCTCATTATCGGCCTCAGCAAACATCAGCAGCACATCTGCGAAGCGAATCAGGGGCCAGTTGTAGCCTAGGTAGTTACCCGTGCCGGGCAGCGCGGGCGTGCGCCAGTGCCGACGAAACTTCCCATCGGTAGCAGCCGTCAGGGTTACTGCTTTCTGCTGGTTGTTGCTTTCTACAGTGTACAGCGTCACCGTCACGTCACGGCGCAGGTCGGTGGAGTCGAAGGCATAGAAATACGTTGGCAGGGCGCCAATGGAGCCCGTGGAGCTGCCAAACGTGGTGGAGGCGTTTTGGCGTGGTCCGTTGTAGTAGCCTAGCTTGCTGTCGGATACGGCACTAGAGGCTCCTTCAGCCACTTCAAAAATGATTTCGCGGGCCGGATCAAACTGCAATTGGTTGACGCTGCGCCACAAGTTTTCGAAGCTCGGATTGAGCGTGTGCTCGCCCCGCTTGGCCATCAGTTCTAAGCACTCCTGACGGGCTATTTTGTAATACTCGAGGTAGTCGGGCTGCCGCTTCATTTCTAAGCCATACAGCGAATATCCACCGCGGTATAGCGCTAGGCGGGCCCGCAAAGCTTTCACTGCGCCCTTTGTGATGCGCTCGTTGGTGGTGCCGGCAGCAGTACGCCATGGCACTAGCTTCTCGGCTTGCAGCAGGTCGGCAATGAGGCGGTCGTACGTGGCGTTACGGTCGGCGTTGGGCAGCTTCACGTCGGGCGCGTCGATGGTTGGAACAAACGGCGCGGGCACGTCGCCCCAGTTCCGAATGGCTTCAAATAGGTACTGCGCCCGCAGCGTCAGCACTTCCCCGTACAGGCGATGCAGGGCCGCCGTATCGGCTGCAGAGCCATTCTTATAGGCATCCATCTGCGGGATATACTTGATGCAGATGTTGGCGCGCTCAATTCCCTGGTAGAGGTTGTTGAAAGGGTTCGTGATTTCATTGTTCACCGGCAGCGCGGCGTAACGCGCAATACCCAAGTTGCCCGCGTTGAAGGCCTGCCCTGGAATAGCCTGCATCTCGTCGGAGTCGTAGGGGTAGTACAGGTTCACGCGCGTGCCGTAGCCTGTGTCGCCCGACAGCATGTCGTAAGCACCGATAACAGTGCTGGTAGCGCCCGCTACATCTAGGAAGGCAACTTCGGTGTTAGAATAGGCAACCGGATCTATGTCGAGGTAATCTTTGCAAGCTGTGGTACCTAGCATACCAGCCAGCACGGCCGAAACCGTGAGAGTCGAACGGAATAAGGAAAATTTCATCTTCTGACGCTGAGTGGTGTGAGACATTAGAGGGAAAGGTTTACCCCAAGTAGCAGCACACGGCTGCGGGGGTAGCCGGCGAAGTCCATGCCCGGCGTGAGCGGCGAGTTGCGGCGGGTATTCACCTCTGGGTCGTATCCCGAGTACTTAGTAAAGGTGTACAGGTTGTTCGCCGTCACGTAGAAGCGCAGCTGCGTAAGCTTGATGCGCTCAATCAGTGCTTTGGGCAGCGAGTAGCCTAGGGTAATGTTGTTCAGACGCAGGAAAGAGCCGTCTTCGATAGCCCAAGAGTGCACGAAAAGCTGGCGCGTGGGCTGCCAAATCTGAGCGTTCTGATTTACCTGCCGCGATACTTCTGGGCTGGTAATTAGAGCCCCGTTGGCGTCCACGGTGCGGTAGCGGTCTTTCATCACCCCTAGCAGGTTGGTGAAAGGTGAGCCAGCCGTGGTAAACTCCAGCTTGTTGGCGTTGTAGATATCATTGCCAAGCACAAAGTTGACGAAGATGCTGGCGTCGAAGCCTTTGTAGGTAAACTGCTGGTTCAAGCCGCCCGTCAGCTTCGGATTGGCATTGCCGATAACCGTGCGGTCTAGGTCGTTTACTACTCCGTTTCCGTCTAGGTCTTTGAGCTTCACAATACCCGGAGCTACGGTCTGCCCCTGCACGGCTACGTCGCTGGCAACAGTAGATTTCAGCGTCCAGGTTTTGGTAGTCGCATTGTAGCCCTCAAAGTCATCCACGGTGTAGAAGCCTTTGCGGCCGTTGTCGAAGTCAGTCACGTAGCCATACATCAAGCCCACTGGGTCCCCTACACGAGCTAGGTAGTCGGTTGCAATGGCCGTGCTGGCCCAACCCGAGGCAATACCCGGAATGCTGGTGATCGGGCCTAGGCTTTCGATCCGGCCCCGGTTCAGCGACGTATTAGCGGTAGCGCTCCAAGTGAAGTTGCCGCCCTGTATGATAGAACCGCTGAGCTGCAGCTCTATGCCGCGGTTAGACGTCGAACCAATGTTCTGCAATTGGCTCGAGTAGCCGGCCACAGGCGGAATCGGCACGTTCACGAGCAGGTCGCGGGTCGTGTTTTTGTAGACGTCGGCGGTGAATTGCACACGGTTGTTGAACAGACTCAAGTCTACCCCTACGTTGCGCGACACCGTCGTTTCCCACTTCAAGTTCGTGTTAGGCAAGCCCGTAGCGGTAGTACCTAGCACTACGTTTTCGTTCAATGCGTACTGGCCTCCTCCTACTTGGAATAACTGATTGAATAGAAAGTCGTTGATGCGGTTGTTGCCGGCTAGGCCGTAGCTCAAACGCAGTTTCAAATCCGAAATCGGCGTTACCGACTTCATGAACTCCTCGCGTGAAATGCGCCAAGCGACTGAGGCGGCTGGGAAGTAGCCCACGCGTTGTCCAGCCCGGAACTTCGAAGAAGCATCAGCGCGCAACGTACCCGTTAGCAGATACTTATCATCAAAGGAGTAATTCAAGCGCGTGAAGCCCGAAAGTAAACGCGAATCGACCGGCCGACCCGACGATGGGTTGGGCTGCACCGAGGTAGTGGAAGGCAGCACGCCCTGGTTGATGTTAGCAATGGCCCGCTCGGCTGTGATATTCAGCGGCAGGAAGTTGACTTGGATGTTCTGCGTGGTATTAACCTGCGTGTAAATTTCTTGTCCTAGCAAGGCATCCAACGAATGCTTGTTTTTCTTAAAGCTGTAAGTCAGTACGTTCGACTGGTTGATCGTTGTCGCCTGCCCCGAAGCAATAGCGGCGTAGGGTTGCGTATTGAATCCTCCACCAGGCTGACGAATTGCGGGAGAGTAACGACCGGCAAAGGTTTCTACCATGGAGTTAGTCAGGTCGAAGCCTACTGTCGAGCGGAACACCAAGTCTTTGGTGAAGCTGAAGGCAATATTGCCACCTAGGTTGAGGTTGCGGCGCTTATCGCGGCGGTAGTCGTTCTGAATCGCAACGACTGGGTTAATCAGCGAAGCGGTTGTGGAGAAGGCTTCGTCAAATACGTTAGGGTCTAGCGCACCCGGTAGATCAACCGCTAGTGGCAAGTAAATCACAGCATTACGCAGGCGCGAAGTAGTGTTGGAAAGGGTCGAGGAAGTACCTAGGCCATTCTGCACCTGATCGTTGAAGCGCACATTAAGTCCAAAGCTGAACTTGTCGCTCACCTTGTTGTCTAAGCGCAGATTAACCAGGTTACGCGTGTAATCAGAGCCCAGCTGAATGCCTTTCTCCCCGTTACGCGTTAGGCTTAGCGAGTAAGTCATGTTTTTGCTACCGCCCGCAATCGACAGGTTGTGCGTTTGCTGGAAAGCATCCCGGCCGAACACCTTATCCTGCCAGTCCAGGAAGGGCAGATTACGGTCGCGTTGGAGCGTGTCCCCAGCGAAGTTAGTGCTACCAAAGAAGGTCTTGAAGCTCGGGAGCGTGTTGGCTGACAAAGCCCGCTCGTACTGGTAGTCCACGAAGTCGGCGGGCTGCATCAGGTCGAGCTTGCGGCTGAGTTTGCGCACCCCGGCAAAGCCATTGTAGGAGATAACCGTGCGTCCTTCCTTCCCACTTTTTGTGGTGATAATGACTACCCCGTTGGCACCCCGCGCCCCATAGATGGCCGTAGCCGCAGCATCCTTGAGCACGTCGACGGAGGCTATGTCTTGGGGCGAAATAACGTTTAGCGCATTTTCAACCTGCACACCGTCAACTACATACAATGGCGAGTTATCTTGCGTGATGGAGCCGCCGCCACGCACCCGGATTTGCACGTTTTGGTTGCCGGGCGTTCCTTCCGCCGAAGTTACCTGCACACCAGCTAGGCGGCCTGTTAGCGCTTCCGCCGCCGAGTTGACCGGCACGTCTTTAATTTGCTGAGCACTCACCGAAGAAACCGACCCCGTTACGTCGCGGCGGTTTACTTGTTGGTAGCCAATTACGACTACTTCTTCCAAGGCTTTCGTATCTGGGCTGAGCTGCACGGTGACGTTGTTTTGGCTGCCAACGACCACGTCCTTAGCGGTATAGCCCACGTAGCTTACGCGCAACGTTACGTCGCTGCCCGCTGGCACACTGATACCAAATTTACCGTCGCCATCGGTGGTAGCCCCAATCGTGGTACCCTTCACCACAACGGTTACGCCGGGCAAGGTCTCCCCTTTTTCCGTCGACGTTACTGTTCCCTCAATGCGCCTTTGCTGGGCCGTGACAGCTAGCACCGTACTTAGCAACAGCCAAACTAACAGTACATACTTTTTCATTCAATTTGGAATTATAGGTGAGAAATCGAGCAGGTGAGGGGACGAAGAAGCAGGCCTTGCAGGAGAAAGTGACGTAGCAGCCAAATAGCTAATGAAACCAAGATGACTTTGCAGCTATGCAATGGTTTGCGGCGGCTTATTACACACTTCCCTCATTACGGCACTTAATTTTAGCAGACTAACTGATAGTAAGAACCATAAAACTGGATTAATATTTATGCAAACGTTGCCGGTAACGTTCTCAAAAGTGTTCAAGGTAGATCAGTTTTTAACTTGATTAAGTTACCCCTTACTCCGTTAGCGCTGTCTTGACAAGCAATTATCATGCGCTAAGCTATGCCTACTCTTCCGGCTAGCTACTCGTATGCAAAACGACCCAAGCCTAGGTTCCATGGCGCTAGTTGGCTGTGCTCCCAACTGCTTCAGCGCGAAATAGAAGTAATCGGAAGTATACTAGTACCTACTCAAGGATAGGCTTTTAAGAAGTACAGCTATAACAAAACGCTGAGCAGTGGACCGTGCTTACCTGAGTAAGTCGCATCTTTGTCTTTCTCTTCGTCCTACTCTCCTATGAAGCAAGCGTTCTTTCGTCTCGTTACTTTTATTGTCCTGAGCACATTTGCAGTTGCGTGCTCGCATGACGACGATGTTGCACCAACAACTACTGCTACGCGAGACGAGAACTTGGCGATGGGCAATCCGAGTGGAGCCACTGCTAACCCGGCAAACTTCTCCAACTACTTGCTGACCAAGGCACAGTATACGCTAAGCTATAACCGCGACCAAGGCAAGCCCAATTGGGTAAGCTGGCATCTGAGCAGTGCCTGGCTAGGTAGCACACCCCGGCAAGACAACTTCGGAACTGATAATACGCTGCCGACCGGGTGGTACCGGGTGAGTAGTTCCAGCTACAGTGGGTCGGGCTTCGATCGGGGCCATAATTGCCCCTCCGCCGACCGCACTAACTCGGTGGAGGACAACTCGGCTACTTTTCTGATGAGCAATATGATGCCGCAGGCGCCTGCTAGCAACCAGCAAACCTGGGCGGGCCTGGAAAATTACTGCCGTACGCTGGTGGGAGCCGGAAACGAACTGTACATTATTTGCGGCAGCTACGGTAAGGGCGGAAGTGGCTCAAATGGTTCAGCCAGTACGATTGACGATGGCCGCGTCACGGTGCCAGCCTATTGCTGGAAGGTAGTGGTGGTATTGCCAGTGGGTACTGATGATAGTCGCCGCGTCACGGCTACGACCCGCGTTATTGCAATCAATACACCAAATACCAACAGTATTAACTCCTCTTGGGAGAACTACCGTACGACAGTCGATGCCATTGAGAAGGCTACCGGCTACGATTTACTATCGGAAGTTTCTACTTCCATTCAGAGTGCTGTCGAATCCAAAGTAGACAGCGGTCCGACAAACTAAGCCGTTGATGCTTGAGCACTCAAAATATAGCTCGATTTTTAACTGGATTACAACCCTAGCAAGCTTGTTTTTAGGCTGCGGATAGATTTAGGAATTGGACCTAAGAATAGCGTAGAAACTATACTAGCGGGGTCTTACCCGTTGGCTCTTGCCATCAATACTACTTCCCTCATATGGTTTATCGAGGGGTTGCGCACGTGATGCAAACAGACGGTAGCTTCTTCCAATAATGCTTCCATATCTAACCCGGAGTGCCGTTCGATGATCAGGTGGCAGCACTCTTGGAGATGCATTTGTTGCGCCGGGGTAAGCTTCAAAGCGAAGTAATATTGTTGAACCCATTGCGCGAGCAGGAGGCCGGCGTGACGCACGTCGTATTCCTGTAGACAAGTAGTTAGTTGAGTTTCTGTAACGGACATAACAGTAAAGTGTGGTCAGGAGCTTTTCAAAAACAGCGCCATATATTACAAAAATCATATTCTTACGTTTAATCCTTAAAAAGCCCTTGTAAACCACGTATTTATAATCAGCAGTAGCAAGCCTTAGTCTATTAGCCCTATTCAACATTATTGTAAAAATTCAACCCTGCTTCTTCGGGAAAGTGTCTATTCACCTTAAGTATACGTCTCGCGGGCTGCGTAACAGCCTTCCATGACAAGTACAAATTTGTACTTACGTATTTAGCGCATAGCTATTTACGTGTAACTCGGTAGCGATACTACCTGCGACTTTATTAGATTTGGGAAGTTGCCTTAAGCTTGTGTGCTATGCTATACACGCTCGGTCGTTCGGTACCCTGTGCAATTTTTGGAAGGGACTATCTTCTACCTCGCTGTGCCTTTAGTATACGGACTGAGAGTTCTTACAGCGGGCCAATCAAAAAGCTGCCTCCTACGCTCCAAATAACTATGCGTAGCAAAAAGCCAAGCTAGCTCACAAGCGGCGGATCAGCATACTAGCCTATTTTCTACCTGCCACTCTCTCCACACCTATGTTGCAGCAAGATCTCCTGGTTGATACACCTTCTTTTGTGCTATTCTACGACCGCGCTAGTCAATGCATCTACGCGGAGTGGAAAGGACCGCACGATGCTACTTCCGTTGTGGCAGGTTGCTCTGCCATGCGCCAGAGCCTAGCCAAACAACCCTGCGCTAAGATTTTGGATGATAGCCGCCAAATCACCAACAATTGGGACGAAGTAGCCGAGTGGGTAGGCACCGATTTTTTCCGAATTCTCTCCAAACAAGGGGTCCGCTACTTTGCCCGAATCTGTCCGACGGACCCAGCTAGCCGGCAGTCGGTGAAGCGTACTTTTCAGTACGCCAAACACATGGAGGTAGCACTCTTCGACGATGTGGCGTCGGCGTATGCGTGGCTGCAGGATCAACCCTAGGCTAGCTTACTGGCCAGCAACCTATTCCTACTAACCCATTTGATAAGAGCCGCCACTCACTGAGCGGCTTTTCCTTGTGGTGCTTACCCAAGAATAAACAGCTACAGACTGCCAATCGGGTTGGGCATTTTTCTCACTATCTACCCCAAACCGCTATACCTAGGTAGCGGCGCTATTACTAGCGTGAGGGTCAGTCCCGCTGACACCAGCAACGAGCTAAGCCAGCAGCACTAGGCTGCCTAGGTAGGTCGGCAGGCGCGGCTTGTTTACTTTTGAGATGGTTGACAAGCCTTTCATGACTAGCTTGCTTTATCAAGGCCTGACCTAGGTCTTGAGATATCCGCTATCCTACGCATGAATGTTACCCACTCCACACTGCCCACAGCTTCGCTCCCACTACCGCGAGTTACCTCATCAGGATCTGATCGGCTTGGTATAGGAGCTAGCTTGGTCACGGGTTTAGCTTCGACCACCTGCTCGGCAACCCCTTCTAAGGATTCGCCGGTTACTGGCGAAGAGGCCGCCGTAGCAGCCACCCCAGCAGCGGCCAGTGAATGCTTTATTTTTAATTGCACGCCTTCCGCCCGCCCTGGCGAAGCTATCAGCCTACAAGGCAGCTTTGGAGCTACAGCAGAGGTGTATTTGGCCCTAGGAAACAGCACAAGTTTTCAAAAGCTAGCTCCTATTCAGAGCGCCGACGGCAAGACCAAAGCACAGGCTGCGGGCAGTGTATTGGTAGAAGCGCCTAGCGGCGCGGGCCCCGAAACATACCGGCTGTACGTGCAGGAAAACGGGCAAAAGAGCCCAGAGGTACACGTAAACCGGGCACGTGGCTTGTTTCTCGATTCCCCGGAGATTGTACCGGGCGAGTACCTACGCATCTTTGGGCAAAACTTACAGTTGGTACCGGGCAAGGCACGGGTGCGGTTCGCGCCCAAAGGCGGCGGCAAAAGCTTAGCGGGCCAGATTAACACGGTGGGCAGCGACGACCGCAAGCTGATTTGCCACACACCGGCCGGCCTAGCACACGGCGTCGAATACGAGCTATTTGTCAGCAATGGCTTAGGTGGCAGCACTGCGGAAACCAAGGTGGAGCAGACGGTGAAAACCCTGCCAGCCGGCGTCGACTATTTTCACCTAGGGGTTGGATGGGCACCGGGCAAGTACAAAACGAACGTGTACAACGCCAAAACGAACCCCGACAAACCCGCTCGTGGCGATGGCAAAGCCAACGACCTCGACGCCATCAACGACTCTATTCAGAAAGTATGGAAGATGGGCGGCGGCATTGTGCGGCTGCCGGCCGGCACCTACAAGTTGAGCTTCACCGGCTTCGGGCTGCACCTGCACTCGGGCGTGGTGCTAATGGGTGATGGGAAAGACCACACCAAGATTTTGGTGGAAGGCAATGCTAGCTCGAACCCAACGCAGCAGTCGTGGACGTTTCTGCTGGTTGATAGCCCTAGCACCGACGGGCCGTGCCGACGCGGCGGCATCTGCAACCTGACCTACGAAAACCGCAGCACCCCGCGCGACACCAACCCGTACTACAACTTGGTGGGCAAAGGCGTGGAGTTCTTCCTGAAAGGCTGCCGTTTTACCCTAAACGAATCGCCGTGGCTGGAGCTAGCTGATCATGAAAAGCTAGCTATTGTCAGCAACGAGTTTACCCAGGGCATCAACTTCGCGGCTGGTATTCACGGACCTTTGCGCCTCGACGGCACAAAGCACTGGCTGGTGCGCGGCAATACCGTGAACTACGCCGTGGATGGTATCAGCATCAACAACGCCGATCGTGGCGTTTTTGAACAAAATACCGTTTGCCGGCTAGGCGGCATCAAGTACCCCACCGAGCGCAACGGCAAGCCCATTCAGGTGGTCAACCACGTGCTAGCCATGAACTTCACCCGCAACGCGGTGGTGCTCGGCAATACCTTCAAGGTGAAGAACTGGCCCACGGTGAACATCAACGACGGCGAAACCATCATCAGCGAAGGTATTGGCTACCAGCGCCACGAGCAGGATACCGGCACCGCTACCGGCGGCACCGCTACTACGCTGCAAGACACCACCAAAAGTTGGAAAACAACGGGTCCGCCCCACCAAGTAGTCGCTATTGTGTACGGACGCGGGGCCGGGCAGTGCCGCACCATCCGGAGCCGCACGGCCACTGAGCTAACCGTGGACCGCGCCTGGGACCTAGCCCCCGATGCTACCAGCCGCTATAGCATCTTGAATTGGAGCGCAGAACGGTGGCTCGTGCAGAGCAACACAATGGAGGGCAACCGCCGCGGCATTACGCTGTATCAAGGCGCCATTCACCAAGTTGCCATCGTCAACAACAAGCTGACCAACAACGGCGCTATCGACTTCACGCCCATTCAACAAGGCGAGGAGAAAATGGAGTTTAACCCGGCTTGGAACAACGAGGTGGTCCAGAACACCGTGAACGTGGCCAATGACCCTAGCAACGGTGGTTTCATTGGGGTGCATGCGGTGCTGCACGCCCTCGATAAGGCTTTCGGTATTGCCGTGCTCGACTTTGTGATGCGCCACAACACGCTCGTGGCTCGCACGCCCAACGTGCAAACCGTGGTAGATGCGAACTATCCCAACGGCCTATTTGCCTACTACGAGTGGCACCCTGGCCCCAAAACGTTTGTAGACGAGGGCATCCCGGCTGTGCTCGGCACCATCTTGGAAGACAACACTATCCAGAACGCCGACAAGGACGTGTACCTCTCGGCGGGCTCCTACCAAACGCTTGTCCGGCAGCCGGCCAAAGCTAGCTCTGCCAAAACCGCGGCGGCCGGAGCTAGCCTTCGTAGTGCCAGTGTCCCGGCCAAAGCCGCCGCTACCGACCTAGTGCACGAGGATATTTTCACGAACGCCGTCGGGCACGGCTCGGTTCGCACGATTATTCTATAACGACGAAGGGGTTGTTTGCTAAGCAAACAACCCCTTCGTTTTACGCTCGGTCAGTTGCTATTCCACTAATAAGCGCGAAGCTAGGTTGCCTTGGCTAGTGCTTAGTTGCACGGTGTAAATACCGGGAGCTAGGCTCGGTAAAGAGAGTTCTGAGCTGGCTGCTGTCGTTAGGGCCCGTTCCAACACGACTTGGCCTACAGCGTTAATCACGCTCACCCGCCCTGCTTGCCCACTAAAGCCGCTGGGCAGTTGTAGGCGCACGCTGGTGTGGGCTGGGTTTGGGTACAGGCTTAGTGGTTGTGTGGCTTTCGCTGACTTGGTAGCCAGCACCTGGCTGTTCAGCCGCACACTGACAGAGCCAGCATTTGAATTATTATTTACGCTCGCGAAGTCCAGCGTGCCGTTGCCATCTAGGTCACCCAGGGCTACAGCGTAGGAACTAGCGCCAACGGCGACTTGCTGGCTGCTGAAAATACCCGTGCCATTGTTGAGGCATACGCTCACGATGTTGTTATTGGCGTTAGCGGCCACAAAATCCAGGTCGCCATCCCCGTCTACGTCGCCGGTGGTCACGCTGCGGGGAGAACCGCCGGCGGCTACTTCTTGGGTACCGGAGAACACGCCGCTGCCATTGTTCAGCCGCACGCTCACAGTACGGCTATTGGCCGTGAGCAGGTCTAGGTCGCCGTCGCCATCTATATCGGCTAGGGCAATGGCTACTGCTCCTATACCTATGGCTACTTCTGAGCCAGTACTGAAGCTTCCGCTTCCGTTGTTCAGCACCACTCGAGCCGTGCTCTCATAGGTAGCTGTAGCCACAATATCCAGGTCGCCATCATTGTCTAGGTCGCCCACGGCAGGAGCCACCGTAAGCCGTACGTCTACAAAAATGCTAGTACCCCGACTAAAGCTACCACTGCCATTGTTGAGAGCCTGGTATACGACACCTCCTTCGGCAGCTCCAGCCAAAACATCGAGGTCCCCGTCCGCATCGATATCGACAAGCCGTACATTCACAAAATAACCTCCGGCTCCAATAGCCTGCCTGACCGTGAAAGTGGCATTCCCATCATTCAACCCGACGAGCAAGCCATCGGTGACGAGAATGCCTGCTACATAGTCGAGGTCGCCGTCGCCATCTAGGTCCCCTATTGCTACACTATTACCGCCAACACTCGTACCACTCGTCACGAAAGTGCCGTTGCCGTTGTTGCGGTAAATTCCTCCGCTAGCACTAATCAGGTCGAGGTCGCCGTCGTTATCTAAGTCGCCGGTTTCTATGTCTACGCCGCCGTACGGTGTGAGTTCGGAGCCGCCGGCGAACAGGCCGCTGCTGGGCACGGTAGCCGTCGTAAACTGCAAGACTTGCCCCTGAGCTAGGTTCTGCCCGCTGCTGTTTTGCACGGTCCGGGCTATGGTAGCCGACACAGTTTCGCCTGGTTTAAAGCCTGTAGTTGGTGTGAACGTCAACGAATTACCGTTGATAGTGGTCGTACCAGCTTTTTGCCCGCCGGCTTGTAAGCTAAACACCTTCAGCGCGTTTTGCGTGACGGTGCTGTTGTTCAGGGGCTGGCTGAAGGTAGCGACTATGGGTGTTGTACGGGCGACAGCGCGAGCATTGCGCGCGGGGGAAACAGCCGTAACGGTCAGCGCCGGCTCCTGATTCAGGCTGACACTGAGCTTCTGCGGGGTACCGATGAGTAAGTCCAGGTCGCCGTCATTATCCATATCCCCCAAGGTTGCTTTTGACGAGCCATTTGTGGCTACCTCTTGCCCATTGCTGAACGTGCCGAAGCTATTGTTGAGGCGTACGCTCACGTTGGTGCTACCATAGTTGCCGGTTAATAGGTCGAGGTCGCCGTCACCATCTATATCACCTAAAATAAGGCTTTGAGGACTGTTGCCCACGGCTACTTCTTCGCTGCCACTAAATAGCCCCGCTCCATTGTTCCGACGCACGCTTACGTTATCGTTGCTAAAGTTAGCAATGAGCAGGTCGAGGTCACCGTCTTTGTCTATATCTCCCACCGTTAGTCCGCTTGAGTTGCTACCGACTGCGGCTACCTCCTGATTGCCACTAAAGGCACCTAGGCCATTGTTCAAGCGCACGCTCACGGTACCAACTAAATTGCACGTGAGCAGGTCAAGGTCACCATCATTATCCACGTCCCCAACAGCTAGGTCATTGCCAATAGCTCCTGTGGCAACTTCCGAGCTGCTCACGAACGTGCCGCCGCCATCATTAAGGCGAACGTTGACAACACTCCCTCCTGATCTACCCAGCACTGTGAGTAGGTCCAAATCGCCGTCGCCGTCTACATCCCCGAGGGTAGTTTGGATTCTATTCGTAGAAAAGTCTATCCGCTGACCGGCGGAAAAGTTGCCACCCCCGTCATTAAGGCTCACGTTCACTCCTTTCACGCCATTGGTGTTGGGGTTGCCATCAACCGTTACCAGATCCAGATCGCCGTCACTGTCGAGGTCACCTAACACGACGTTGATGGGGTAAACGCCTACTCTTAGATCCTGCCCTACGCTGAAGATTCCCCCGCCCAGATTCATGCGGACGCCTACCGTACTAGAGGTATTGGCGGTTACCAGATCTAGGTCACCATCATTGTCTAAGTCGCCGGTAGTTACGGCCAGGGTTCCGCTGTTCAGTTCCGAGCCGACGGTGAATACGCCCGGAGCTGGGGTCGTAGCCGTGGTAAACTGAAACACATGCGGCGTAGCGGCCGCGCCCGTGCTACTCTGTGCAGCTGAGGTAACGGTAGCGTACACTGTTTCGCCAGCGCGGAAAGCGGTGCTTGGCGTCAAGGTCAACGTATTGCCGTTTACGGTAGCGGTACCCGCTTTCTTACCGCCTGCCTGCCGACTAAACACCTTGAGCGCACCTAGAGTGCTGGCACTGCTGGTCAGCGGCTGGCTGAAGCTTACTGAAACGGGTGTGGTGCGCGGCGTAGCCACCGCATTACGCGCGGGGGTGAGGCTCGTCACAGTGGGCGTTTGGGCCTGCGCCGAAGTAGCCGCTAACACGAGTGCCGCGCACCCTGCACGCAGAGCACTGCCCCAGCTAGCTTCTGCCGGAGTCGACCGCGAAGCGAAAGAAGTAGATGTAGTCATGAGTGGGTTGTGATATGGTGACAGAACAAGAAACAGGTGAATAAGACGCTCACTTAAATATTACTATTCAGAGACTTATAAGCGCGCAAAAGGTTATTTGCCAGGCTGATTATTGCGAGCTATTTCCTCCGTTTTTGTTGACTTATGTCGTAGAAAAGCCCTGCGCTCATTAAACACAGGGCTTTTTGTCAAGCTAAAGAGTTGATGCAGGTTGAAGGGCTACTCAATTACTAGGCGAGTGGCTAGAGTAGCCTGATTAATGTTTAGCTGTACCGTATAAATTCCGGGTGCTAAGCTAGGTAAGGCTAACTCCGGCGCAGCAGCGGTGCTGAGCGGCTGTTGCAGCACCACTTGTCCCAGTGCATTAATTAAACTCACTTGCCCGGTTTGGCCGCTGTAGCCGCTGGGCAGTTGCAGGCGCACACTGCCGTGGGCCGGGTTTGGATATAGGCTCAGCGGCCCTGTTTTCTGCGCCGATTTAGTAGCCAGAACTTGGCTGTTCAGACGCACGCTGGCGGTGCTTGCCTGCGCATTTGCCGTTATTATGTCGAGGGTATTATTGCCATCTACATCAGCTAGAATAAGACTAGCGGGCTGGTTGCCGACTGCCACTTCTGCATTTCCGCTGAAAGTACCCTGGCCGTTGTTTAGGCGCACGCTTACGGTGTTGCTGCTACCATTGACCGTTGTAAAATCTAGGTCGCCATCACCATCAACATCGCCTATGGCCACTTTCTGCGGGCTTCTTCCAACCGAAACTAGCCCCGATATAGAAAAAGTGCCGACGCCATTGTTCAGCTGTATGCTTGCCACACCATCTCCGAATGGGTTAGTGCCCGTTGCGACGAAATCTAAGTCGCCGTCACCGTCCACATCCCCGAGCGCGACGCTGTTTGGTGTATAAAGTGGCAGCGCTACGTTTTGAGTGCCACTGAAAACGCCTGCTCCATTGTTCAGACGAATGCTCACATTGCTGGCCCCCAAATTAGCTGCTAGCAAATCTATATCTCCATCATTATCTACATCACCCAACGCAACGCTGTAGGGTGCAGTGTCAACGCTCACTTCCTGGCTGCCACTAAAGACACCTGCCCCATTGTTCAGTCGGACGCTAATGGTTCTGATAATACCACTGGTGAGTGCATCTAGGTCGCCATCTCCATCGATATCGGCTAACGCTATCGATCTTGAGCCCAAACCTCCTACCGCTACCTCTGAACCTGCCCCGAACGTGCTAGCCCCATTGTTTAGGCGTACGATGAGTGTCTCTGTGCTGCTAGAGAGATTAGAAGCAAGCGTTAGCAGGTCTAGGTCTCCGTCGCTGTCTACATCACCTAGCGTCAGACCATAGGGCTGGGAGCCTATGCTTACTTCCTGCGTACCGCTGAACGAACCGCTACCATTGTTCAGACGCACGCTTACAGCTCTAGCCGAAGGGCTAGTGGTCAGCAAGTCGAGGTCACCATCTCCATCTATGTCGCCCACAGCAACGTCGGCGGGTGCATTGCCCACAGTCGGATCAGAACCCGGCACAAACACGCCCGCGCTACGTGCAACAGCGGTGGTGAACTGAAACACCTGGGGCTTATCCAGCGGCTGGTCGTTGTTGCTGCGGATGGCCGTCGTGACGGTGGCAAATACCGTCTCGCCGGCTTTAAACGGCCTAGTAGGGAGCAGGGAAATCGTGTCGCGGTTGCTGGTGTTGCTGACAATGTTACCCGCCTTGCGGCCCCCAGCCTGCTGGCTGAATACTTTAAACGCCTGCTGCGTAGCCGTGGCCGTGTTCAGCGTCTGGCTGAAGCGCGCCGTCACGGGAGTCGTGCGCGGCGCCGACCGGGCGTTGCTCACGGGTCGTACGCTCACGACCCTAAACGATTGCGCTTGCGCGGCGCCTGCCCATAGGCTTAACAGCAGGCTAGCCAGCACGGCGCGCGGCCGAAACGAAGCAATGCCCGGCAAGTTCACAGAGCTTGCGTGAGTAGCGTTTGAATTCATAGGGTAGTTAGAGGAAAGAGGTGCTGTCAAAGATAAACTTGAAAGTAAAATCCAATATTATCTTTATATTTTTAAATCCATCTACTCCCTACGAATCTGCTGTGCTTGAGTTGCTCCTGAGCAGCACAGCATTTTTAAAGCAAAACGACCAACCTGCTACACAGGCGTAGCAAGTTGGTCGTTTTGCTGGATAATAGCCTAGCTCTTTTGCGCCTTGCTTCCTAGTGGGCTAGCTTGGCGTAATGGCCATAATCTTCTCGGCACTGAGCTCGTCAAAGTGCTTAATGACCTGATTGGCTAGGCGCAAATCTTGTAAAGCTGAATGCTCGCTGGCATAGGCCACACAATAGATACCAGCCGCATGGGCGGCGGTAATGCCGTTGGTCGAGTCTTCAATCACAATGCACTCGTTTCTAGGCGTCTGAGCGAGGTCAGCGGCGTGGATAAATATTTCCGGGTTGGGCTTCGATTCCGTGAAGTCTTCGCCACTTACTAGGTGCGAGAAGTAAGGATACAGATCAAAGCGCTTGAACACACGGGCAATAGTAGCCTTGGAGGCCGAAGAAGCCAGCACGAGTTGCACTCCATGCTGGTGCAGATCCTCGATCAGGTGGCGCACGCCGGGCAACAAATCGAGCTCGGTGTCTTCATCGAACTGCTTATTAAACAGCTCTCGTTTCCGGTTCATTAGGTCTTCTACCTCTTCGTTTAGTCCAAACGCTTTCTTGAGGCGCTGGTACATATTGCGGGTTGAAGAGCCAAGGAACGTAGCGTACATCTCGTCGGAGACGTCGATACCTAGCTCACCAAAGTGGGTAAAGAAAGCATTGTGGTGAATCGGCTCGGTGTCGATAACGACGCCATCCATATCAAAAATAACAGTTCGGATCATCCGCAGCGAGGGGTTAAGTAGCAGCGTAAAGGTAGCGGAAAGCCTTTCGGGGGCAAATGCACCGCTCATTCACCTGATACTCGACCCACTCTGGCAACTATAAGGAATCCAAGTTGCCTAAAAATCATCATGATTAAAGTATGACTACGCCTATCGGATGCTAGCATTTTCTTGCTTTCTTTGACTCTATCCTTGATTAGTATCCGCTCTATGTATCTTTCCTTGGCTGGCCTGTCTGTTGCCATTGCACGTAGCCCATTTGGGCTAGGTCATGCGGCGGTACGCACCAGCCCAGCCCAGGGAAGTCCTTGTGGTTTGCCCTGGCTACCAAGCAGATTACCGACCGACAGTCTACCCGGTCAGCAATACCATTGGTTTGGTCAGCACAACCACGAGGTCCTGCACACACCTAGTCAGCTTACGCCATCCTGGCGGCCCACATCAGTTGATAAACCCTGGTGCGAGGTCTTTTTAGGCTATTCAGCTCGTTAGAAAGACCCCGGATTTCTGAACCCCTTACTCTTTACGTTATTGTGGGAAAATTACCCTGTATTTTGTTAGTCGACGATGATCCGGTTAACAACTTTATCAACCAACGATTGCTAGAGGGCCTAGCAATCACCGAACAGTTGATTGTGGCATTGAACGGCCAGGAAGCATTCAACTTGATGGAACAGCACTGTCAGCCCGCTCCAGACGAAGCTTGTCCCGCGCTGATTCTGCTGGACATCAATATGCCGATCATGAACGGGTTTGAGTTCTTGCAAGCCTATCAGCAACTGCCATTGGCACAGCAAAAAGCCATTGTTATCGCCATGCTCACGACTACGTCCCTGCATCCTGCCGACGTGGTACGAGCCCAGCAACTATGCGTTTCTGACTTCTTAAGCAAGCCCTTAACGAAGGATAAAATCAACGCTTTGTTGCAGAAGTATTTCGATAACGTTTTAACTGAAAATTAGGCCTTTGTAGCTTGTTGAGCCTGTTATTTGACTTCGCAGCTTGTGCAGAGTAGCGAAGGTAGAAGCTTTATGCCTTTACGCATGAGCCTAGTTGGTATTCTTGGGTTATGGATTTTACCTATCCAACAGCCTTGGCCCGATAGTAGCATGAGCCGAGCTACTTTCCCATTTTAGGAAACATTTCTCATTTTTACGCTGATGCGTAAATTGCTTGCCTGTTAGGGCTACCCTAGCTTTTCTAAACCCAGTTGCCCCTTGCCCTAATCTCTATGGCTCTGCACCACATTATTTACCAGAGTACTGCTATTCGCCCGATGGCCGATACCGAGCTACAAGAACTATTAACACAGGCTCGGTCTTTCAACGCGGCCCACGAAATCACGGGAGTATTGCTCTACCACAACACTCAGTTTGTGCAAGTACTAGAGGGCGAGGAAGAAGTGATTAGCGCACTGTATGAGCACATCAGGGCCGATTTGCGGCACACTAGCGTTATTAAGCTAGCCGACAGCCCCTTGACAAACCGCAACTTTGGCGATTGGTCGATGGCGTTCCGTCCCGTTGACGACCGGGCCTTCCGCACGCTCACGGGCTTTGCTCATCCCGAGGACCTAACCGCAGCCGCTACCGACGTCAGCAATGCACCGCTGCTCAATCAGATCGTGTATCTCACTTTCCACGAACAAGCTAGCGCCTAGCTAATTGCACGCTACCAAGCTAAATTACTAAAAAAAGAGGACCAAAAAGGGCACACTTATACTGGTTTGCCTCGTTTGAGTCTACGATGATCAGTAAGTATTTCAACCCCTTTCCACCGGACCTATCCGCCGAGGAGCTAGCAGAGCGCCAGCAGCGCCAGCGCCAGGCCGAATGGGGTATCGCCGTAGCCCGCCTCGGGGGCGGTGAGCCGTCGGCCTACGTACTTGCTGATCTGCAACGCTATATCGATGGGGAACTGACGCTGGACGAGGTAGCAGAATTAACGAACCGCCCGAATGCGCTTTCGCCTGCTTACCAAGCCCTGGTAACCCGAGCTAAACTGTCGAACTAGCGTACCTAGCTGCCCTTTTAAAGCCTACTTACTGGCTTATTCGAACCAATAGATGGTGAAGGTGGTACCCTCATCTACGGTGCTTTCCACCTCAAGGTGCCCACCCCGGCTAGTTACAATCCGTTGTACCAGGTATAGGCCAATGCCAGCGCCGGCTACATGCGGATGTTGCCGCTCGAAGCGTTGAAAATCAATGGTAGAATCTTCGCGCAAGGTGAGCCCGAGTCCGTTATCCTGCACGACTAATCGCGGACTTCCGGTTTCCGAGAGGCTGCTGACTAACTGAATGTAAGGCGTGCGCTCAGGGTGGGCAAACTTCAAGGCGTTGCTGAGCATGTTGTGCAATACGCTACGCAGGTTGGCACGGCCGTAAAGCAATGTTGATGCCGCTCCGAAGTCCGCGGTGATGGTAGCCTGCGCGTCCAGAATCTGTGTTCGCAGGCCCAGAAGCACTTCTTCTAATACGTGCTCTAACTCAATCAGCTCCGTAGGTGCGGCTAGTTGCCGCTGATCTTGCACCGTGGCAGCTAGGTCGTGCAGCGTCACGTCAAGCTGATGCAAGGATTCATCTACCATGCTGAGTAACTGTTCCTGCTCAGGATCGTCGAACGTGGCAGTGCGTCGCAACTCATCGAACAGACCACGCAGGTTATAAATTGGCTGCTTTAGGTCGTGCGACGCCGTGTACACGAACGTGTCTAAGTCCCGGTTGGTGCGGGCTAGCTCGTCGTATTGCACCTGCAACACTTCGCGGAGCCGGTATTGGTCGTCAACGTCGGTACACGCGCCAAACCAGCGTGGACCACGGTCGTCGGTGAGCTGCCGGACCCGGATGATATGCCAGCGGTACTGCCCATCGTGGCGGCGCATCCGGAAAAGGCCCTCGTAGTTCTCACCCGTTGCCACCGACCGCACCCAGCGCCGGGCAGCGCCTGCCTGCTCCAGCGGGTCAAGCAGCGCCACCCATCCCGTCGGACCTAACTCGTCGGGCGACATGCCAGAGTAGGCGGCGGTATGTTGGTTATAGTACTCAATAAGGCCCTCGGCAGTAGCCGTCCAGATCAGCTGCGGAATGCTGTCGGCCAGGAAACGCAGCTCCGCTTCGCCGCGACGCAGTGCATCCGCCAACTCGCGCTGGTCATGCACTTCCGTCACGGCGCCGTGCCAATGGGTAGGCCTGTCAGGGGCGGCGTGCAATTCGGGCAGGGCGCGACTCAAAAACCACCGGTAACTTCCGTCGTGGCGCCGCAAACGGTATTCGTAGCTCCAACCAGTACCTGCCTCCCGCGCCGCATCTGATTGATAGATCACGCGCAGGCGGTCGTCGGGGTGAATAAGCAGGGGCCAGATGGCGTTTAGATCAGCCGTTGGCGGCTGACCCGTATAGTAGTACCACTGCGGACTAACGTACTCGTAACTGCCTGCCGCATCTACGGTGAATGTGACCAGCGGCGCCGTTTCGGTGAGCACCCGTAGGCGCGCATCTAGCCGGCGGGTTTCGAGTGCTAGGTGGTGCGCCCGCTGACGAGCTTCTTCCTGCGCCGTCACGTCTACGGCAAACAGCAGCAGTCCTCGCTCCTCCTCCTTTTCGTACTGAATAGGCTCCAGAGCTAGGTCATAGTAGCGCATTACTGGTTCTTCCTGTGCCTGACCACTCGTTTGCGGCCAACCATACCCTTTTACCACGTAGGGCTTGCCCGTACGATACACTTCCAGTAGTACGTCCAGCAGGTCGGTAGGCAGCGTAGTATGTTCGGCCAATGGCTGTCCTTCGAGCCCCTCTGCTCCTAGCAGCACCTGCATTGCTTCATTGACAAAGCCATAGCGTAGCTCAGGCCCTAGCAACGTCGCAATACCAGCCGGCATATGGCGCAGAATATTTTGAAGCTGATAGTCGCGCATAGCGAACGAGGGAGAAAAAGGCAGCACAGCAGCAGTGGTTTATTTCAACAACGAAATCCCGGACTGCCTTATGAGGTGCAGGAGCAGAACGAATGCTTGAAGAAAAATGAATTATACGGCGGCGGTGTTCGTCGTCGAGTCATTGTCCTGATGCATAGGACCTAGGACTGCCTGGCGAACCAAGTCGACGAGCAGCGCATCGGCAATGGTGAGTGTGCCGGGCATGGCAGGCACTTGGTGAGGCAGGAAAAAGCCCGCTAACTGGTGGAAAGCGTCCGCCTCCAGTGGGTGAAAGGCCATCGACCACTCCGAGAAGCTGCGCTGGGTAATTGGTTTTTCGACCAGCTTGTGCACGTGCGAGTGCCGACCATCGCGGGAAATACGCTTGAATAACCTTTCAATCACTTCTGGCTCTCCTTCGATTAACTGCGCAATGTTGCCATGGCTGTAGAAAAGAATACCAGTGACGTGCTCACGGGCATTATCACGGCGGCACTGCGTCAATAGCTCCTGTAAATCCTGGTCGGAAAGGGGCCGGACTGCCCGGCTCATGTACACGAGGTGGTTCATGCAAAAGAAGAAAAAAGAACTGCTTACCCGCAGTAAGCTCAACACTAAAAGAAAGAAGGCAAGGTACGGAATGACATCAACTTATGTTTTGTACTATTCGCAAAAGCATGCCTCCAAGCGCAGGTTGCTTTCTTCCCTCCATAGCTAGCACAACCGGTGCTCCTTTTTTGTTCAGTTCAATTGCTTGTTTTTTGGCTAACGCCCTATGAGAGCGAAGAGGCGCCGGACTATTGCTAGCTTGTTTTTTCTGCACGGGCCATAGATACGTCGCTAGCTCCTACGCTAGCGCTTGATTATTGAAAGTGAGTTGCTTATCTTACGTAACATGTAAGTAGTCAACCCACCTTTTTTACGCTCTCTGTCATGGAAACCACCCACCATTTCCCCTCCTCCGCTCCCATCGCTCATCGGCAAATAGGGCTAGGTATTACCCGCATTGGGCTAGGCGTTTTTTTGCTGATTAAAGGCTTGCTGTTCGCGGAGTACGCCTCGGAGGTATTCCGGATAGTAAGCGCTACGCCTTTCTTATCCGGCCACTACAGCAAAGCGACCATGATGGCGGGCGTGATGCACATCGTGGGCGGCACGATGATAGCCGTTGGATATCAAACTCGCATAGCCGCACTACTGCAAATTCCTATTCTGCTGGGGGCTGTGTTTCTGGTTAATATGCAGCAAGGTATCCGCCTCGACAACATGGAACTCTGGGTTTCTACCGTCGTGCTGGCGCTGCTACTGCTCATCCTGATCATGGGTGCCGGGCGGCCTTCCTTCGACGCTACCCTAGGTCACGAATAACCCCGCTTGCTACCTAGCAAGCCCTTAACGCCAAAGCGCGAAGACGATGTGCTATAACTAGCATCGTCTTCGCGCTTTTTGCTTGCGTCGTGGCGTGCGTTTATCGCTCCAACTTAAAATCCTTATCCGGCGCGGGGCGTTGGTCGCGGTTGGCTACTGCCCAGCCCGTCAAGTAAATCCAGCGCGTCACGTTGGTCAGCTTGGCTACGTTGATGCGCTCGGGCTCGTCTTTGGGCGTGTGATAGTCTTTGTGCAGCAGCGTGGTGTAGCAGATGGCCGGAATACCTAGCTTGGCATACGGCAGGTGGTCGCTGCGGAAATACCAGCCCTCGGGGTGCGTGGGCTTGTCCCACAGGGTATCGAGCTTGAATTTCGGCCCGGCCTGGTTGGCGTTCATTGCGAGGCTCACCAGATCGGCGGAGTTGCGGTGGGGTCGTTGCGAGCCGAGCAGCGCGGCGCTGTCAGGGGCGTTGCGGCCAATCATTTCGGCATTGAGCACGGCCACAATGGCCTCGCGCGGCACCGTGGGCTTCTCCGAGTAATAGTACGAGCCAAGGAGCCCGCGCTCCTCAGCCCCATGGAACACAAACAAGCCTGTGCGCCGGGCTGGCTTTTTCACGAAGGCACGCATCACGGCCAGCGTACCGGCGCAGCCGGTGGCATTGTCGTCGGCGCCGTTCCAGATGGAGTCGCCCGCTATGGCTTTGCGCACGCCGTCGTGGTCTTGGTGGGTGCTGAACAGTACGTATTCGTTTTTGAGCTTGGCATCGGTGCCAGGCACTTTCGCCACAATGTTTACAGATGGATAGGTGAAGCTCTCCACCTCGATGTTGGCCACGAGTTGCTGACCAGCTTGCTGCACCCAGGCTAGGTCCGTAGTGGGCAACCAGATGGTTGGAGCTTGCGCAACAACCCGAGTAGTAGCCGCACCGGGCAGGCTGTAACGGCCCCGCTCATAGCTAGTGCTCCAGTGCTCAAACAGATCTTGCGCCCGCGCGTCGGATACGTATACTACGGCCACAGCGCCGGCCTTCACCAGCTCGGCCGACCGGTCGCGCATCGTGGCGGTCATGTAGCGGCGGAAGCTCAGGTCGGCTGGCCCCGTGCCCGAGAACAGGATGGCCACGGCTTTGCCTTTGATGTCGACCTTGGCTAGGTCGGCGGGTGTGCCGGTGCCCACGTACACCAGCGGCGCATTCACGGTAGCTTTGCCGGGGGCGAGCACAAAGGCATCCTGGCCGTGGGTCAGCTTATGGTTACCAATGCTGATCTGGCTGGCTTTGGTGATGCGGGTATGCTGGATGTGAAAGAACTGAAAATACGTGCCGTCGTCGCCGGCGGGCTGCGCCCCGATAGCGCGCATTTGCTCGGCAATCCAGGCGGAAGCTCGTAGCTCATCGAGTGTGCCGCCTTCGCGGCCACGGAAATGGTCGCCGCCGAGGGCAAACAAGTCGCTTTTCACGTCACTCTCGCGAATAGCGCTCAGCGCATTGGCTGAGGTAGTGGCTTTGCTGGTTGTAGCCGTCTTTTTCTGAGCTACTCCACTGAGCGGCAAAGCTAGGCTCAAGCTCGCCAGCAGCCACTTGGCAGTGATTTGGTTGAGGTATTTCATGCGTGAGGGGAAAGAATAGGTTTGTAAATAGCACTTAAGGCGATTATAGCGCGAAGCTCCCGCTTCGCGTGCCGTTGAACGACTGGCACCTAGGTCGTGCTAGCTTTATCGTTCAACGAGGCACGAAGCGGGAGCTTCGCGCTACAACGTTCTGACGAGGCGCGCTATGGCCGCCTTACAGCTCACCCGGATGATACGTTTTCTCGGCGTGTTGGCGCACGTCTTCCGGGTAAAATAGTACGTCTTTGAAGTTTTCTTCGCAGTACAAAGCCGCCTGATCCGTGAAGTGGGGGGAGTTTGGGCTGCTGCTTTCGCCGCCCGTGAGCACCGACCTAGCTTTGATGCGCGGCCCAAACTCGACTACCGCAATAAAGCTGTTGCCGACGGTGCCGTAACGCTTCTTCGTGCCGGGCTGCGTCTTGGCGCCAAACGCCGCCAACGAGCCCCACGCCGACGAGGTGAAAGCCACCGGCAAGCTAGGTTTCTGGTCGTCATAGGTTTCCTCGATGTTGCCGGTCAGCCGCTGGAAGCGGTTTACTTCGCCCCAAGGCATTTGCCAGGTGCCAAAGTCGCGGGTTAGCTCGTCGAGGGTTTCTTGCAGCGCTGTTACCTTTTCCTGCGGATTGGTATTGCGAATAGTAAAGCTCGTGAAGGAAATATAATCCAGCTTCTGATCGGCGGGTACGCGGCCGCGCGCCAGGCGCTGCAACCGTTCCGCCCAGTAAATAGCCAGGGTTTGGGCCACGGAAGTTTTGCTGTAGCGCTTGTCCCAGTCGCGCAGTAGCTTCATGGCTTCTACCACCTCGCCTTGGGGCGGATTGGTGCCATCCGATACCGATTGAAAGTCCGAAGCCAAGGCAGGAATCAACTCCTGGAAGGCTGCTAGGTACGGGTCTTTCGCCGCTGCAATTAGCGTATCCAGCGTAAATACCTGCTTCCGGCTTAGCACGCGCACAGCATTGATGCCCCGGTAATTTTCGGCGTCGGGGGCCATGTACATAGGGTACTGCTGCTTCGAGGGGCTGCTCGGCCCCGACACGGTGAACGGCGTCGAGTTGCAGTTCTGAATCCAGCCGCTGACGGGGTTATGCACCTGCACCAACTCTTCCACTTTATGCAGCCCCTGCCATTCGGTCTTGGGGTTGCTGCCATCCACGGGCTGACTCCAATCGAAGCTAGGGTCACGCTTGGGCATGAAGTTGCCGTGCCAATAGGCAATAGTGCCTTTGCTATCGGCAAACACGGTGTTGTTGGAGGCGTTGCCGTTCAGCTTCATCACTTCCTTGAAGCTCGCGTAGTCGGTAGCCTTGGTGCGCAGGTACGACTGCTCCAGGGCTTCCAGTGGCGTATCCATCATACGCACTGTCATCCACTTGTTATCGGCTTGCTGGCCCACTACCGGGCCGTGGTGCGTGCGGTAAGTAGTAAATTCCTTGCGTAGCGTTTTGCCGTCTTGCTTGTAGGCCAGGCTCATTTTCTGCACCTGCACGGGCCGCAGCTTCTTACCGTAGCGATAATAGAATTTGCCGTCTTTCTCCTCGATGGTTTCCAAGTACTCATCCATGGAGTCGGCGTTGCTAGACGTGTGCATCCAGCCGCAGTTCGGGTTGAAGCCTTGGTAGACAAAGAACTGCCCCCAGGTCACGGCACCGTACGCGTTCAGGCCTTGTTCGCTCGTCACTTGTACCTCAGGCCGGAAGTAGAACGAGGTGTGCGGATTGATCAGCAACATGGCGTGGCCGGTGGCTGTTTTGGCAGGCGCAATGGCAAAGCCATTCGAGCCCACAGGCTCCCGATCTAGCTTCTCAAAGTCATTATTGATCCACGAGGTCGATTTGCGCTGGCCGTAGAACGCCTTCATCCGCTCCAGCGGCACCACGCTGATATTGCCGCCAATGCTGCCTTCGCTAAACATGAGCGGCATCCACGGCTCAAACCGCGTCAGCAGCTTGGGCTTCACAGTGGGGTGCGTGTAGAGGTAGTAGTTGGTGCCGGCAGCAAAGGCATCGAGCAGCTGCTTCATCCAAGCTGGGCTTTTCTTATAAATCGCAATGGCCTGGGTGCTGTCGAGAAAGAGCCTAGCTCGCAAGTCGTTGTACAAGCCCGCTTCGCCCTGCACCTCCGCCAAGCGCCCGATGTTGGTGATGTAATTGTCTTCAACGCGGGCAAAATCGTCTTCGCACTGCACGTAGAGCAAGCCAAAGACGGCGTCGGCGTCGGTCTTGCCGTACACGTGCGGCACGCCCCAGTTGTCGCGCACAACGGAAATCTGCTTGGCTTGCTGCTGCCAGCGGGCAATTTCTTCAGGTTTGAAGGCTTGCGCCTGCGCACCAGCGGCACACAACAGCAGACCTAGGGTAAGAAAAGAACGCATTAGGTACAGGGTAAAGAGCGAAAAAGGAACTTCATCAGAAGCGTATCAACGATAGGTTGATGCGCTAACTTACTGGCAATATCGTCTCTCACCAATCCACGCAGCTACATGATCGACGTCAGCAAGGAAAGCAATAGCATCTTATTCAACGTGAAAGGCCTGCACAAACTCTGGGCATTCAAGAGCCAGCTCCAGATTCCGGCAGCCCATATTCGCGGGGTGCGCCAGGACCCGGAAGCCCTCAAAGGCTGGTGGAAAGGCTGGCGGTTGCCCGGCACGAACGTTCCCGGCCTCATCACCGCCGGTACGTTCTTGAAAGACGACCGCCGTATTTTCTGGGACGTTCACAACGAAGACAACGCCGTCATCATTGACCTAGAGCACGACGACTACGATCAGCTCATCATCGAAGTAGCAGACCCGGCAGCAGTGATTAAGCTGCTCTCGGTGGCATAAGGCAAACCCTTAGAACGTCATGCTGAGCTTGTCGAAGCATCTCTACCGCAGTACTAATCAAGTTACTTTGGCAGTAGAAATGCTTCGACAAGCTCAGCATGACGACCTTTTTAGAAGACCTAGCTTCCGCTACTTCGCTGCCCACTTATTATCCTTATCATTGGCATCCACGAAGATGCCGCCGGCTAGCTCAATGGACTTCACCGTTTTCTTTGCGTTCAGCGGCACGGTGGCGTGGCGCGGGTCGGCTTGCCAGATGGCGGGGGTTTGATGCAATGTTTCGTTGCTGCCGTCGGTGTAAGCCACTTTCACATCCACGGGCACCGCAAAGCCGCCAATGTTTTGGATGGTGACCGAAGGCTTTTTCTTCGCCTGATCAACCTTCTCCACGGCTAGGTCGATGTAGTAGTTGGTGAAAAACCAGTTGTTGAAAAACCACGTCAGGTCCTTACCTGAGGCGTTGCTCATCGAGTTGAAGTAGTCCCACGGTATGGGGTGTTTGCCGTGCCAGCGGTTCATGTATTCGTGCAGGCACTTTTTGAACAGCTCATCCCCGAGCATATCCTTCAGAGCTAGGTAGCTGATGGAAGGCTTGCCGTAGGCATTGGTGCCGGCGCCGCGCTTCAGCTCATCGGCCGGCGTGATGGTGGGCAGGTCTTGGTTAGCGGCCGGGTTGCTCACCCAGCCCATGCGAAACTGCCGGTACAGGGACTCAGCCTTCTGCTCGCCCCGCTCGACGCGCCCAATTAGCAGCTCAAACGTGGTGGCCCAACCTTCATCCATGAAAGGGTAGCGGCTCTCGTTGATGCCCATGTAGAATGGGAAGTAGGTGTGCGCGATTTCGTGGTCTTGCACAAACTGCGCAAACTCCATGTCCTCCTGCGGGCTGTCGTTCACCATCATGGGGTATTCCATGTCGGCAAAGCCTTGGAAGGCCGTCATCTTCGGGAACGGATAGGGTATGCCCGGCCAGTTGCGCGAAAACCACCCAAGGGCGTTCTGCCCAAACTTCACCGACGAGTGGAAGTCCTTGGTGGCATCAGCAAAGGCGGCCTGCATGCTAGCCCGGCGGTTGGTGGCAGGGTCCACGACCACGCTGGCGGCGTCCCACACATAATGGTCGCTCAGGCCTAGGGTCACGTCGGAGATGTCGTTGGCCTTCCACACCCAAGTGTTCATCGCAGCCTGATTGGTGATGCTCTTTTTAGCTAGGTCGGCCGCCGTGGCTACGTGAATAACCTCGTCGCTGGTCATGGATTGCTCCAGGCGCTTGGCCGCCGCGGGTTGGAGCACCTGCTGGGGGTTTTGCAAGGTACCCGTGGCCCACACGATGTAGTTGGCCGGCACCTGCACCCGCAAGGTGTAGTCGTTGAAATCGTTGTAAAACTCCTTGCTGTCCGTGAATGCAATCCGGTCCCAGCCGGCATAGTCGTCGTACACGGCCACGCGGGGGTAGAAATACGCCAGGAAGTAGGTGGTGGGGTCTATCATGCCCTCGCGCCCGCTCTGCTTCGAAATGGGGAAGTGCCAGGTTACCTGCATCCGCACGGAGTCGTGGGGCAGCAGCGGTTTGGCCATGGGCACAATCTTGATGGTGGCGGGACCCTGCCAAGCCGTAGGCCGCGCCTGCCCAGCCACGCTGAACGAATCAATCTCGACGCCGGAGGTCAGGTAGTCGGGGCCGGCATCGCCGTCGCGGGCCGCGCCGGGCTGGTGGATGTTCTGGATGATACGGAACACCAGCGACTTGAGCGTATCAGGGCTGTGGTTGACGTACGTGATGGTTTCGCGGCCGCGAATGGAGCGGTCGGGCGGCATGGCCCGCACCGTAATGTCGTAGCGGGCGGTGTTTTGCCAGTAGTTTTTACCGGGCCGGCCATCGGGCGAGCGGGTACCCTTTTGGTACGCCCGCTGAATGTCGCGCGGCATGTACAAGGACTGCGCTTGCGTGTGAAGGGCCAACGCACACAGCACCAGCAAGCAGCTAAAAAAACGAAGCATAAACGTAAAACAGGTATGAGCTTGAGTCGGGAAACTACTCAAAGTCTCCGTAGCGGCTACAAAGGCTGCTTCTACGCTGTGTGGCGCCACCCGTGTACTTGGTGAATAGATAACGCAAACGTAATCAGCTTAGGGCTCCTAGCGTTTAGCTTTCCTCTACCTTCGGCGCACGTGCAAGCTTTTACTAACTTGTTTGCTCTTCTTATTTACTAGGCGCTCCTCCCCTACTACTCACCCTTATACCTAGGTGCTCTTTCCTTATGAAAATAAAATCATTACTCGTATCTGCTACGCTCCTGCTAACCCTAGGTGCTTGTCAGAAAGACGCCAAAGAAGAAGCGCAACCTGAGTACGCCGACTGGTATGCCCTGCGTGCCCCCGATGCCCGCGCGATTGAGGCCGTAACCGGCGATATCGACGGCACTTTGGTTATTACGACTCGCTACAAAGTTTATCAAACCACTGACCGCGGCCGCACGTGGCGCACCTGCAATTACCAGGAAATACACGGCGTCTTTGGCTTTTCCCAGCAGCAGGACACGCTTCTGCTCTTGACGAGCGGCCTAGGCAGCGCCTTCAGCAACTCCGCCACCGCTTACGCGGCGAGCCCCTCTCACTTTAGTCTGGATAAAGGCCTCACGTGGAAGCCCTACCGCAACTGGCGCTGGCGTGCGGACTTCGAGCCGAGAGTAGCCCTGAACCGCGTTACCACAGCGTCGGGTACAGAGTATAGCATCAACGTTCAGGAGGTACCAGCTTCGCCTCCATCAAATGGCATTTACCTCGAAACGGTTGGCATCAACACTTCCACAGGGCAGAAGCTGACGTTGCCTAATGAGCATCAGATCAATAGCCTGTACGTGGATGCCAAGTCGCGGCTATACGTGGCGGCCTCAGCTCCCTTGTGCGGAAATGGGCAAAACTTCGCCTTTTGCGGCGAGCAAAATGGCGTGCTCTACGTGTCCAAAAAGCCTCAGCTATAATCAGCTTTAATTAAAAGCGTCGGGGGCTGACAAAACCACAATGGATTGTGGTTTTGTCAGCCCCCGACATACCTAGCTTAGTCTAGCGTTGTGTAGCTTCGGCCAAGCGCCGCTGCAAGTCTTGCACTTGGTGCTCCAGATCAAGCGTGCGGAACATCACTTTGGCTTCCAGGTCGGCGTAGGAGCGCTCTAACTGCTCCTGTAGCTGCTTTTGCTCGGTGATGTCGGTGTTGGTACCTAGCCAGCGCACAAGCTGTCCTTCTGCATCGCGCATGGGCACGGCCCGCGTCAGAAACCAGCGGTAGTTGCCGTCTTTGCCGCGCAACGGGAAGGTAAGCTCCCAGGGCTTCCCGGCGGGCCAGGCAGCTTTCACAAACTCCACTACTTGGGCAGCATGCGCCGGGTGATGCACTTTCTCCCAGCCCCACCCTTCCATTTCCTCGAAGGTGGTGCCGGTGTAGTCATACCAGCGCTGGTTGTACCAATAGATGTGGCCATCGGGCTGACTCATCCAAGCTAGCTGCGCCATGTTATCGGCTAGGGTGGTGAACTCCTCTTCGCGCTGGCGCAGCGCCGTTTCGGCTTTGCGGTACTCGGTAATGTCCTGCATCGCGCCAATCATACGCACGGCTTTGCCCTCTTCGTTGCAAGCCACGTAGCCACGATCGAGCACCTGCGCATAAGAGCCGTCGGCGCGGCGGTAGCGATACTCGTCTTGCCAAGATTTGTTGCCGCCGCCGTTGTCTATTATCTCGTGAATGCCGTGGACTATCCGCTCAGCGTCGTCGGGGTGAATGTGGTCGTACCACCACTGCGCGGTTTGCTCCACCGCGTCAGGCGCGTAGCCGAAGACGCGCGTAATGGCCGCATTCCACGTCACGGACTGCGTTTCGAGGTCCCAATCCCAGATGGCATCGTTGGTAGCCAGCGAAGCTAGCTCGTAGCGCTGCTCGCTCCAGCGCAGAGTTGCCTCGGTTCGCTTTTGCTCATCAATATCGGTGCAGGAGCCAAACCACTGCGTGATGTTGCCTGCTTCATCTTTCACCGGCATCGCTTGGCCTAGAAACCAATGGTAGCTACCATCTTTGGCCTTGAAGCGGTACTCTATTTCGTAGAACTCGCCGGTAGTCAATGAATGATTCCACCGCTCGCGCGACCGTTCCTGGTCATCGGGGTGCAGCAGGTCGTTCCACATTTGCGTGCCCCGACTCTGGGCTACATCATAGCCCGTGTAGTCGATCCAGCGCTGGTTGAAGAACGTGTGGTAGCCCTGCGGATCCGTCAGCCAGATCATTTGGGGTAAAAACTCGATAACGAACCGAAACTCGGCCTCGCGGGTCGCTAGCTGCGCCTCCACTTCCTTTTGCGCCGTCAGGTCGAGGCAGAACGACACCCCGTCGCGGCTGCCTGGCTCGGCCAGCGCTCCGCCCAGCAACACAGGTACGCGCGTACCATCCTTGCGGAGATATACTTTCTCGTGGGCCCGCTGCACGCCGGTTTGTTCCAGCTCTTTGATCACACTGGCATCCAGCGCCTCCAGTTCGGGAGGCGTCATTTGCTTCCAGTTGACGCGGCCGGCTTGCAGGTCCTCGCGGCTGTAGCCCACAATCTTCAGGAACGCATTGTTCGCCTCGGTAATGCGCTGGGTGTCTAGATTCCAGAAAATAATCCCGATCAAATCGGACTCCAGCAACCGACCTAGGTGTAGGTCGCGACGGCGCGACTCGGTTACATCGGTTACCGTACCAATGAAACGAATGGCTTGGGTGCGGTCCTGATTGAAGAAGGCCCGGCCGGTGGCTTGCACCCAGCGGAGCTTTTTATCCTCCAGCCCTATGGTGCGGTACTCAATGTTGTACTCACCATTGCCTTTCGGGTCAAGGGCTTGTTGGACTATAGCATCCGTAGTGGCCCGATCATCTGGGTGCAAGCCTTCCAGGAAGCGTTGGTAATCAATAGGAGTGCTAGGCGAGGCTCCGAACAGTTCCTTGCACCGGGTCGACCAGAGCAGTTCTCCGGTGATGGGGTTTAGGTCCCAGGTTCCTACCCCGGCCGCATCGACAGCGGTTTGTAAGCGTTCGAAGTCGGAGGTATTTTCAAGCGTAGGCATGAATGGCGTAGTAATAGGCAATACAGAACTTACGGCTGAAGCAACAGCAGTTCCATTCCCGACATGAAGTAGAGCGTGAGTTGACTACGGAGCCCATCGGTGGAGCGGCGCAGGCGCGTGATGAGGGCCCGGGTGGTTTCCTGGGCTAGCTGCAGCTCCAGGTACGGGCGCCGAAGCAGTTCGTCGCGCTGAATCTGCCAGCGGCCTTGCTCTACCTCACCCGTTGTTTCCACTTCCAGTGCCACGTCGCTCAGGCGCAGTGTGGTGGCTTGCGCCAAGGGGCTATTGGGATCCGTTCGGTTCAGCACGCGGTCCGTTACCCGCCAGTTGCCGGTTAGGTAATGATCCGGTATCTGTTGCAGGTTGACGTCAAAGAAGTCGGGCATAGAAAGGAAAGCGGCTGTAGCGATACGAATAAGGTAGTTAGCTACGGCTCCGTGGACGATGAGCGATAAACAGCCATACCCCTAGGTATAGTTGAAATGGACTACAAATTTGATAAAATATTTCTACACCTATCGACAAAATGCAAGAAGCTCCTCTAATATTATAAAAATATAATATTAGAGGAGCTTCTGTTTGCTGAGACTCGTCAAACCAGCTTACAAGAGAACGTATGCACCTTGGACTTTCCACCCTAGGTTCTGGTGTTTATTGTCCTCCGCCCGCACGGCGCTTCTCGTCCTCGGCGCCGCTCTGCCGACGCTTGGTGGGCGCCACTTTGTCGTTGCCGAAGCGGTAGCTAAAGGCCAGCGTAGCCACCCGCGAATCCTGGCGCTGGTAGAAGCGCTCCACGTAGTTGTCGTAGGTCGATACCACGTGCGCCGGCAGTGTGTAGAAAATGTCGGCTACGCTCAGCTTTACGTTGCCTTTGCGGTTCCACAGGCTCTTCTGCACGCCCGCGCTAAGCTGCCCGAGCGGGCGCTGCACGAAAAAGCCATACACCTGCCGCGACTGGTAGTTGCCGCTCAGCTCGGCGCTCCACCCTTTCCCAAAGGTGAAGGTATGGCTAGAGGTCAGGTCCAGCGAGACGCCGCCGCGATTGAGGTTTGTGCCGGCTAGGTTGCCTTGAAATCGATTGTAGTAGAGCACGACGTTGTTGTAGATGGTCCACCACTTGGCCACTTCCACCGGCGCCGTGAAGGTCAGCCCATAGTAATGCTGCTGGTGCAGGTTGCGCGTCGTTGAAATCACGGTGCTGTCGGTTTCGGGCTGCACCACATCGATGAGCGGCTGGCTGGTGAGACTATAACTCAAACCTAGGCTGTATTTCTGCTTGAAGGTGTGCGTCAGCTCTAGGTTGTAGCTGGTCTGAGGACGCAGATAAGGGTTACCTCCCCCCGACGTTGTTTTGTCAATAATCACGCGGAATGGATTGAGCTGGCGGTACGAAGGCCGGTCGATGCGGCGGCTGAGCGAGAGGCTGGTTTCGTGCTGCTCCGAAAACGTACGCTTCACGGCCGCGCTAGGAAACAACTGGAAGTAGTGACGGTCGAAGTTCGGCTCCACGCCCGGCTGCACCACCGTTTGCCGGCCCACGGCGTTGGTTTGCTCGCCACGCAAGCCCGCTTGCAGCGTCAGCTTGGGCTGGCTGTAGCGAAGGTTGAAGTACCCCGCATTAATGTTCTCCTCGTACTTAAAATGGTTGGAACGACCTAGGTCAAACTGACCGTCGGTAAAAAACTGCACATCGTTGTCGGCGGTTACGCTACTTGTTTTTGCGCCCGCTTCCAGGCGCAGTTGTTTGGTGAGTGGCTGGGTGTAGTCCACCTTGGCCGACTGGATGTTGAGCGTGCCCGTCTGGTTGCTGGTTACTTGCTGACTTAGAATTGGTTCGCCATCGACTATAGTAGCTAGCTGCTGCTTGCGGTCGGTGCTGAAGTGCGCGTAGTCAGCATCAGCGCTCAGTTCCCGCAGCCCGAGTGAATCTTTGAATGTGTGCCGAAAGTTGAGGCTCCCGGCTAGGTTCGGGTTGTGGGAGGTGCGGTAGTTGGTTGAATTATAGCGTTGCGAACGGTTGTTGAGCACGTCTGTCAGAACCGAATGGTTGGTTCCATCTTGTCTCGATAGGTTATCGAGTCCACTGAATACGCCCCCGAGCACCGTTTGCTTTCCTACGTTTACATCAGCCCCAACCTTCCAGTTGTGGGAGCGCAAACTACCAGGGATACGGTTTTCCTGGCTGGTTGTACCGCTGATTTCCCGCTCCGTACCCTGCGCAGGCACATAGAACTCCCGATTGATGGTAAGCTGATTCAGAAATACTCGATCCGCGTAGTTGTAGGACCCGAATAGGTTGACACCCTTGCGTCGGTGATTAAGGCTCAGACCGCCGGTGTATTTGCTGTAAGGGCTATGGCCGTAGCTCAGGTTAGCCGTGCCGTTGGTGCCTAGCTTCTGGTCCTTTCTCGTGTTGATGGCAATAATGCCTGCGCCACCTTGGGCGTCGTACTTGGCGGGCGGGTTGGTAATCAGCTCGATGTTCTTAAGCTGGTCGGCGGGCAAGGCGCGCAGGTAGTCAGCTAGCTCGGTGCCGGTCATGGGCTGGCGCTTGCCGTCGATGAGCACCAGCAAGCCCTGTTTGCCGCGCAAAGCTAGGTTGTCGTTATTATCGATGGTCACGCCGGGCGCGCGGCGCAGCACATCCAAGGAGGTGTTGCCGGCGGCCAGCGCCGAGCCTTCCACGTTCACGATGGTGCGGTCAGCCTCTCGCTCGTACAGTGGCTTTTGGCCGACTACTGTTACTCCTTTCAGTTGCGTAGCGGCACTGCTGGTGAGGGTCAGCGTGGGCAGCGTTATGCTGGCACTAGTCATCGCAAATGGCTTCGACCACTGCCGGCCAAACCCCACTTGCGACGCTGACACAAGGTATTGACCAGTCGCCGCCTGCTCGAAGTGGAACAAGCCTTTCTCGTTGCTGAACTCGGTTTTGATTACCGATGAATCGGTGGCGTGGTGCAGCGTGATGGTCGCGTAATCAACGGGTGCGCCGGCAGCCGTGTGCACGGCACCGTTGATAGCAGCTGCCGTTTGGGCTTGAGCCCCAATGCTGATGCTCAGGCCCGTAACCAAAAGGCCAAACGGCCGAAGGACGATAGAGTAAAAGCGTGTTTTCATTGGAATAGGATAGTTAGGATCATGAGTACTGACGTGTTGATCGTCGTGCCATAAACGTCCGGTTTTGATCCGTACAATGGCGCATTCCTGTGAACCTAGCCAAGACATATACCAATGTTATAAACATCTGTATATCAATGGTATAATTATAAACAATGATTTATCATAATCATTCATATTGTCCAGATATGAACACTCTGTTCGCTAACGAACAACTGCACGAACGCTAAGCCAGGCAGCACAAAAAATGCGCTTGGGTACTGTGTCAAATTCTATTCGCAGCCGCCTCCTCGTAGCCGAGCAAGAGAGAAATTTAGCGCACCTAGCCTCTTAGCTCTGTCTGGCTTGCTGGTTGTCTTCACTCCCATATTGAGAAAGACAGGTCTAATTATAGTAAAATATAAATATTTATATTTACTTTGTTGCATATAATCCGCTCTGTTATGCTTCACACCACTTTTATGCAACAGCTTGTACGCTTCCCTTTCCTCACTCGGGTACGGGTTTTCACTTGTTGCCAACTATTTATAGCATGGGCAGCTATCCTCGGTAGTCAGACAGCACAGGCGCAGTGCTCCGTGCTTCTTGCCAACAACGGCAATGGCAGTGATTACACGACCACCGCGCCAAACGAAACAATATGCGTTGAGGCAAATTCCTTCAGCCGCACCCTGACAATCAACCACGCTGACTGCACCATCAACCTAGGTCAGAACGTCGTCTTCACCGGGCGGATCATCTTGAGCAGCGCGGCTACCAATTGCACCATCAATAACAACGGCTCGATTAGCAACAACTTCAGTGGCAGTGGTATTCTTGACCAGGCCAGCAACGTAATAGGCACTGTTTTCAACAACCTGCGCACGATCAATTCACAGACCATCCGCTTCAAGGCCCCTACCACAATTAATAATGGCAGCATTAGCATTAGCAATAGCAACGTCGGTTGGACAGCCAACTTTTTCAATACGACTGACATTGCCGCTCCACTCACGATTACAAATTACGCGGCGTGGAATGGCCAGATAGCGAAGTTGCCAGGCGGCTCCATCACCAACCTCAGAGGAGCCAACTGGAGCGCATCTATAGGTAGCGTAACAGACAACCCTCTGACCATCAATAATAGCGGAACCTGGAGTGGAGGGTATATTCAGAGCATTACTAGCAACCTTAAGCTTACTAATACGGCGCAGTGGTCTACACCGATCAATGTGGGTTCTACAACACCTACGCCTAACCTTATAATCAACAATAGCGGCACTTGGGGCAATCTTGCGAATATTTTGGCGACGAGTACCCTAACTATTACCAACGCTGGCAACTGGCAAGGTGCCCAGTTCTCTAACATAGGCACCACCACCATTACGAATACCGGTGCCTGGGCTAATACAACAGTCGACTATGACGGCGACCTGACGGTAAACCACTCGGGCACCCGGTGGGCAGCCATCCTAAACACGGACAACGCTGGAGCTAGCTCGCTGGCGGTCACCAACGCTTCTACCTGGAGCAAGGGCATTGACTTTCCAGCGGGTCCCAACACGTTCACGAACAACGCTGGCGCCACGGCTACCTTCCCGAGCAGTGAGAATCTTAGTTTCAACGGCCCAACAGCGCTAGCTAACCAAGGCACGCTGACGATCAATAAATTCGTCTCGCTGCCGGGCGCCTCGACGCTGACGACGACCAGCAGCGGCACCACCAACATCAACGGCGACGTTTTCAATAGCGGCACGCTGCAAAACCAGGGGGTGCTCACCATCGCGGGAAACGTTACGACTAGCAGCTTGCTAACCAACACCAACAAGGTGCGTATCACGGGTGATTTCACCAACAGCGGCGTTGTTAATGGCCCGGCAGCGCCTTCGCGTGGTAGTATTCGTGCCACCGGCTACACCACCAACTCCGGCGCATTCGGCATGACGGGGCAGCTCGACTTCTGCGACGCGGGCATGCCCGCGAATGGCTTCGATAGCAACAGCGGCAACATTGGCACGGCTACCAGCTTCTGCTCCGGCACGCCGCTACCAGTCGTACTCACCGCTTTTACGGCTACCCGGCAAGCAGGCCAAGTACGCCTGCAATGGACCACCGCGCAAGAGCTTGACAACTCCTATTTCGTGGTAGAGCGCGCGGCCGATGGTTATTCGTTCATGCCTTTGCAACAGGTGAGCGGCCACGGTAACACTCAGCAGGCTACGCACTACAGTGCCGTTGATGCGGCTCCGCTGGCGGCCGCTACCAGCTATTATCGTCTCCGGCAAGTAGATGCGAATGGCACTGCCACCTACTCCCCTGTCGCGACAGTAACTGCTGAAGCTGGGTTGGCTCAGGTGAAGCTGGCACTCGTACCGAACCCAGCGCAACATGCTGTGCGGGTGCAGGGCACACAAGCAGGCAACCTACAGCTTCTAGATGGCGCCGGGCGAGTACTACGTACGCAATCTGCGCAGGAACAGGAGTTGGATCTGACCGGTATACAGCCCGGCTTGTACATCGTGCGCGCGGGTGCTCAAACGGCCCGCCTGCAAGTACAGTAGCTAGCTGGTATTAAGCGAAAATACCCAATGCAAGTCCCCTGTTGGCTAGCTCCCTTCCCACAGATGGCTAACGGGTGTAGCTAGGTATGACTAGCTTATTTAAATGGGCGGGGCGATATCGCTATACTTTTCCGCAGCTGAGCCGTAGAACACCGTTCACACCACCTATCTGTTTGCTTACGCATGAACGCCGAGGCCGCCTCCGTCGAGTACTTCGATCTATTCCGCTCCCTCCCTGATAAGTACTTGTTGCTTTCGCCCACGGGTACTGTTTTGGCTCTTAACGATGCTCACGCGGCTTCATCCTTGCCCCAACGTCGACAGGAGGACGTGATTGGCCTTGATTTTTTCGACGTGTGGCCGCCTAATTCGGACACGGAAGGTGACATAGTGCGCCAGTCGCACCAGCAAGTGCGCGACACGCACGCGCCGGCCCCTATGCCGTTGATCCGCTACGATTTGCCACTGCCCACTGGCGGCTACGAACCTAGGTACTGGCAGGCAACGCACTTCCCCGTACTCAGCGCCACGGGCGAGCTGCGCTACATCTTGCAGAAAACAGAGGACGTTACCGAAAAGCACTTGGCAGAGCTGCGTAACCAGCAGATGCAGCGGGAGCTCGCCGAAACCCACGAGCGAGCCCGCTTCATTCTGGAGTCGGTGCCGGCCATGGTCTGGACTGCTACGCCCGACGGGCAGCGCGACTACTTCAATGCTCGTTGGCTCGACTTCACGGGCCTGCCCTTGGCCGAGCAAGTGGGGGAACAGTGGTTTGACAGCCTACACCCTGATGATCGGGCTCCCGTCAGACAGCGCTGGGCCGAGGCTATTGCCACTACCAGCGTCTACCAAGTGGAGTACCGGCTGCGGCGCGCCGATGGCCAGTACCGCTGGGTGCTGATGCGCGGAGTACCGCACCTGAATGAGCAGGGGCAGGTAACGATGTGGGTCGGGGGCGGCACGGATATTCAGGAGCAGAAGCAGCTCGTGCAAGAGCTACTCGAAACGAATGAGCAGCAGGCGGCCCTTTCCGATCAGGCATACCAGGCCTATCAAGAAGCTGAAGGACAGCGCGATGCTTTACGAATGCTATTTGCGGAGGCTCCCGCCATGTTCGCCGTTTTTCGCGGTCCCGAGCACCGCTTCGAGTTCGGTAACCAACGCTACCTAGCCTTGTTCGAAGGCCGCCACGCCAAAGGCATTCCGGTTGCGCAGGCTATTCCGGAGGCAATAGAGCAAGGGTATGTGGAATTACTCGACAGCGTTTACCAAACTGGGCAGCCGATTAGTGGCAATGAGGCACTCCTGCAGCTGCCCGGTGCTGCTGGCGAAGATCCCCGCCGAGTTTACCTGAACTTCTCCTATCAACCGTTTCGCGAGAATGGGCAAGTAGCGGGCGTCACCGCCTTCGCCTATGACGTCACGGATTTGGTACATGCCCGCCAAGCCCTAGAGCAGCGCCGCCACGATGTGGCCTAGCCCATCTTTTACTTTCTGTTTTCTGGCGCTAGCGCTTTTCTCCTAGATGGATCTTACGACCCTAGATTTTCAACAAGCGAAGATCAAGCAGGTACTGTTCAAGTCGCGGCTACGCTCCGTGCTGTATGGCGTGCGCGAGGCCGATGCTACGCTATTTACCGTGCGCGACAACCCGCTTGGGCAATGGCTAGAAGCGGTGCTCAAACCAAAGTACGGGGCCACGCCCGAGGTACGTACCGTGGAGCGCCTGCTCCAGGACACGCTCAGCACGGGCCAGTCGCTAGTACGGCAATACCAACGCGGCCAGATTGAAGAAGCTCGCCAGGGTTTAGCCCAAGTTGAGCGCTGCACCGAGCAGATTGACGAACTGCTGCTACACCTCTCCCAGCGAACGGTAGAGGCAGCCTAGGTCACTTTCACCACAGCTGCCTCTAGCATTAATCATTATCTATTTCAGCTCTAAGGCTACTCATGAGCTATTCTAGGCTCGAAATAGCCGGCTTTTCAGGTGCTGTATTTCTGAAAGTCAACTTGGCTTTGTAGTAGCGCACTGTCCGCGCAATCAGAATGCTGCCTAGGATGGTAGGGGCCATCCAGCCTAAGAGGTTAATCCAACTAGGTGCACCTGCTGGCAGCCACCGCCCTAGGTTTACGACGATAAATGCTGTGGTGGCCGAGATGTAAGAGCCACCCATGCGGGTCAGGTGCCGCAGGAGCCAGGGCATTGGAGCGGCAGCCGTTCCGCGTAGTGCTACCCAGGTATCCTGCCCGGCAAAAAGACAAATCAGCCCGCCGAAAAAGGCAAATAGCACTGCGTGCAGCGCAATCCCAATGCCTACCATCCCGAGGCCAACCAGCGTAGCTACCGTGCTCAGCACCAAGTCGGAGCTAGCTGGTTTGGCGCTGCGTTGGCGCGCCGCGCGCCAACCAGTGAAGCTCAGGTAGAAGCTCAGCACGGCTATACCCGTCAGAAAAAGGCGACTTAGGGTGAGCGGTTGCAGCAGACACAGCAGCACTGCGGTAGCCGCTACCACGAGCATACTATAGACATACACGCGCCCGGCTCGCACGTGCACTGGGCCCCCTTTACGACCAAGCATGGGTATTAATCCCGCCAGCAAGGCTAGGCTCCCGGCGGCAATGTGCAGCCCCAATAACGCGCGTACGGTGGTAGTGGTAGGCGGCAGCGAAAACAGGATGGCATACAGCATGGCGTGACAGCGGAAGCGTGTGGTTGACTGTGAATAGGCTAAAGCTCATCACCTAGCTATCCTTGCGCAACTAAACATAGCCGAAGCGTCGAATGAGGAAGACGAACCGGCACCAGCGGCGGGCCATCCGTACGCGGGGCGTAAGGTACGCTTTGGCACGATACATAGGCTAGCTTCTGCCGCGGCGTGCAGCTAGCTGGATGAAGCCTCGTCTCTTCCAGTACTACCTTCCTATCGTGGTGCCGCCAGAAATTCTTTTCTTTGAGGTTCACTCCCTAGTTCGCTTGCACTATGCCTACTCGCCGAAAGTTCCTCGCTTCTTCCACCAGTCTGGCCTTGCTCGCCGTCGGTAGCCCACTTGAGGCGGCTAGCTTGCCGCCGCTGCCCGCCAAGAAGCCGCTCGTCATTTCCACCTGGGATACGGGCTTGGCGGCCAACCTAGGTGCCTGGAAGGTGCTGAGTAAAGGTGGCCGCGCCCTCGACGCCGTAGAAGCCGGCGTGATGGTGACGGAGGATTCGCAGAATTGCTGTGTGGGGCTAGGTGGCAACCCCGACCGGGAAGGCATCGTGACCCTCGACGCCTGCATCATGGACGATCAATTCAACTGTGGCAGCGTGGCAGCCCTAGAGCGCATCAAGCACCCCATCAGCGTGGCGCGACGCATTATGGAACGGACGCCCCACGTGATGCTGGTGGGAGAAGGCGCGCAGCAGTTTGCTGTGGCGCAAGGCTTTCCGCTCGAATCTCCGAAGCTCAGCCCCGACGCCGAAAAAGCGTACCGGGAATGGCTCAAAACTAGCGAGTACAAGCCTGTTGTCAACATCGAGAATACGGGCAACAAGAAGGCGGTAGGCCCCGTGGGCGGTGCCAATAATCACGATACCATTGCAATGCTTGCCCAGGATGCGCAGGGCAACCTCAGCGGCAGCTGCACCACCAGCGGCATGGGTTTCAAGATGCGCGGCCGCCTCGGCGACTCTCCCCTCATTGGCTCGGGCTTGTTCGTCGATAATGCCGTGGGAGCCGCGGCTGCCACCGGGCAGGGCGAAGACGTTATCCGCATTGCTGGCTCACACACCGTAGTGGAACTCATGCGCCAAGGCCTTTCCCCCAAAGCCGCCTGCAAAGCCGCCGTAGAGCGCATCGCTAAGGTCAAAGGGGCCAAAGCTCGCGACATCCAAGTGTGCTTCATTGCGGTAAATACCCAGGGTCAGCATGGCGCCTATGCTCTGCAAAAGGGCTTCAGCTATGCCGTGTGCGATCAAACCAACCAGCAGCAACTCATCCAAAGCGAATACTTGCTCTCGTGAAGCGCGTCCTGGAAATCTGCGCCAACTCGGTGCAGTCGGCCCGAGCGGCGCAGACGGGCGGCGCCCAACGGATTGAACTATGCCAAAACCTGGAACAGGGAGGCATCACGCCTTCTCATGGTCTGATTCAGCGGGTGCAGGAGGCGCTTTCCATCCCGGCATTCGTCCTGATTCGGCCGCGGCCCGGCAGCTTCTGCTATGATGCCGATGAGCAAGCCATTATGCTGGCCGACATTACGGCGTGCCGCAACCTAGGCTGCGCGGGCGTGGTACTCGGCGCCCTCGATGCAGCCGGGCAGGTGGACGTGGCGTGCTGCCAGATGCTTATGGCGGCGGCGGGCTCCATGCAGGTTACTTTTCACCGCGCTTTCGATGCCTGCGCCGACCAGGCGCTTGCCTTGGAAACCATCATTGCCCTAGGTTGCCACCGTCTTCTTACTTCGGGGGGGCAGCCCTCGGCCGTGGCCGGGCAAGAGCAGCTAGCCCTACTCGTCCGGCAGGCCGCCGGCCGTATTAGTATCATGCCCGGCGCAGGAATTACCCCTAACAACATCCGACCACTGGCCGAGTACACGGGGGCCACCGAGTTTCATACCAGTGCGAAGCGGCAAGTCGTAAGTACGGCCGCAGCCGTGCCCACTGAGTTCGACACGACACTACCTGTATCGGACGCTACTATCGTGGCAGAGCTAGTGGCGCAGCTGCATTTTTAGCCATCCGATAGGGCAGCTTTTCCCGACGGCAGCTAGATAGCATCTGGTTCGTTCTCACCTGCCGCTATCGATTAGCTGGTCTCCTATTTCTGCTGGCCGGAGCAGGCTATTAGCCAATCTATTATCTTTTGCGCAGCACCCGTCCAGACCGCCTTCTCGCCATGCCCTTCCCTACCACTTTCGTTGAGCACTTTCTGCAGCAAACGCCTTTTGTTTTCTTCGTGTATGATGTGGCCTCGCAGCGCGTGACGTACATCAACTCGGCTTACGAACGCTTGCTCAACGGACACAGCGACCAGGTGAATGAAGAACTTGCGGACCTAATTGCCCGGGTGCACCCCGATGACTACGAGCATGCCGCTGACTGCTGGCAGCGCTGGCAGGCCGGACGCCTACACGAAGCTTTCGAATTACACTTGCTCACGCTCGATGGCTCTGACCAGTGGCTCTCCATCACCCCTTACTTATTCACTGATGCCGAACCGGGCTTGCAACTAGGTGGCTTGGTCCAGGACATCACCGTCACCAAAGTCGCCATGTGGCATGCGGATAAGTACAACTCTAAGAAAAACACAACCTTAGAAATTCTTTCCCACGACCTAGCTGGTCCGCTGGCGATGCTGCAGCAGATGAGTGATTATATTCAGGAGGCCGCGGCGCCGTTGCAAAACGCTGAACTGACGAGCATGATTGAGCACATGCGGGTGCTTTGTAGGGATAGTGTTAACCTGATTCATGACTTTGTAGATCATGAATTTCTGGATTCTGTCAACGTCGAGCTCAAGCGTGAACGGGTCGACCTCGTAGAGAAGCTGCGCTTGATTATGGAGGAGTACCAGGCATCGGCGCCAGCGCTGCACAAGCACTTTGTCTTTGAGGCCAAGGTAGCCCCCCTTTACCTCGAAATTGATCAGAACAAGCTCATGCAGGCCATCGGTAATCTGCTTTCTAACTCACTAAAATTCACTCCTGATGGGGGTACCATCACGTTGCGTGTGGAGCAGCAGCAAGGGCTAGCTATTGTGACAGTGGCTGACACGGGTATTGGCATCCCGCAATCCGTACAGGCAGGGTTATTTGAGAAATTTACCCACGCTCGGCGCCCCGGTTTGCGCGGAGAACGTAGCACCGGCCTCGGCATGTCCATCATCAAATCTATTGTGGAACTACACCAAGGTCGCATCTACTTCCATAGCCAAGAAGGAGAAGGAACCGTTTTTACCGTTGAGCTACCGCTACTCGATGAGCAAGTGAATACACCACTTGGATAGAAGAAGCATAATAGCTAGTCATAGCTGAGCCTGAAATTAGATAGGCCGTTTAGTAATCACCCCCTCCATTCTGCCTTAGGCTCGATTGCTAAGTCTAAGCGATTAGCCGTGACTAGGCCTCTGGGTTGCCGGTTCGCAAAGCCAATGGCTCGGCAGCAAAGCGCATAGCCTGCACCTGGGTCCAACTTAGCTCACCTGCTACGTAGCGTGCAAATAGCCTAGTTACGTAAGCTGATATCTTGTTGTAGCGCGCTGGGTTAGCCGCCTGCATCTGCTGCAACACGTAAGCCCGCTGCTCCGAAGTTTGAGCATTAGGACCATACTTAGGATCGTAATTCATCGATTCACGAGCTAGAGGAACCACAATCAGAGTTTTTAATAACATTAAATATGTAATATATATGGCATCGTATTTGTCTTACCTAGCCCAGAAGCACGATCTCAGGTGCTTGGTATGGTAAGTAAAAGCCTCAGCTTCTTGGCTGAGGCTTTTCTGCTGTTTGGCTACAGCTAAAAGCTAGGCAAGCGTAACATAGTAGGCAATGCAGCGAATGCAGAACCCAAATCACCTACTAGCAGACCACCTACCAGGACAGCTGCTCCAGTCAACAAAGCGTATTGTCCTACCTCCCCAGAGATGAACTCGCCATCAATGGTATAATAGCCACAGGGACTCTCGAACGAATAATTCAACTTGGCAGGTACAATCTGGTTCATGGCTGATGGGCAACGTAGGCGGTTCCACTATCTAAAAGTACTATTCTGCGTAGCTGAGTGAAAGGCGATAAACCTCAGAAATGTGACTAGCAGCTTTGAAGGATATTATAACATATTACTTATTATATATTATCTAAATAGCCGCCCTACCCACTTTGCACAAAAAAAGCGTGCATAAAACAAAGCCGATTGTGACTAGCTATCTAGAGCAGCAATGGCCTTGATAAGTGATAAACGAAGCTATTGCTTACCATACTATCAGATTCCTAGACGATTGAAGCGGGTGGCTCGCTGAATAATTCACTGGCTAGGGGTATCTATTAAGGCGTAGCAAACTAGCTTGTGTGTCGCCTTCAGCTCAACACTGTCTGATGTAGCCAAAAGTAGTTCCCTTCATAAAAACCGTCGCTCGAGAAGGATATTCCGAAAGGCGAGGTAAATCTTCAGCGTCTGGACTACTGAGAAGAGCCATAACTAACGTTTGTTAGCTAGTGTTTTACAACATTTGACATACAAATAGTCTTTGTATATTAAGTAACAATGGTGTCCACTTCGGTTATCATTACAAGTACCAACGCTTATCTTGATATTGGCTAGGCAGTTGAAATGACCAGACTTCTTTGTTCGCTAAAGTGCTTCTCTTCCTCAAAAGTCTATAAAAAGCTGAGCTAGGTTGCCTAAAAATAGAGTTGTGCTTTGTGGCGCGACTAGCACCTCTGCCCACGTTGGCTTTATAGTGTGTTACTGGGCAAAAGAGCTGAAAATTACAACCAGCTGACCAGGACTTTCCAGACCATGATCGGAGATACTTCATCCACAGTTAACAACAAGTAGTATACTTACAACATATTTTAGTGCTTGCTTTACCAAAGCGCTGCCCCTTGGCTCACAGCTGAGCCAGGCGCTTCAGCAAGTGCCGTCTTCATAACCGCTGGTTATTTTCAAGGCGCAGCGTCGACAAGCAAAGTACCTTTTGCGCTTGTCTGCCTTCATTTCCGCCGCTCTTTCCCTCCCTCACGAATAAGCAGTCGTACTACTTGCTCGCGATTACCGAATCTTTCTCACTTCGAACGGGACTCATTATGAATCAGACGTCTGCTCCTACCATACCCATCAGTAGCCTTCTACAATCGCGGCCTTCGGCTACCGAACCAGGGATTCCCCGCATCATTCACCAGACGTTTATGTCCAAAAAGTTGCCGGCTGAATTGCAGGAAAACGTGGACAATCTCAAGCGACTGAATCCGGGATGGGCGCACCGCCTCTACGATGATGACGATATCACAGCTTTCATCCTCGACCAGTATGGGCCAGAAGTTTTGCGCTACTACGAACGAATCAACCCGCACTACGGAGCGGCCCGGGCCGATTTGTTTCGCTACTTGCTGGTGTATCGCTACGGCGGAGTATACCTAGACATCAAGAGCACTTGCACGGCTCCACTCGATAAGTTCCTGCAGCCTGACGATCAGTATGTTTTGGCGCACTGGCGCAACAAGCCGGGAGAATCGCACGATGGGTTTGGCAAATCGGATGAAGTAGCTCATATCGATGGGGGTGAATACCAGCAGTGGCATGTTGTAGCAGCACCCGGCCATCCTTTCCTGAAAGCGGTGCTCGAAACAGTACTGCACAACATCGACCAATACCGTCCTTGGCGGCAGGGCACCGGCGGAATTGGTGTGCTACGGCTCACCGGACCGCTGGCTTACACGCTGGCTATTCATCCACTGTTGGCAACGGCACCTCACCGCATCGTTTCCAACGAAGCAGACCTAGGTTTGCAGTACTCCGTTTATAAAAACGGGTCGCACCGGACCGTGTATAAAAAGAACTATGGCCGACTAACAGAATCCATCGTGTACTTAGATCGGACCGATAAGGTATGGGCTAGCCTGTATAGTGTAGCGAAGAGAAGCAAACATCTGCTGTTTGGGCAATAACCTCTAGTTTCCCTTTCTCCTACTTCCTTAAAGAGTAAGAAATCTCGCTGCACAGTTAGTGGAGAGGGTTTTTCTGTGGCGCTGTAGAACTTACGCTCTATAGTCGATTGAGGTAATGTCGCCCGGGGTAGGCGACAACAAAGCCGGGCTAGGGTCAAGAAGCTAGGCTGTCTTACCGAGCCGCGCGCTTTCTGAAGTGACTTCAAAAAAGCCCCGGCATCGTCGGGGCCTTTTCACGAAATAGTTCGCTTTAAAACGTTACCTCTACTTCGGAAAAGCCTATATACTGTCATCCGCATCAGAAAACACAATGGTCGAGACCGTCGAAGAAAACGCCATTCTTTCTGACTACCCATTATCGTCACTGATTCAGGTGCCGGTATACGTGGTAAAAGCCCTAACCTTTTGGTAGGGCTTTCCTGTTTCTTGACTGTGTGGTGAACCGCTCGCCCAACTACGAAAGTGCAAGTTGTTGCCGAAAGTGCAGCTGCAGTACGTGATTAATCTTCTCTTCCGTCAAGGGCTTACTAACCAGCCCATCAATTTGTAGCTCATCCAATCGCAATAAGTCCCGACTGTCCATAGCCGTGGTCAACATGATTACCACGGTGGGCTGCGCCTGTTCTTGTCGCTGCGGCTGATAGGCCTCTAAAAATTGCATTCCGCTCATCCCAGGCATACGCACATCCAGCAACAGTAAGGAAGGAGACGTCATATTCTCCTGGCCTAGCCACGTCAGTGCTTCGTAACCCGATTCCGCCGTGTGCAAGTGTTCAGCCACGCGCATACGCTCTAGTAGGCGTCTGTTGAGGAAGTTACCGGCTACGTCATCGTCGACGAGCAGCACACTGGGTAGTTTTTTCATGCGGGAAAGAATAGACTTTTCTGCAGTCATTATGGATCATACGACTGCAGTAGGATGACAAAGGCCATGCCAGCCGCCAAGAAATTACATGCGCGTATAGAGGTACTCCCTGCTACCTCCGCTTTAGATTACACCGAAAGCAGCAGTTCCCATCCTAGATCCTGCATTCACCAGGACCGGTTGAAAGCGAACGGACCTATGAAGCCTTGCTTCTCCAAGACGCGCAGTAGTACCATTAAGAAATGGGTCTACCTATCCGCTCTGTTTCGGCGGGGTATATGCGCAAATAGGCTCCCACTAAGGTTTGTGCGTACCTGAACTGCCGTGCTGACGCAAGTGCGTTGGGTATAGTAGAACCTGCCATCAGTCTGCCTGTTTGCGCTAGGCAAGACTTAATGGAGCTTATGGCGCTCAACGAAAGCCACAATCATTAAGGGCTACGCGCACGGTTACAGCCGCGGCCCTAACCGAGGGACGGCACAGAAAAACCAGGAATACTGAAGTACTTTTCCGTTGTTAGCAGACCACCGGAGGCTCAGATACATGCTCCACCATGACAGGCGAAGAAAACTTCTGCTCGTGCGCTAAGCCATGCTTTTCTATGCGTAATGGAGCTTCTTCCCAGGCGATAATCCAACAAACAGCCACTAAGCCTATGGCTGGTACAAGAAATGAGAGTAGAGAAACAGGCATGCAGAAGACGAATAGGTGTGTTTTTGCGATAATATAAAGAATAGAATAGATTATTCTTACCTATAGCGCAAAAATACAGGACACAGAGTCTTAAGTAGCTCGCATGCTATTTTAGCTTTTGGTACTTCACACCCAAGTCCTACCGAAAACGCTAGTATTGCTCCTCTATAGAATAAGAGAGCCTATCGCCTCTACCTAGCTTTCTTACCTAGTGAGACTATTAGACTCTTAGTAAATGCTGGCGGCAAACGCACCAAGTGTACTGCGGTTTGAGCATCCCAAAACTCCGGTTAAAGGCTGAGCAGCACGCCCGAAAGCGCGGCGTACCTCAAAACGGTATTCTCGAAATGATATGCTAGACCTCATGCAAGAACGTGTCTTTGCCTACTGTGATGAGCAGCGCGCTCTTGGGTTGCTTACGATGGCACCCAAGCAGACGTTTGCTGACTATTTCCGCGAGAGGTTATAGCTAGCTGTCCATGGCCAAGGGCAAAGTCACCGCGGCCGAAGCTAGACAAACGACGCTGCATTACTGGCGCGGCTTTCGGGCTGACACATGCGAAGCCGCAGGAGTGCTGACCGATGTAGGCACCGGCACAGCGGTTACCCCAGTGTAATCGGTGCCACCAAAAGACTGCACCATGTCCCAATCGATGGTCTCGGCCGTGACTTCCTGTTGGCCGTCGACTAGGTAGCTTGACTTGACGTAACCTGTGTAGTTATGGGCCTGAATCTCACTCCAACCATCGGTGCATACATCTCGGATCTGCACGCGACTGGCGCCGGCGAGCTTGGCCAAGGCAGAGCTAGTAGCACTAGGTTGGGCTCGTAAGATCAAGGAAGAAGCATTGACGTAGCGGTAAGGCAGCGAGGACTGCGAGGCTAGTACCAAGGCCGTCTGATCGGCTCGCTGAGCCGGGGCAATAAAGGGCAGTAGGCACAGCAGCCAGAAGAGAAAGGAAGGTTTCATCAGCAGGAATACTATTTCGTTACTATATAGCCCAACTGTTGTGCCAATAGGACAGACTTCTGACTAGAAAGCTGTCGAATTAGAAAGCGAGCTGGACGATCAGCATGTGCTAGACTCGTGTTGTTAACTCCTTTTCCTATACCAGACCTACTCTGTTTAGCACTATGAGCAGAGGCCTCAAAAGCGACTTAAACCCATACCTACTGTGCTTGAGCTTGGTGAAAATGAAGTGAAGTATATCTGATCCAAAATCTTGTTTGACAACAGCCTGAAGGCGAATAGCCAGAGAGACTGAACCGTTCAAGCTTGTAAAAACGCTTTCATCTGCTGAGGTAACGGATAGCTGCCTTTCAGCCTCCTTATCAGTACCACTTCTCCTAGGTGGAAGGCTAGATGCAAGGCTACTTCCTGCAGGATCTGCTGCTTGGCTAGCTCTTGCTCATCGATGGCTGCGGTCTGGGTTAAGGCCGCTTGAAAAGCGGCCAACTGTCCGTGAAACGCCTGCACGGCTGTTCGCAGGACTGCCTCACTGGGCGGTACTCTTTCCCGGACCCACGTCGCGTCTTCCTGGAATGACTCTGCCGGCACGAGGCCCTGCACCAGACGTAACTGAAAGGCTTGCCAGGTAATCAGGTGCTGTAGGATCTGCCAGATACTAGTCGGGAACTCGTCTTGGTCCAGGCCACTGCGCGCAACGGTCAGGTCATCGAATGCTTTGAAGGTGTCCCAGGCATGGTCAAAAAGGCGTTGGCTGTTCATCGTGTCGTACGTTGTGTTCGTAGCTGTTCGATTGAAAATCGATTTTCAATCTATGTGTGTGGGCGTTACTGTTTCGGCATTTTGGCGACGTCTTCTAAGGTTATTACCCGGTACGTAACGTCCAGGGCCGCGGCATTCTCCTCCACGGTGGTAGTAAATCCGGCCTGTTGGCGGCGTTGATTTACCTACGCTGGGTTCTGGATAGGCCATACAAAAGGCGGCTGCCCATTGTAGCCTAGCACCTGCGTGCCATACAACTGCTCCTTACCTTCATTCATCAGGCGGCGGTCCAGCATCATGGCGTAGCGATAAAAAGGCAACTCCCCCTTGTCGGCAGCTCCTTTCAGTAAAGGCAAGTATTGAGGGATTTGCTTCGGGTTATGCTGAATGACATGCCACACGGCCTCGTTCGTGGGCACGCCCACCAGCGATCGGCCCGGGTAGCCATACTGCGTGATTAGGGCCTGCACGCGTTCCATATTAGCGGCGTCTGCCCGCCGCATCCGCTCGTTGATCAACCCGTTCAACCCGGATTTCGACACCCCAAGCGCAGTGGCCAGTGAATCCGGGTTGCGATTAATGCGCGGGTCAAACAGCATCGCCCGGTACCGCTGGTCTACCTCGTAGAGACTGTCCAACTCGTGCTTAAGTCGGAGATTAAGCTTCGTTTGCGCAGTCGCGGATAGGGTGAGCGTGCTGAGAATAGCCACGCAAAGGAAGTGCTTCATAGCAGTAAGATACATCGTCCTAGACAAAGGAAGATTTCAAGCTATCCGGCCGGCTTCTGCTCACTTTTGGCAGGTATTTTCGGCTGGATGATAGGCGTCTTTCTTGCGGAGGCAGATAACAGACAGATAGTTGCAGGACCGTAGGAAACATGCCTAACACGACACGCACTAAGCGCCTACCCGCGAGACCTAGTGAAGCCGCTAGCACATTTAGCCGACTTCTTTCCCCTGTGTCGTCCTGCCCCTAGCCCCCTAATTTCTTTTCAGCTCACTGTTCTTAGTGCAAACAGAATAATGCTCCCCGTGTATACCACTTCTATAGCTACAATAGCTTTCTTTGATAGTACGGCCCCACTATTCTCCTATACCTTCTTCTTCCGCTAGGATGCCGCTCCAGCGCTGGCTGCCGCTTTTAGTTGTGTCATTAGCCACTGTACTACCCTTTTTTGGTAGCTAGCCAGTCACCCCGTTCAGCAATACAATGAAGCCCGCATGGGTATCAATGGCCTTAATATTCTGCGCAGCGGTAACTGGCTCGTTATGTAGGAAGGCGATCTGCACACCGATTTGTGGAACCTCAAGCCCCCACTCTGGCCTTGGCTGCTCGCGCTTACGCTGGTTGGGTGGCTGGGAAAGTGGCCTACTGGCTGCCCTGATCCTACTGACGGCTCCGGGCTATGTGTCGGCCCGCACGTAGCACGCTCCGGCGACTACGACGCTTTGCTGACTCTCTGGAAGACCTTAGGCGCCTTAAGTTGGGCGCGCTTCCTACTCGATGGCCGACCCGGTTCCCGGCTGGATGTTATACTCTTTCTTCTAGTTTTCTATCACTTACCAGCATCATTAACACGGCTGGCTCGTTTGCCAAACACTCGCTACCTACAGATTTACGCCTACCGCTATTTCCTTCGTCACTCTTGCAGGAGCTAGTGAATTGTTTCAAGTAGCATACGTAAAAGCCGCTCCCCTGCCCTAGTATTTTAAAGGTTACAAAGATGGGCTAGCAGAATAGGCGGAAGTAGCCGAACGCAGCTCGGAGTTAATCGAAGCAAGAAAAGAATGCGGCTCGTAGTCCACCGAGGGGTCACCTAGCTCGAAAAGCACGATATAGTATATACGGCGGGAAAGGCGCGGGAAATTTCACGCACCGCTGAGATTTAAGAGTCTTCCCGGTTAAATAAGAAAGACTCAGGATCGAGCTTGCTTCTCTCATTCATACCTCCGGGCAAAGCAGACTAATCCATACATAGGAATACACTGCCGGACGACATGGTAATCTTCTGCCTTATTTGACAGCCCCCAGACGCCCATTATGCAGGTGTCTTCCCACCTAGGGCATTAGGGTGCGCTGTAAAATAGGCTTCGGCTTGCGCGTACCCTTTGCGCAGCATGCCTTGCATAGCAGCTGGCTGAAAGGTCAAGCCGCCGGGTCCACCCTCCTCTAATTTGGTTTGAGGACGAATCTCGTGAATTGTAGTCACGGCCGTGCCGGCGAAGGGATTACTGGGTTGGGCGAGCGCCTGCTCGATGATGCCAGCAGCCACGCCCCGCGCCAGCAGGGCGCGGCGAATAGCCTGCAAGTACTGGTTCCCTTGTGCATAGAGCTCGGCCACGCGGTAGTCATTCGCGCCAACATCTTCGCTGAACAAGTCAATGGTGCGCTCTAGCACTTGGATGGCTTTGGTTTTGGGCGTATTGTCCGCCGGGGTCTGGTAGGGGTTGAGCGTAATAGCGATAATCGTTTCGGCCCCTTGGTCCACTACCGCTTGCAAGGGGGTAGCTTCCCGCACGCCGCCATCCACGTATTGCCGGATAGGAACGGCACCCGGCCGGACTTCCACGGGCTGCAGCAGCACGGGCTGGCAGCAGGACGCCAACATCGCCCGGCGTAAGTCCGTCACGCTTCGGATTTGCTCTACGTCGTAGTGTGCTGTGCTAGCGACAGTCTGCGTACTCCAGTATACTAGCCGCTGAGTTTGCAAGCACACGGTCGCCAGAAAGATGGGAATGGCGCGCAGGCGTTCATAGTGGGCAGGGGTAATTACCGTATCTAGCTGCTGCTTCAGCGGCGTGGCATCGTGCACGGAAATGCCCGTGACCAGATTTGCAATACCTCCTAACTTAACCAAATCTTGCTGCCGGAGCGTGGTGTAGAGTCGCTCTAATAGAGCGAGTTCCCCACAGGCTGCTAAGGGGGCGATGAGTGAACCCGTGCTAGTCCCACCGTACAGCGTAAAGGACGTCAGGGGCTGTACGTGCTGCTGAATGTACTGCAGCACCCCAACGGCAAACGCGCCTTTTGAGCCGCCGCCACTAATCACTAAAGCTGTTTTTGCCATGACACGGTTATAGGGGCGGTGGGGCTTGATGAAACAGGTTGTACGTCAACATCAGTTGCCCGTAGATGGCAGGCGTGCGTACGTCCCGATGAAGTTTCAAGGTAATTCCGAGTAAATTACTAGTCTCCAAGCCCACACCTGCTCCTACGAGTTGCCGCCAATGCATTGTGGGAGAATAGACTAGCGGCAAATACTCGGCTAGTATGTGCAATTGGAAGGAGCTGGCGAGCAGCACTGGCGCGCCTTGCAGCACGTTGAGCGTTAGCCGGCTACCGGCCAGACCGCCGAGTTGATAGCCGGGGTGAAAAAGACCTACTGGCAAGCCGACCCGCAGCCGTCCGGGGACGAGGCTCCACTGCGGCACTGCTTGCGCCGTTGCTAGGTAAAGTTCTGGTCCGCCGCGCGGCCGATAGAAGCCTTGCCCAATTTCCACTAGTAATGCGGCCTCTTTCGACCGATCTTGTCCCATGACAGATGCCGGAGACAGAAGCATGCTCAACAAGCCAAAGAGCAGAATATAGCGCATGCGGAGGCTTCTTCGGGGGAGTAATTGCGTATCGTTCACAACATGATCTAGTCTACTTTGAAAAGGTAACATAGGCTGGCAAGTTAGAGAGCCGCCGCAACGCGTGGTGCTGGATAAAGTAGTGCGCTATCTGGCGGGGCCTTGTTCCAACATGCAGCTAGGCACCTGTAATTCAACGGACTTCAACGGAGCGTTATCGACCGTAATGATACCCAAAGTCACGTGGGCTGGACCTGCCGCTAGCAGTGCCTCGACCGTCCAATAACCAAGTGTCATATAACGAGCTGCGTAAGAGTTGATGCTGTTCTACGTGTGCAGGCCGTTCTGCGGTCAACCAATTAGAACGACTGGTTTGAACTCATTTGTGACCAGGGACGGCGCGTAGGTGAATGGTCGACTCTTCGCCCTGCTTTAGCAGGCGTCGGATGGACATGGGAAAGAAAGTCTTCTCGGTTCGATAGCTAGCTTCGTTAAGTTCCTGGGCAATCATTCGCTAAGTTGGTGATTGCGCACCTCCTTCCCGCTGATTCAACACCATCTTGCTTACTGTAGCTACTTAACCGTATTGGTTTGTCTTGCTACCCCTCTTATCTTTCCAAACATCCTTGATCTATGCCTAGCACTAACCATCCAGACGCCACGCGGCGAGACTTTCTAAAAAAAGCTTCCATCGCCAGTTTCGCAGCCGTCGGTAGCCCGGCACTCCTCTTTGCTGCGGAGCCTACTACCACAGCGGCGAAGATCTCGCTCGCCCCCAACGAGATCATCCTCTTTCAGGGTGATTCCATTACGGATGCGGGCCGCAAAAAGGACCCAAAAGATGCTGATGTACCCAATACGTCAGGCACGCTCGGTAGCGGGTACGCGTACTTGGCTGCCGCGGAGCTGCTATTGCGCCACGCCGAGAAGAAACCCTTAATCTACAACCGCGGCATCAGCGGCAACAAAGTGTACCAGTTAGCCGAGCGTTGGGATCATGACTGCTTGGACCTGAAGCCTACCGTACTCAGCATCCTGATTGGCGTCAACGACTTCTGGCACACATTAACCAGTAATTACCAGGGCACGGTAAAAACGTACACTGACGACTATAAGGCCCTACTCGACCGCACTCGCCAGCGCCTGCCAAGTGTAAAGCTTATTATTGGGGAACCCTTCGCAGTAACCAGCGTGAAAGCCGTGGATGAGAAATGGTACCCGGCCTTTCAAGATTATCAGGCCGCTGCACGCAGCCTAGCCGCACAGTACAATGCCACGCTAATTCCTTACCAGCACATCTTCGACCAGGCGCAGAAGAGGGCACCTGGTGCCTACTGGACTGGCGACGGAGTACACCCCAGTGTCGCAGGCAATCAGCTGATGGCACGCGCCTGGTTAGATACGTTCAAGAGCTAGATCCTAGCTCACCTTTACCAGCAACGGCTTCACCTGCCGCGTGCTCATCGCTTACTCGAAATGGTCCTTTCGTAGCTGAAAGCTAGCGTCTCTATTTTCCACGCTTTTGCTACTCTTCACATTTTTCAAGCGATCAGCTATTCGATAAGTCGCCCAAGCTACTTACCCAAGCTTCGGCTTAACGATTCTAAAAATTCAGGGTCGTATCCACCATGATAGAACAGGACAGTTGACTATTGGGACTTATTTAATTTTAAGATGCACTAAAATCCTAATAAGTCCACTAATGATTAACCAGGCTTACTCGCGCCTTATCCTATTTTTATTAGGTAGTTTATGCGCTGTTCAATCAGTAAAAGGCCAAACTCAACAAGGCCGCACTATCCGCAATTTTGATAAAAGCTGGCGCTTCCTTAAAGAAGACGCTCCTGGAGCCGAACAGCCATCTTTTGATGATTCCAAATGGCGGACGCTGAATGTGCCGCACGACTGGAGCATTGAAGGGCCAATAGCCCAAACCAATCCAACCGGCAGCGGGGGGGGTTATATGCCCGCGGGTATAGGCTGGTACCGCAAAACGTTTACCGTTGCTGCTGCTGATGCTAAACGCAAAGTAAGTGTTGAGTTTGACGGCGTAATGGCCAATAGCGAAGTTTTTGTGAATGGTGTTTCGGTAGGCAAACGCCCTTATGGTTATGTCAGCTTCACGTACGATATCACATCTCATCTAAATTTCGGCGGCAAACCCAATATCATCGCCGTTCGGGTTGATAACAGTGCTCAGCCATCATCACGCTGGTATACCGGCGCTGGTATTTACCGCCATGTGCATTTAGTATCGACAGGAACTACCCATTTCGACCAGTGGGGGGTATTTATCCGGCCTATGCAGGTTACTGCGCAAAAGGCATTCGTAAATGTGCAGGCTAAAGTGACGAATGAATCGGCCGCGGCGGGTAGCTATACCTTGCAAACCACCCTAATTGACCCAAAGGGCAAGACCGTAAAAACAAGCGAAAGCAAACAAACCATTGCGGCCGGCAAAACAGTTGACTATACCCAAACTATTGAGGTGGCTAACCCTGCCTTGTGGGATACAGAACACCCGCAGCTGTACAAAGCCATTACCAAATTGGTAAGCGGCGCTGTTACTACCGATGCGATAACCACGCCTGTAGGCATTCGCGAAGCTAAATTTTTGGCAGCTACTGGCTTTTGGTTGAATGGGAAGAACCTCAAAATGTATGGGGTTTGCTTACACGAAGATGGCGGCGCGGTTGGTTCGGCTATTCCACTTGCCGTATGGGAACGCCGGTTTAAGCAACTGAAAGCTATTGGTGCTAATGCCATCCGTACTGCGCATAACGAAGTTGCTCCCGAGTTTTTAGACCTGTGCGACCGAATGGGCATGCTGGTAATGGATGAGACATTTGATACCTGGGAAGCAAACAAAGTAAGCCGTGGCAAAGAGGGCAGCAGCGGTGGTTACCACTTGTATTTCAAGCAATGGTGGGATAAAGATACCCGCAACCAGGTGCTGCGTGACCGCAATCACCCAAGTATCGTGATTTATAGCGTGGGCAACGAGATACACGATAACCTGAAAGATTCTACGGGCTTTAGAAAATATAAAATGCAGCAGGACCTGATCCACTCGTTGGACCCAAGCCGTCCTGTTACCATGGCCTTGCTGCAACCCAACGGTACATCACAGGTATATAAAACAGGATTTGCCGAACAAATGGATATTGTTGGCCAAAACTACCGGGAGAATGAATTAGTGGCCTATCACAATGAACATCCCGACAGAATAGTTATCGGCACGGAGAATACCCATGTGCTTAATCAATGGCTGGCGCTGCGGGATAATGCCTTTATGTCGGGCCAGTTTTTATGGACGGGTGTTGATTACCTAGGCGAGGACGTTTGGCCAAGCCGCGGCGCCACCTTTGGGCTGCTAGACCGTACCGGCGGCTGGCATACCAATGGTTTGCAACGAGCAGCCTGGTGGTCGGCTAAACCGGTAGTTTTTATCCAGCGCAGTTCACCAACTCCTCCGCGACCGGCGCGTGTACCGGCAGGGGGTGCCCCTGCTGCAACCCCTGCTGGTACTCCTGCTGTGCTGGACGGACCTACCGCGGCAGCGTCCCGTGGCGGCATCGAGTACCTATCGGACTGGACACCGGCCGACCTGGCCACCTATACGCAGGCCAGGGTACAGGTTTTTAGCAATGCTGATGAAACAGAGCTGTTCCTGAACGGAAAGTCTTTGGGGGTTAAACACAAGTCGCCACTCGATTCAGCGCTGTTCTGGAAGGTGCCTTTTGAAAAAGGCACCTTGAAAGCCGTTGCCCGCAACAAAGGCAAAGAAGTTGCCACCGACGAGCTAAAAACGGCCGGCGAACCAGCAAAAATCATCCTGACTGCCGATAAATCTAAGATTGGCAATAACTGGGATGATGTCTCATTTGTGACTGCTACCATTGTTGATGCCAATGGCGTCGTATGCCCGAATAGCAATAAGCTTATCCAGTTCAGTGTTAGCGGCGGCGGTGGGATAGCGGCGGTGGATAACGCCGACCGCAATGATCACGATCCTTATCAGGCAACGGAACGCAAAACGTATAAAGGCACCTGTATTGCTTTGATTAAAACGAAAGTATCAACTGGTAAAATCACAATTAAGGCCAGTGCCCAGGGCTTAACCGGCGGAGTAGTAACCATTGACGCTATGCCTTAAAAAGTAGGCGGTGGTCTAAGCGTTAGTTTGCTAGCCTATGTACGTAGTTAGCGCGTGGTGCGAAGCGCCTTTCACAGCGAACAGGAATAGGCCGCCTTGCTGTGGGCTGAGTCGTTGACGCAGTTGACAGGTCAACCGGTGTCTGAGGAGCTTTTCAAGCGGTTACCCCGCACTTTTCCGACGACGCGCTAGTAGAGTTGACGTTAGCCGTTAAGGTTATTACTAATTACAATCGTCTTACTTTGGCCTTTGGCGCAGAAGACAAGAGTCTACCGAGTATAGACCAACCTGCGCGAGCAAGCACTTGAAAGTGCTTGCTCGCGTTTTGAAGGCCTTGCCCTCCTGGAGGCCTTTTTCAGATTCGCTTCTTACTTGGCTAGCGCTGCCGGTTCCGGTGCTCAAGTAGCCGTCACTGCGCAGTTCACGCTTCTCCTACTCAGCGCGCGGCAAGCCTGCCTTTCCAGTTGGCACCAGCTCTTTTACCTAGCTAGTGGCTAAACCGAATCGTGGTCTTCCGGCAACCGCTAGCAGCTTCGTCTTGGAGGGATGGCGGCGCTTACCCGTGTTACGGCGTTGTAACTAACAGTCTGGTTCATCGTAACACCAGAGCAGTACGCGTGCTCGCCCTCATCCGCATCCCACCCCGTAGTAGTATCTCTCATGGCCATGCTTGCTACTGAGCCGGTCTGCTGTTTTGTTAACCAGGCCGCTCACCTCTGGCTTCATCCACAAGGCTTTCTGCAACTACGCTGGTTACCGGCTGGTGGCTCCAGTCGTGCCTTTCGCATAGCCCTAGAGCAACTCTTGTGGCACTTGCACCAGCAACACTGGCACAAGGTATTCGTGGACCAGCGCCACATGGCGGCGCTTTCGGCGACAGATACGGCCTGGTACCTGCTGGACTGGCTGCCTCGGGCTACGCAGCACCACTACCGCTATGCGGCCGTGCTCCGCCCCTGCCACGTAGCCACACGCCTGAGCACGCACACCATTCGCCAGCAGGCCATGGATCGGTTCCCCTTGTGCTATCAGCTCTTCGAACAGGAAGCCCGAGCCGTCGCCTGGCTCCTAGCGCAGCCCTAATAGGTGGTGCTACCCGACTAGCCGCTTTAGGTGCTCGGAGCTCAGAGCAGGTGTTCTAGGATGGTCTGACAGCTATATGAGATGCTAAAAGATGCCTCTCAATAGCCGACCTGTTGGCAGTTAAGGGGCCTATAGTGCCGCCAGCACCTTCATGTCGTCCATTCCTAATATCTGCTTGGGAGTGCCGCGGCGAATGCTGTGAATCATGGCCTGTCCAATCTGTTGCATAGTGATAGTCTGGCCGGGCAGCGCCCATAGCAGCGATTAGAGCAGGGTGGGAAGCGGGTAGAACAGCTTGACGTTTTGCTGCCCGTCGCGAGGCTTAATAATATCCGGCCGCATGATGTAGACGTGCTGAAACGGCAGTTAGCAAGGGCTTATGATCATCCTTGCAGTACTTTACCAATTCCACTGTAGCAATAAATTAATAGAGCACAGTGGGCGGCGTATTTTGGGCTGTAGCGTCAGTAAGGCTGGCGAGTGCCAGCAACAGGAGTTCATTTACAAACTGTGCTAGGTAGCGTCTGGACCAGAACGTAGATCCTTGCAGGTAAGAAACTTAACTTATTAGAAAGCAGCTTGTAAACAGGGCTTTTAACGCCATCCTTTTTAAAGTAACTTGTCTATACCTAACGTCTATCCTTCCCGCCCATGCAACCATTTTACGCTCCTTACCGCTCGGTAACTGCCCGCCCTCATGCCGCGCGTTATGCTTGCCTCAAACGACATTGCTTCGCCTTGCTATTGACGCTCGCTCCGACTGAAGCGCTGCTAGCGCAAACGACCACCTTTTCCTACTCAGGCGACACACGCAGCTATACCGTCCCCCTAGGGGTTACCTCCCTTCAGGTGGTAGCCACCGGCGCGGCGGGCGGCCGCTACGACGCGAGCACGGCGTCTAGCCCCGGTGCTCAAGTGAGCGCTACCTTGACGGTAACTCCGGGGGAGATTCTCTTTGTTGTAGTAGGCGGACAAGGTACAGGTGGCAGCAGCGTGAATGCCGGCGGCTACAATGGCGGCGGTACGGGCAGTGGCGGGGCCGGCGCCGGCGGCGGCGCCACCGAGTTGCGCCGGGCCATAGTTGTGGGTCCCACGTACGACTATCTCAGCGCTCGGAACGCCTTGCTGGTGGCGGGCGGCGGTGGGGGCAGTGACGGGGGCGGCGCAGTGGGTGGAACTGGAGGTACCCCGACGGGGGGCGACGGCGTAAAAAATAATGCAGGCATCGCCGGCGGCGGGGCGACCCAGACTGCGGCGGGTGGAACAGGTACTCTGGCCGGAACCAATAACCAGGGAGGCAAAGGCAGTTCCGGCGGCGGCGGGGGTGGCGGCTATTATGGCGGGGGCGGTGGGGCGCCTTCCAGCGGCTCGGCGGGGGGAGGGGGCGGTTCTTCGTGGGTAACCACGATGGGCAGCAGCACCGTCACCTACCGCACGGCCGCGACGAGCGGCGATGGCTCGCTCAGCATCACGCCCGTACTCACCCCACTGCCCGTGCGCTCCGCCGTTGCGCCCGGCAACCTAAGCGTGTTCCCGAACCCGACGGCGACGGGCGCTACTCTCACAGGGGCGGCCGCTGGTAGCCCCGTGCACGTGCTAGACGCGCTCGGCCGGGACGTGTTCACCACAACGACCGATGCGTCAGGCACCGCCAGGCTCCCAGCTATGCTACCAAGCGGTGTGTACCTAGTGTGGGTGGGGCCGCACGCGACGCGCCTGCGGGTAGAATAAAGAAGGCACGAGGCCACCCCGAATCGCTCAGCCAGGCGCTACTCAGGTGCCAACTCACCCAGTTCGGAATACCCCGGTCGTGGTGGTGGCGCAGCGTGTACTGCGGTTTTACCAGTAGATAGTTCGTGAAGTTACTGGCATCCGTCGTGGCGCCATTGGAGTTGCTCAGCGCTACGTTCTCATCCCGTATAGGGGTAGTTGTCGCAGGTATAGGAGACTCTTTCTTCTCAGAACAACTTGCTGCAAGCAGACCAATAAATAGAAAAAGCTGCCGTGGCCCGAGAGAAGGGCATCAGTACCGTGCAGCTGCGCCACTCACTGCGCAAGGCGGCTGAGCGAGCACCGCAGCTTGATAGTGCATTTAGTGTAGATGGTGCACCTGGAAAAACGACTTAATTTTTCAATTGCAAGTCTACTGTTCATCAAAAAGCTTTAGTCTAAACAACTAAGTCTTTTTCACTTCCAGTTATATCGATCCTGAACAAATAATATAGTTAGTATTTCGTACTTATGCTTTCTTATCAATACTGCCTTCATCCTCGTCTAGCAGACTGCGGGATACATAGTTTTACCTATTCCTTATTTTTCTCCTACCATCATGCTTACGTTATGCTATAGCGGCGCTTTCCTACTAGCGCTTTCGCCGGGGAGTGCAGCGCACTCTGCCGCTCCTGACTCGACGGCAGCTACCCACCGCCACCTGCTCACACTGCACACGTTGCGCGTTAACGCGCCATTTCTGCCGGCCCTAGGCTATGAATCGCAGGTGCATCCCCGCTGGAGTGTGCGCACCAGCCTAAGCGGTCAACGCAACAGCCTCAACTACAGCTATAACACTATAGACGAAACAGGGACGATCCACGGCCCGATCTCTAGAAGGTACCGTTCTACCACGCTAATTACTGACGTTTCGCTCAACTACTACTTGCAAGGCTCCAAACCAGCCTTGGTCGGTTGGTTTGTCGGGGCCGGCCTAAGGAGTGGCCTGCAACGTACTCGCATTACGGATGACGGCGCCGTAGCTTTCTCCCCAACGTTTCGTGCCTTATCGGTACGACCCTTGCTGCGAGCGGGTCGTCATTGGGCACTAGGGCAGCGCTGGCTGGTAGACACCCACGTGGGCATTTTGGTGTCAAGTTCATCCCTGGAGAGAGTGATCGGCGTGGGAGTAGGTTACCGGTTGTAACCAGTGCAGGTAGTTCGACCTATCCGAAACGTTGGATTGGCTTCTTTGCAGTCACTTTCAACTACCAAAGTGCCCCGGCAAAATTGCCGTAGACGCTGCAAATGCACTTAGCGGGTGCATGAGGTGTACCGCTAATTTCTTTCTCTCGGTTTAAGCAGACCGTGACACCAACGAAAAAGGCCCGCTCTGTCGAACGACGAAGCAGGCCTTATACCTTCCTGAAGCAAGCTGGCAACTATTTCCGGTTGGCTACTTCAAAAGATAAGCAGGCAACCTATATGGTGCACAAGTAATCAATCAGCTAGGTTTGTACCCCTACTTGTACCCCAGAAAGATAAAAACCTCGCTCCTGTATTAGAAGCAAGGTTTTCGGTGGAGCTGCAGGGATTCGAACCCTGGTCCAGACAAGGAAGCCGTCGAGCTTTCTACGTGTGTATCTATGCTTGAATTTTCGTGGCAACCCGGGCGCACATCAGGCCTATAGGTTACCCTTATCTGCTTGAGTTTCGCCTTGATGTCGCAGTGCCATCAAGACTATCCTCTTACTTACGACGCCCCGTACTCACCCGTGAAAAGGAAGACGGATGCGGGACGATGGCATTACTTAGTACCTAGACTAAGCAGCCATGGCGTAGCTATACTCGCCATTTATTGTTTGGGCGATTTTTTCACAGGAGAGCTTCGTCCAACTCCTGACACGCTTACTCGCGACCTGCACAAGCTGTCAATTCCGGTCAGCCCCAAATTTAAAAGAACGATTCCCGCCGCATTCGACGGGGTGCAAATGTACGCAACTGTTCTGAAAACGTTGCGTGGAAGTCGGAAGTTCCGCTTGCACTGCTAGTCCGTTGAGCATGCTGGAACTACGCCAAGGTACGGGAGGTCAGCACCAAGTTCTGCATGATGGAAACGAATGGCTCTCGCCAGAACCTAGCTCCGGCGTGGTCTTTATAAGCCGCTTCAATAATAAATACGATAGTTCGGTAGCTCGACTGTACAGGTACAGAAGACCCTAGGTGTGTGGCAGGAGTGGCTGCCGAAAGGCGTCATGGAACACAGCAGAATGCCTACTTATACAAGAAGTCTGGCGCGGCACGATGGGCGAGAGGTATCTTAGACTTAAATTTCAACGGTCCGCGCTGGACCCACCCTAGCCCGGGCAAGTTGTTGTTGCGGTGTTACTCCAGAGTGTACCGGTCGAATCGTGCGAATCGCTGCGGCCGTCGTTGGCGGAGAAAAACACCTGACCGGCTCGTTGGCAGATCTTGCCGGTCGGATATTCCAGGGTGCCCTGCGCGGTAGCCGTCTGGTTGACCCAGAAGGTGTTCAGGGTGGCGTCTACAATCCGAATGTGCACCGTGGCGCTCGCCGAAAAGCCGGAGCCGCTCACCACAAAGCTCCCGTCGCCGTTCGACTTCACCGAAATAACAGGCTTGCTAGGTTGTGGTGGCGGCACGACTTTGGCGCGCGCCGAAATCGGGAAGCTCTTGGTCAGTTGGGTACGCCCGGTACTGATAATGCCAGTACGCGTGATGTTGAAGAAGTAAGAACCAGGCACGGCGAAGTTATAAGCGGCGTAGTCGCTTCCACTCCAGGTCCACGTTGCTACTACCTCCCCATTTGGCCGGAGGACGTTGGCTCGTGTTTCCAGCACTACACCCACACTGGGCTGCACGTGCACCGCTACCGACAGTGGCACTTCGCCGCTGGTGGTTTCCGGCTGTGCCTCCAGGGTGATGGGCGGCAAGCTCTGGAGGCGCTGAATTACGGCGCGCATGGAGATGGGCTCACCGCGTTTGGTGACGTAATTGCCAATAGGCCGCAGGCTGATCGGTGGACCTAGCCCGGTAAATTTTCCTAATTCTCGCAGTGTTCTCATGGTCTTTCGTTCGGGAGTGCATACCTGCTGCGGGGCAGATAGCTAGGTTGCCGTTGCACGGACTACGGTGCCGCACCTAGCTTTCGATGAAAAACCTAGGTCGCACCGAGCAGGGATATGGCTAGTCTTCGGCCGCAGTTTTCGTCCCAGCTTCCTCGTGCCAGTGCCAGGCAGCCGCTTTGTTATAAGAGCCAAGCCGCCGAATATCCGGCTCGAAAGCTTCAAGCTTGCGGGCCACGACCGCATCGTCTACCCGCACGTTCTCGATGGAAATACCACTCCAGTCCACTTGCCATATAAACTCGTGCGCGACATCATTGCTGGTTACCTCGTTTTCGCGTGCCAACAACAAGAGGCCTAGTACCTGCCCTACTCGGGTTGGCCCTTTGTGCACCGCCGGAAAGTATTCTTCCCGCATGAAGGTGGCGAATGCCTTGGCATCTTGCTTCTTTGGCAGTCTTATGTGGTAGATAAGCATGAGTTCTACTTGATTTAAAAGATAGAACGATTTGCTCGCGGCGCGCTACACTGTTGAGAGTCTATTGCGTGTTGTAGCCTAGGTCCGCTCACTGCAAGGCAATCAAGATGGGAATTAAGCCTTGGCCTTCTTTCAGCGGGCGTAGCGCTTTGCCAATCACCGCACCGAAGGCTTTTTGCGGCTCTGAGGCTTTCATGGCGTGGCCGGGAGAGGCCGAGGTCGTGAGCAAATCACCGACCTCAATAGCCGCGTAGCGCGCATCTACTTTGCAGAACACCTTACCCATGAGGGCAATAGGCTTTCGGTCACTGCGCGTGGCTTGCCGATCCAGCACGAGCCCCGGCTTGTAAGTACCGGCTCCGGAAACGACGCCAGCCACGCGCTTATCGTAGGGCTGCTGGCTTTCGCGCAAAGCGCCTTCGTCGCCGAGCACCATCACAGTGCCTGGCTCACTGGAGCTAGCCTCGGCAATGTCAAAATCTTCGGCGCAGTCGGCATTCGAGAGGCGAATATCGCCGGTCACTTCCACGTCGCCTTCAAAAAAGCCCGCAAGCCGGCCTCCTTTCCCATAGACAGCAACACCGCTCGAAGTTGTCGCAAATACGCCCGTGCCTGTGGTGCTCCAGCCTTCTATGCCATTGCCCTGCACCGAAGTACCGCGCACGCCTGCTGAGGCCCGGCTGTCGCCCGAGGCGCCGTAGCTGGTGTCGCTCCACCCTTCCATGCCGCGGCCACTTTTGGAGCGCCCAACCACTCCAGAGTTCGTTTCACTCGTTCCGGCCACGCCCGCGCCGCCTTTGCTGGTGCCTAGCACACCCACGCCGTTGCCATCTGTCTGGCCCCAAACGCCGTTGCCATTAGTGCTGATGCCTACCACTCCTTCTGCCTTCGTAGCCCAACCCTCCACACCTCTGCCCTCAACTGAGCTGGCGCGCAGCCCGGCCGACGTACGGCTAGCGGCGCGTAGACCGTAGTCCGTGTCACTGGTGGCAACCACGCCACGGCCACTGGTGGATTCGCCTAGCACGCCAAACGACGTTACGCTTTTGCCGTGCACCCCATTACCGGCGTTGCTTGTTCCCAGTACGCCATCTGCCCCAGGTGCTCCACTTGTGTTTTCACCTTTCACGGCCGCCACTGTAGGGTCGGCAGAGTCACCACTTACGTTTGCCATTGGAGAGTATCTTAAAGTTTGAAGGTTTATTCACCTAGGTCCGCCGATAAGAGGGAGCTGGGTCGGGGGCGCCAGACAAGCGCATTCATGCCGAGTCATGCTGCAGCTTGATCACCCTGAATTAGTTAAGCTCAGGTGTTGCTAAAGCCCTCAAAATATAGGCAACCCCCTAGCCCCAAACAAGCAAACCACATGATCATGTGGCTCATTATCAGTTATTTATAATATATTATCGTTTAAGTTATTATGGCATAAACCTAGGTACTCCGGCTCGCAGGGACTAGCCATTGGCTCTTGGGTGTTTCTTGCCTGATTCCGGAGGCGAGGCTTCCGAACCCCGTCTTTTCGGGGTATCTTTGTAGGAAGAACTATGGAGAATTTCGTCGTTTCGGCCCGTAAGTATCGTCCCGCCACCTTCCGCAGCGTGGTTGGGCAGCAGCACGTGACTACCACGTTGCAGAACGCTATTGTCAGTCATCACCTAGCCCAAGCTTTCCTTTTTTGTGGTCCGCGCGGCGTGGGCAAAACCACCTGCGCACGTATTCTGGCCAAGACCATCAACTGCACGAATCTGACGCCGGAAGCCGAGGCGTGCAACGAGTGCGAGTCGTGCCGGGCGTTCAACCAGAACGCCTCCTTCAACGTGCACGAGTTAGACGCGGCTTCCAACAACTCGGTCGAAGATATTCGCTCGCTGGTGGAGCAGGTGCGCTACGCCCCGCAGGCTGGTCGCTACAAGATCTACATCATCGACGAGGTGCACATGCTCTCCAACGCGGCCTTCAACGCCTTTCTGAAGACCCTGGAAGAGCCGCCGAGCTACGCCATTTTTATCCTGGCTACCACCGAGCGCCACAAGATCATCCCCACGATTTTGTCGCGCTGCCAGATCTTCGATTTCAACCGCATTCGCGTCGAAGACATCCGCAAGCACTTGCGCTATGTAGCCACGCAAGAGCACATTGCCGCCGAAGACGACGCCCTGCACCTGCTCGCTCAGAAAGCCGACGGTGGTCTGCGCGACGCCCTGTCTATGTTCGACCAGATGGTGACCTTCTCAGGCCATAATCTGACCTACAAGGACGTGGTGCAGAACCTGCACGTGCTTGACTACGAGTACTACTTCCGGCTGGTCGATGCGCTGCTGACGGAGAACCTCTCGGCGGCGCTGCTGCTGCTGGATGAGGTGATGCAGAACGGCTTCGATCTGCACAACTTTGTGGTGGGCGCGGCTGAGCACTTGCGCGGCTTGCTGGTGTGCAAAGACGCCGTGACGGTGCAGTTGCTGGAAGTTTCGGAAGGCATTCGGGCGCGCTACGTGCAGCAGGCGCAAGCCTCTCCCCTTGCCTTCCTGCTCTCGGCCCTAAACCTAGTAAGCCAGTGCGACCGGGAGTTTAAGCAAGCCAAAAACCAGCGCCTCCACGTGGAGCTCACGCTGATGAAGCTAGCCTACCTGAACGGTGCCGTGCAATTTGCCCGCGACCTAGGTTCCGGCAACGGCCACGCTGCAAACGGCGAGGCTAAAAAAAAAACTAGCATAGGGACAGATACGCCCGGAGCGAGTGCGCCCGTACCCGCTCCGGCACCTAGCATCCCTGCCGCTACGGCTGCGCCGGTCGTTGAAGCGGCTCCTAGAGTTTCGGCGCCGGCTCCGCGCCCGATGGCGCCGCCCGTTGCCGCTCAGCCGGTTGCTACCGTTTCCGCACCGGCGGCGCCGGAAGAAATCGTGCCAGTAGAAAGCGGCGTTGATGAGTTGCACACAACCCCTAGCATCGAGGATGAGGTAGCCGATATACCGACGGTTCATCACCAGGTGATGGACTCAAACCCGCACGTGGACATTGGCGCACCGAGCGTAGCAGGCCACGAGCCGGCCGCCATCCGGATGCCACCACCGCAAACGGCCGCGAATAAGCCCTTGCCAACAACGGCCAAGCTGCCGGGCCTAGCTTCCAAGATTCCGAGTCTGAAGAACCTGAAGGAACAGGTGGCACAGCAGATGACGGCGACCAAAGCCGCGCCAGTAACAGACGACGAGCCGAGCGGCCCCGTAACGGGCTTGCCGGTTATCGACGAGGAAGTCTTGCAAAAAGCGTGGAACGACATTAAGGAGGACCGACGCGCCCAGGACCGCATGAGCGAGTACATCGTACTGAACCGGCCCGTGTCGGTGGATGATCAGCACGTTATTCGTCTGGCCGTGGACAACCCGATCCAGATTGACCAGTTCAACGCCTTCCGCAGCGAGTTCCTGACCGAGTTGCGCCAGCGAACCGGCTACCCCCGCCTGAACGTGCATCCGGTGCTCGTGGAGCAGGCGCCAACGGCCCGTAAGCTCTACACCTCGGCCGATAAGTTTGAGTACCTGGCCGACAAGTTTCCCATCCTGCTGGATATGAAACAGAAGCTAGGTCTGGACACGGACTTTTAAAGCAAAGAATGACGGAGCGGCTGAGCACCTGAGTGATGTTGAACAACGTACACTCAGGTGCTCAGCCGCTCCGTCATTCTTTGCCTAGCCCTCAGCTTTTAATTCCAAGGCCTACCCAGTATCTTTGATTTCTCATTGCCCTGCCCTATTTTCTGCTCCGGAACTTCCGTGAAAAAACCCTTTCGACTTCTCTTTCCAGCCATTGCGGCGCTTGGGCTAACCACCCAGTGCCAGACCAGCAAGCCGGCCGTCACTACCACCTCGACAGCTCCAACAGCCGCTCCGCAAGCGCCGGTTCTGAAAGAGAAGGAATACAAATACGAAACCGTTGCGAACGACCCGCTTAAGGCGCGCATCTATACCCTCGACAACGGGCTGACGGTTTACCTCTCCGACTACGAAGACGCCCCACGCATCCAGACTTACCTGGCGGTGCGCGCCGGTTCTAAGAACGACCCTAGCACCGCCACCGGCCTAGCGCACTACCTGGAGCACATGGTGTTCAAAGGTACTTCGAAGCTAGGTACGCAGAACTGGCAGGCCGAAAAACCGGAGCTCGATAAGATCGAAGCGCTCTACGAGCAATACCGTGCCCAGACGGATCCGGCCGTTCGCAAGAAGCTTTACCACCAAATCGATTCGGTATCGAGCGTGGCGGCCAAGTACGCCGTAGCCAACGAGTACGACAAGGTGATGGGCGCCATTGGGGCGAAAGGCTCGAATGCTTACACCTCGGTGGAGCAAACGGTGTATCAGGAAGATATTCCGTCGAACCAGATTGAGAAGTGGGCTGCTATCCAGAGTGAGCGGATGCACGAAATGGTGCCGCGCCTTTTCCACACCGAACTAGAAGCGGTGTACGAAGAGAAAAACCGCGGGCTCGACAACGACTTCTCGAAAGAGTACGAAGCACTGAACGCCAGCCTGTACCGCAAGCACCAATACGGCACCCAGACCACCATCGGCACGATTCAGCACTTACAGAATCCGTCGATTACGGAGATCAAGAAGTACTACGGCCAGTACTACGTGCCCAACAACGTAGCGCTCTGCCTGAGCGGCGACCTGGATTACGACCAGACCATCCGCATCATCGACAAGTACTTTGGGCAGCTGCCGAACAAGCCGGTACCTAGCTTCACCGTTGCGAAGGAAGAGCCGATTACGGCGCCCATCGTGAAGGAAGTGGTGGGACCTAGCTCCGAGAACGTGATGATCGGCTTCCGCTTTCCCGGCACGGCTTCGAAGGATGCCAACGTGCTGCGCATGATCGACAAGATCCTGACCAACGGACAAGCCGGCCTGATCGACTTGAACCTGAACCAGAAGCAGCTCGTGTTACAAGCCGCGTCGTTCACGGACCTGAATAATGACTATTCCTCGCACATCCTGTACGCCACGCCGCGCCAGGGTCAGAAGCTGGAAGCGGTCCGCGACTTGCTGCTAGCCCAGCTCGATCAGGTAAAGAAAGGCAACTTCCCCGAATGGCTGATTCCAGCCATCATCAACAACGAGCAGCTACAGCGCACCAAGAGCTACGAGAGCAACGAAGCCCGCGCCGGTGCTTTCGTGTCGGCGTTCATTGCCCGCGAGGACTGGAAGGAATATCTGAAGCAGATTGATGACTTCGCGGAAATCAAGAAGGCCGATGTATTGCGTGTGGCCAACGAGTACTACGGCAACAACTACGCCCTTGTGTACAAGCGCACGGGCAAAGACACCAGCACGCCCAAGGTTATCAAGCCGGCCATCACGCCCGTGCCGGTAAATCGCGAAGTATCGTCGGCGTTCTACAAGGAAGTGACTGCGCTGCCTACGCCGCCATTGGAACCGGTGTTTTTGGATTACAAAAAGGATATTCAGGAGCTAGCGCTCAAGCCGGGCTTGCCGGTGTTCTACACCAAGAACACGGAGAACAATCTGTTCAACCTGTTTTACGTGCTGGATATCGGCACGAACAACGACCCCAAGCTAGGGCTGGCCGCCGACTACCTGCAATACCTAGGTACCGACAAGTACACCGCCGCCCAGCTTCAGCAGGAGTTCTATAAGCTAGGCTGCTCCTTCGGCGTGTCGAGCGGCCAGGACCGCGTATTCGTGAGCCTGAGCGGACTCGATAGCAACTTTGAGCCGGCCTTGCAGCTGTTCGAAACGCTGCTAGCTAGCCCTAAGCCCGACGCTAAGGCCCTGCAAGACATGGTAGCCGGTGTGCTGAAGGCTCGCCAGGATGCCAAGCTCAACAAGCAGGTAATTCTGAGCCAAGCACTCGTGAACTACGCTAAGTATGGCCCGAAGAACCCATTCACGAGCCAACTTTCGGAGAAAGAGTTGAAGGCGCTGAAACCTGCTGATCTGACGGCGCTGACCAAGAAGCTCACCAGCTACCAGCACCGCATCCTCTACTACGGACCGCGTCCCGTTGTCGAACTGAACAGTGAGACTTTACCGCCAGGAAAAATTGACAACCAAGGAAGGAAAACTGTGCAGTTAGGTGCCGTGGCAAAGCGCCCGGGTGATGGCATAATCGAAACTCTTGCCCAACTCCACCACACGCCCACCAAGCTCACCCCCACGCCACCCCAGAAAGATTTCGCTGAGCAGCCCATGAAGGACCGCAAGGTGTACTGGGTGGATTACAACATGGTGCAGGCCGAAATCTTGTTCTTAACCAGAGGCGACGTCTACGACAAGAACTTGGTGCCGACGGTGAGCCTCTACAACGAGTACTTCGGCGGCGGCATGGGCAGCATCGTGTTTCAGGAGCTGCGCGAGAGCAAGGCCCTCGCCTACTCGGCTACCTCGCGCTACGCCAACGCCGACAAGCAAGGCCGCTCCAATTACCTGCTCTCCTACATCGGCACGCAGAACGACAAGTTGCCCGAAGCCATGGCCGGCATGGAAGCCCTGCTTACCGATATGCCGATGGCAGAAGCCAACTTGCAAATCGCCAAGAACGCCATTCGTAACAGTATTGCTACGGAGCGCATCACCAAGTCGGACGTACTCTTCAGCTACGAGCGCGCCAAGCGCCTCGGCCTCGACTACGACGTGCGCCGCGACGTGTACGAGAAGACCCAAAACATGAGCTTCGACGACCTGAAGAAGTTTCAGCAAGCCAAAGTGAAGGGCCAAAGCCAAACGATTCTGGTGATTGGCTCGAAAGATCGTTTAAACTTTAAAGAGCTGGCCAAGTATGGTCAGGTACAACAACTTACCCTGAAAGAGATTTTTGGGTATTAATCCAGACGGTCGCCTCACCCCTAGCTTCTCCCTTCGAGGCGAAAGCTAGGGGTGAGGCCCACTGTTGAACATAACTTAATTCATCACTCTATTAATACTGTCACCTAATCACTGACGTACCTTTTTAAAATGGCAGGACAGAAGATCACCATCAAAGACGGAAAGCTGACCGTACCCGACCAACCTATCATTCCCTTTATCGAGGGTGACGGCACGGGGCCAGATATTTGGGCAGCTTCCGTACGCGTACTGGATGCCGCAGTAGAGAAAGCCTACGGTGATACGCGTAAGTTGGTGTGGAAAGAGGTGTTGGCTGGCGAAAAGGCATTTAAGCAAGTCAACAACTGGCTGCCAAATGATACATTGGATGCGTTCCGCGAGTACCTGGTGGGGATCAAAGGCCCACTGACGACTCCGGTAGGTGGTGGTATTCGTTCGCTGAACGTAGCGCTGCGCCAGGAGCTAGATTTGTACGCGTGCGTACGTCCGGTGCGTTGGTTTGAGGGTGTGCCTTCGCCGGTGAAGCGCCCCGAGCTGACGGACATGGTGATCTTCCGCGAAAACACGGAAGATATCTACGCGGGTATCGAGTACATGAACGGCACCCCGCAGGCGCAGAAAATGCTCGAATTCCTGCAAGACGAGATGAGTGTGAAGAAAATCCGCTTCCCCGAAACCTCGTCGTTCGGCATCAAGCCGGTATCGAAAGAAGGCACTGAGCGGCTGGTGCGCGCGGCCATCGAGTACGCCATTGAGCATAAGAAACCATCGGTGACGATCGTGCACAAGGGCAACATTATGAAGTTCACGGAGGGCGCCTTCAAGACGTGGGGCTACGAGCTGGCTGAGCGCGAGTTTGGCGACAAAGTGTACACGTGGGCCCAATACGATAAAGTGTTGGCCAAGCAAGGCCAGGAAGTAGCCGACGCCCAGCAGAAAGCAGCCCTCGACGGCGGCAAAATCCTCATCAAGGACAGCATTGCTGATGCTTTCCTCCAGCAGATTCTGCTCCGCCCTTCCGAGTACTCAGTAGTAGCTACCCTGAACCTGAACGGCGACTACATCTCCGACGCCCTAGCGGCCATCGTGGGTGGTATCGGCATTGCACCGGGAGCCAACATCAACTACGCCACCGGCCACGCCATCTTCGAAGCAACCCACGGCACTGCGCCCAAGTACGCCAACCAAGACAAGGTAAACCCCGGCTCGGTGATTCTGTCGGGCGCCATGATGCTGGAATACCTAGGTTGGCAGGAAGCCGCCGACCTCATCTACAAAGGCCTCGAAGCCGCTATTGCGTCGAAGCGCGTCACCTACGATTTCGAACGTCTGATGGAAGGCGCTACCCTGCTCAAGACCTCGGAGTTTGGCGATGAGATTATCAAGGACATGTAATACATTGGCTTAGGCCAAGTGACACAAAACCCCGTGTTGGCTGTGAGGCTGGCGCGGGGTTCTTTATTAATACCGGTTTAGTTTACACTTAGAAAATGACAGATAGTGCAGTTAATTACACAGCTCCATGAAAATCTATACAAAAGTTACTCTAGCATATTTGTCGCTATTCATTCCGAACCTTTTAGGGGTATACAGTACATCTATATTAATTAATCAACTATTCAGCGTTTATAAATTATTTATCGTGTTTATTCCGCTGCTGTTCATTTTCTCTATTTCACGTACTAAGCTTAAAATAGTCCTTTCAGCCCTGTACTCAGCATTGCTAATTCTAGTTAGTCCTGCCCTGCTCCTCGCTAGCGCATTCATCATAGGAGACTTAGGAACTAATAATGGGCTCAGAAAAGTATACGAATATAAACTTTCCGATGGGTATTTATTCTCTATATACCGTACCCGTAATGAAGGAGCTCTAGGCGGAAATGATTTGATAATTTATAAAGAGAAAAAACTAACTCCTGGTATTATATACCGCACTAAATTTAAGAGTAAAAATATTTATAGACCATATGGGCAAACTATAGAATTAGAAGGAAACATTATCAATGTTCCTTCTGAAAGAGAGTTAAGAATTACCACCTATTGAAGCCTATAGTTTTAGCTAGGTTAGCGTAAGGAATGCACAATTTCTCACGGCCCTTTAATATCGAATCTTTGATGGTCACCGATGAAATACAAGCTGACCTTGAGGCTATCGAGCGAAACGTTGTGCTTTATGAAGAAGCAAGCTTTGATAGCCGGGTAGAAGCCCTTGATTACCTAGAGTTCCACATCCTTGATCGGATTGAGGGCCTACTTCAAGCGCCAAATAGCGCAACGGGACTGCTGTCTCTACAACAACGCGCAGAGAACGTAAAGCGCCGACTAGGAGCCATTGATGCGGTCTTGTTTCAGCGGCTGCGGGCAGACATTCGAACGGACCGTTTCCGAGGAACCTCCCTCCTAGCTTTGGTTACAAGCTGTATCGGGCGCGGTGCAAACGGCAAGCAAGCGCAGCAGGAAGTTGGGTATGATACCCTTGATGTGTTTACCAATAACTTATTTCCCGACCTAGCTTTTCCGTCAGAGACGCAAGAGCGGGAGCCAGAAATGGTGTTTTATCAAAAGACACCGGCTAGAGTCATTTTCGAGCTGGTAGAGAAAGCCCAGTTTACCACCACCGACGTTTTGTATGACCTAGGGTCCGGCTTGGGCCACGTTCCTATCCTAGTGAATCTGCTCAGTGGCGTTACTGCCAAAGGCATCGAAGTGGAACCTGCTTACTGCGCGTATGCAAGCGCCTGCGCGGCCGATTTAAACCTGCCGCTGGTAACGTTCATCCAAACCGATGCCCGCACCGCCGACTACTCCGACGGCACCGTCTTCTTTCTGTATACGCCCTTCGAGGGTCGTATGCTGCAAGAGGTGTTAGAGCGGCTGCGGACAGAGGCACAACACAGAAGCATCAGGCTCTTCACCTACGGGCCTTGTACGCTCCACCTAGCTCAACAAGGTTGGCTGCGGTGCGTAGATCCAACGGCTATGGACCTCTACAAACTGGCTGAGTTTAGAAGTTTTCACTAAAATCAGCCAACGAAGGAACAAGAAAAAAGCCCATCTGGCGACCAGATGGGCTTTTTTATTACAGACGTTTAACGCTTACTGACCTAGCTTGGCCTTCAGGTTTTGGTCAAGAGCTTCTAGGAATTCCTCGGTGTAGAGGTAATCCCGGCCGTGCTCCACTTTGTTGCCGTGGATACAAACGGCGAGGTCTTTCGTCATCTTGCCGCTTTCTACGGTTTCAACGCACACCTGCTCGAGGGCGTGGCAGAAGTCGATCAACTCCTGGTTGCCGTCGAGCTTGCCGCGGAACTCTAGGCCGCGGGTCCAAGCGAAGATGGAGGCGATAGGGTTCGTCGAGGTCGGCTTGCCTTTCTGGTGGTCGCGGTAGTGGCGCGTCACGGTGCCGTGGGCAGCTTCCGCTTCCATCACCGTGCCGTCAGGCGTTACCAGCGTCGAGGTCATCAGACCCAGCGAGCCGAAACCTTGGGCTACCGTGTCGCTTTGTACGTCGCCGTCGTAGTTCTTACAAGCCCACACGAAGTTACCGTTCCACTTCAGCGCCGAGGCTACCATGTCGTCGATCAGACGGTGCTCGTAGGTGATGCCAGCGGCTTTGAACTTCTCTTGGTAGTCTTGCTCGTAGATCTCTTGGAAGATGTCTTTGAAGCGACCATCGTACTTCTTCAAGATGGTGTTCTTCGTGGACAGGTACAGGGGCCAGCCTTTCATCAGGGCCTGGTTGAAGCACGAGTGCGCGAAGCCGCGGATCGACTCGTCGGTGTTGTACATGGCCAGGGCCACGCCGTCGTTCTTGAAGTTGAACACTTCAAACGACTGCACGTCGCCACCATCTTCGGGGGTGAAGGTAATGGTGAGTTTGCCTTTGCCTTTGGTTACGAAGTCGGTAGCGCGGTACTGGTCGCCAAACGCGTGACGACCGATGCAGATCGGGGCCGTCCAGTTGGGCACCAAGCGGGGCACGTTGTTCGTCACGATTGGCTCGCGGAACACCGTACCGTCCAGGATATTGCGGATCGTGCCGTTAGGCGACTTCCACATTTGCTTCAGGCCGAACTCTTCTACGCGCTGCTCATCGGGAGTGATGGTAGCGCACTTGATGCCCACGCCGTACTGCTTCACTGCGTTGGCCGCGTCGATGGTTACCTGGTCGTTGGTTTCGTCCCGGTACTCCATGCCCAAATCATAGTACTTGATATCCAGTTCCAGATAGGGGGTAATCAACTTGTCCTTGATGAATTTCCAGATGATGCGCGTCATCTCGTCGCCATCCATCTCCACAACGGGATTCGCTACTTTAATTTTTGCCATTGTCCTCTAGGGGTTGTTTGTACTGACTACTGTTCACGCCTAGGCCGCTGCTGGCCGGGCGCGTGCGCCAAAGATAGAAGGTCGCAGATAAAATGCCTTGTCTAGTTTATCGGTTGTGTAACCTTTGCCACCTCATACCCGCAGCACGGACGACAGAGTCTGCGCACCTACTTCTCCTAGGTTCCATTAACCAATCTGGTGGCCCGGCAGTACGGATTCTTCAGACACGCGTTCTTCCAACAGCTTTTTAGCAGCTAGGTACAGCACGGCGGCAACGCCTACCTTATTGATAATATCGGCGATGGTGAACGAGATATGAATCCAGTTTAGATTCAGGTCCGTCAGGGTGAGCAGGTAGCCGATGGGGTACACGCCCCAGGTAGTCACGGTGGTGAGAGCCATCCATTTGTAGGCGCGGCGTTCGGGTTTTTTGGCCCGATCCTTAAAGCGCTTCCACAGCCCAAACAAGATGAGTGGCACCAGCACGTAACCAGCAGTAGAAATAGCGCCCCACAGCAGCTTCTGGCCCGCAATGATTTCGCCGGCAGCCGTAAGCTGTTGCTCGCCAATGTAGCCGGTAAACACCATAAAAAAATCAGCTGCCAACAGCGTGAAAATAGCCCGTGGCGCTTCGGAGGGCTTAATCCGAAGCGCGCCCACCATTTTGAGTAGCAACAGCGGCGTGGTCACGGCCCAGTCCATATAGCGATACTGGCCGATGGCGTTGTAGCTGCGGTTAATCAATTGGTGACGGCTAGCTTCATCGGTGAGTTTGGCTAGGTCCTCCAACATGTGGTGGTAGTCACTCAGGATCAAGAAGTACGAAATACCCGCCACCGCCGCAATAATGGCCTCGAAGGTGCGGGAGATGCGGTGCTCAGGCACTACGCTACTGTGAGTAGCAAGCGAGAAAATCAGGTTGCCCAAGAAAGCGTAAGCGGCCACCGACAAGAAGAAGTAGGTAGCCATACACAGTGTCCCGACCTCACCTGCAGTGGGGATATACGTACTACTCAAATGCATAACATAAGCTTATCGTTTGCAGATGAATACCTTACTGCACTAGGCCGGCCTGGGTTTAAAAGATTTACACTTCCGTAATGCTTACCACGCCTTTCGCTAGCTTATCTACTAAAAGACTGACTGGTGTATGAGGGAAGCTTTTGAACTAGGCGGTACGCTATTCCGCGTATCCTAGCTTTCTAGTAGCCCTTGCCACCCCTCTAATCAATCGGCCTGTGCCGCTTGTTCTTGTCCCGCCCGCATAGCTTCCGCCCGCGGCTTTGGTACTTCGCCTTTGCCGGCGGGCCAGCCTTCGCGCTGGCGCTTCCGGTCGCCATCGGTTTCTTCGGTTTGGTCGTGGAAGAGAATCTGCTGGGTTGGGAAAGGCAGATCGATACCGTTCTCGGTGAGTTTGTTGCGGATGGCTTCTAACACTTGATCTTGGGCGTGCATCACGTCGGTGCGGCGGGGCGGATTGATCCACCATCGAACCTGAACGTTGACCGTACTTTCGGCTAGGTCGACTACCAAGGCTTCCGGCGCAGGGTCGGTGAGTACGCCATCTACTTCGCGCATCGCCTCTATCATTATTTTTTTGGCGCGTGCGACGTCGTCGCCATAGCCAATGCCGATTTCGTATTGCAAACGGCGTTTGTCGTAGGCGGTATTCACCGTCACGGCGTTCGTAAACAGCTCGGCGTTCGGGATAACGACGCGCCGGCCGTCGTATGTTTTGATGGCTGTAGCCCGCGTCTGGATAGATTCGACAGTACCTTCAAAATCCTTGTACTTAATCTGGTCGTTGATCTTAAACGGCTCGGTGAGCAACAGCAGAATGCCCGCCAGAAAGTTCTGGAAGATGTCTTTGAAAGCAAAGCCGATGGCAATGCCACCCACGCCGAGTGCGCTGATCAAGCTAGCTGGCGTGAAGCTAGGTACCACAATGGTGGTGGTAACGAGTATGCCTAGAATAAGCACGGCTACGTAAGCCAAGCGGCTAATCAGCAGCTTTAGACTCTCACTACCGTGCTCCCGATGACTAATAAGCCGCTCTACAATCGACCGAATGCCCTTGGCAATAAGTAGAAATCCAATGAACACGAGCAGCCCAAACAATAGGTTGGGCAACGCGGCCATGGTGTCGTGGGCTATTTGGTTGATCTTCTGCCAGGCAATCGAGAAATCCATAAGCTAGGTAGTAGGCTAGGTGTGCGGAACTACTAGACACGTAGCGCGCTTTCGAATGGTTGTGTCGGCTAGCTTTGCGCAGGCAGAACAAGCTCTTAGCCGACCTTCCCTACCAAAAAAGGCATCCTAATGGGTGCCTTTTCTTCGTGTCACGTTGGAGTAGCAACCTAGCTTGGTTGTTCGCCAAATTTCTCGTTGCGCTGGCTGTTGTCGGGCGCGCCGGTAAGGGCTCCTTTGGCCATTTGGAACAGGCTATTGATTTTGCCGCCGGGCTTGTCCCAGTACTCGCCTTGGTGTGGCTGAATTTTGAGCAGCGTAACGTTCGGGTCGTTTTTGCCTTTCGGGAACCAAGCCTTTAGGCCGTCCACCCAGAGTTCATCTATCTTGGCCTCGTCGCGGGTTACTTCGGCGGTGCCGGCTAGGGTCACGTAGGTTTGCGCGTCGTTTTCGGCGTAGCTGATGCCCACACGATTGTTGCGGTGAATTTCCTCCACCTTGCGGGAGTCGTTGTACGTAAAAAACCACAGGGTGCCGTTATCATCCACGCCGTGCGTGTACATGGGGCGGGTGTGGAAGTCGCCATCCTGCTCCTGGGTGGTGAGCATGGCATAGCTGATGTCCTTGATCTTCTCTTTAAGCAGGTCGAGTTCTTGGGGTTGGATGGCGCTGGGCATAGTGTTGAGGTTATGGCTAGAAGCTCCTCCTAAAACGGCAAGATTTTCAGGAGGTTAACCCCACAAGCACATTGGCCCGAATGCTACACATACCCACCTGCACCTAGCTTTTATAAGCAGCTAAACCGATCTTACCTGCGCTTTCCAGCTAGCAAACTCCGTCGCGACGATTCGTTCTCCCGTGATGCCGTTGCTCTCATCGGAGGCCAGAAAGACGATCGGCTCCGCCATTACCTCCGGACTCAACAGTTTGAAATGGCTCGCAACCGCTGCTTTCGCCTCCTCCGGGATCATGCCGGTTTCGGTAGCGCCGCCGGGCAGCAGCATGTTCACGTCGATGTGGTGCTCGCGCAGGTCTTCGGCCATGATGAGCGACAACGACTCGGCGCCCGCTCGCGACGGACCATACGGCACAAAGCCGCGACGGCGCATGGTTTCGTGGTTCATGGAGATGTTTACGATCTTGCCCTTCCCCTGCTCTACCAACATCGGTGCGAAGGCCTTTGCCACTAGAAAGTAGCCGGTCAAGTTCGTGTCAATCAGGTCGCGAAAGCCATCGGCAGTTACTGCATAAAACGGCTGCGGCTTGGTCAGAAAGTCTGGGTTCACGGTGCGCATGCCGATGCCGGCGTTATTCACCAGCAGATCCAGCGTACCCCAGTGTGCTGTCACCCATTGTACCGCCGCGGCAATCGACTGCTCATCGCGCACGTCCATCTCCAAGGCAAACACTTCCAGTTGTTGCGCCTGCAACTGAGCCACTACATCAGCTAGCTTTTCGCTGCTGCGGGCAGTAAGCGCCACAGTGGCGCCTGCTTGGGCCAAGGCTTTGGCCATTGCCAACCCTAGTCCACTTGATGCGCCTGTAACTAGGGCTTTCTTTCCAGTTAAGATTTGTTCGCTCATGTAGCTAGGCTACGGCTTCAAGGGTTGCCCTGTTGCTGGCACAGCCTCTATCCCCTAGGGTAGAAAACTCAGCTGCATCGTATGATGAGGCAGTAGCTGGTGCAGAGCGTATCCCTAGGTATTGCCTCTGGCACTGACCCTCCCGCGGGTCATCTTCATTCTCCTCAGCCTTTGATATTTGCACCCTAGCGTGGCATATACAGCACAGATAAAAATTACTATCGCAGCCTACATGAGCAACAGCCGGAATTTGGAAAGTCAATGCTAAATACGCTGCACTAGATAATCAGGCGGCGTGTAGCGGCTCTTTTGCGCGTTTCAGCCACGCATCCACCGACACTTTGGTGTAGCGGTTTCGCTTGGGAAGGCGCCGAATTTGGGAGGGCGTTACCCCAAACTTGCGCCGAAATGCCGTGGTAAAATGCGCCGGATTGGTGAAGCCCACCGACTCGGCAATTTCCTGGATCGATTGCTCCGTGAGCGTCAGCAGCTGCTCAGCTACGCGCAGGCGCTGCTCGGCGATGTAGCCAAACACGGTGGTGCCGAACAGCTGTCGGAAGCCCTTCTTGAGCTTGAAGTCGTTAGTACCAAACATGCGCGCTAGCTCCAGCAAGCTAGGTGGATCTGCATAATTGCTATCTAGGAAGTCGCGGATGCGAAAGAGCAAGTCTCGTTCGCGGGCGTTGAGGCGCGGCACGAGGCGACCTAGCTCTGCTTGTTGCTCCACAAACAGATCCATGATGCGCGCCTCCAAAAAGGCCTTCTTCAGCGTGCCTGTGTAAGGGCACTGCACAATCTGCTGGATAATCAGGCGCTGCGTGGGGCTAATCGTGGTTCCGGGCGGCAGCATCACGAACGGCTCTCCCCGACCTAAGTGTTTTTCGTGCATCGACACCCACTCCAAATTGTTGGCTATCATGTCCGTAAAAAGTTTAGGTGTTAGGTGCAGGCAAAAGCTGCTGAAGTGTTCCTGCTGCCCTCGAAACGTGTATGTATTAACCGGCGCTTCATCGCCCATCACGTTTTGGTGCCCTACGCCCACGTGCAAAGGTCGCAGGGCGCACCGGCGTGATGCCATATCGCCTTGTAGCTGGTAGTAAAACGCCACCCAGGGCTGCTCCACCGCTAGCTCTACCCGCAGTGACCGGTCGAGGCAACCGCTCATGTGGGTCATCTGCAAGCCGTCCATGAGATAGTCGGTGAAAACTAGCTCGCCGCCACCTGAGCTGTGCCAGATGGTATCGGCCTGCAACAAGCCTGCTTGTGCTCGGATGTCTGTTTGGCAATTATCAACCAACTCCGCGCTACGAAACTGAAAAAAGGGCTTCATGCAGACAGGAAAGATAACTCGTTGACCAGCAACGAGGTCATAAACATCTGCATTCTTTGGGGAGAAACAAAGAGCTGGCGTGGGAAAAAATAAAATCCGTTTCGCGAAAGTAGTTCATCGTGCGAATTCCGACTTTTATCGAGCGAATCCGACCTACTAACCTGCCATACCGCTCATATAGCTATGAACCTCACGAGTCCCCCTCCCGTTTCTCGTAACCAGTCGATGGCAACGCTGCTGCGCCTGCTGAGCGCGTGCCGTATTGCGTTGCAAAATGCGTGGGAGCCGCAAATTACAAACCGTTTACACTACTCCCCTTACTCGACGAAGCTCCGACAGCAGTTGATCCGAGTGACACGACTTTTCTGGCTGACAACGGGCCTTTTGGCTGTTGCGATGCTAGTAAGTTGGGCCCTGCAATAATAGCTTGCCCTTAGAGCTTTAATCTAACAGAGCCCAACAGAAAAAGAGCGCCCTTTCCACCAGCAGGATTTCTCCTGCTGGTGGAAAGGGCGCTCTTTTTTAATTTACCCTGCGCAGCTAGCTTCATGTAATGTGTAAAGCCGCTTCGTTACGGAGCGCTTATCCTGCTACTTGTCTGCCGTTATCTAGCTGCAACACTTGAGTCACGCTGGCCGGAATTTCCTGGGCATAGTGGCTCACATAAATCAAGGTAGCGTTGCTGACCTGGCAAATGGTATCTAGCACGTGCTTGAAGTGCTGCTGCTGCTCGGCATCTAGCCCCTGACAGGGTTCATCGAAGATGAACAAAGGTGGGTTCTTTGCCATAGCGCGCGCCAGCAAGCACAGGCGCTGCACGCTAGCAGCTACTTTCCGGAAAGGCGTAGCCGCGTATTGCTCTAGGGCTAGCACGCGCATCCAGCGCAAGGCCACCGCAGCATTTGCCGCTTGGCTTTTCCGGAAGAGACCTAGGGTGTCGTAGAAACCTGACTCGATAACCTGCTGACAAGTGTTCTGGGCCGGGAAGTACTGAAACAGCTCCGGTGATACAAACCCGATCTTCTTCTTGATATCCCAGATGCTCTCACCGCTGCCCCGCTTGCGGTCAAACAGCGTTATCTTCTTGCCGTAAGCCTGCGGATTATCGCCGTTGAGCAAGCTCAACAACGTTGATTTGCCGGCGCCATTGGGACCCACCAAGGCCCACCGCTCGCCCTGCCGCACCTCCCAACTGATCTGGTCGAGCACGCGCTTGCCGCCGTAGGAAATAGATACGTCTTCGAGCCGCGCTATCACGTCAAACGCGGGCGGGGTGGTCAGCGCAAGTAGGGCACGCAGTTCTTCTTCATCCAAAGGCGGCAGTTCCGTGGTGGCAGCTTTGTGAGTTTCAAATTCCTCACGGGTGCTTGTTCTCACCATGCGCCCCGCCTCTAGCTCGGCTACATGGGTGATGCTCGCCGGAATTTCTCCCGGTGAAGTTGCCATGATAATGGTGATGCCGGAAGCCGTAATGGCACCTAGGATGTCGTTGAAGGTGGCGCGGGTTTGCTTGTCTAGGCCAGCCAGCGGGTTGTCGAGCAGCAGCAACAGCGGATTTTTGAGCAGGGCGCCGGCAATGAGCAACCGCTTAGTTTCGCCGTTCGATAGCTTGATGAGTTGTTGCTCTTGCAGATGAGCTAGGTGCAGCGTGTCGATGGTGCGCTCATACGCCCAGAAAGGCTGCTCGGCGTACGACTTAATGGTGGCTAAATAGTGGCGCACCGTGAGGGCATCTTCCGAGTCGTGGGCGTTGAAGCGCTGCTGGTAGTAGAACTCCGTGGTGTTGGAGAGGGTCCGGAAAGCATACTTTGCTCCTACTTTTCCGATGAGCTTGCGCGGCGTCAGGAACGGGTCGGCCCCTAGGTGCTGCTGCACCTCTTCTTCCAGCAGCGGGAAGCTAGCGTTGCCCCCCATGATGTTGAAGTTGCCAGCGATGGCTTCCAGCAAAGCACTTTTCCCAGAGCCGCTTTTCCCGACCAACGCCCAGTTCTGCCCCTGCTCAACCCGAAAGGTGAGGTCGGCAAATAGCGTTTGTTGTAGGTAACGCACGGTGATGTGCTCGAAGGAAAGAACCGTATTATTCATAAGCGAACGTAGCAGGCTGACACTGGCAGGAGGGCGCAAAGCTAGGTATCGATTTGGAGGAACGCGTCACTGCGTGCCGAAACGTTGCACCTAGGTACCAGCCCAGCTAGCTTCTGCTCATGCTATTGACAGGCGTGAACCATAAGGCTCAAAAGCAAAAAAGCTCTTCCAGATGTTGGAAGAGCTTTTAAGAAGTAGGAACCTAGTGCTTAGCGGATACGGCCCCGGCCCCGGTCGCCGCCATCGTTGCCGCCCCGGTTTTCATTACCACCGCGGTTGTCATTGCCACCCCGATTATCGTTTCCTCCACGGTTTTCGTAGCCGCGATTGTCATTACCGCCGCGGTTATCATTACCACCCCGATTGTCGTTGTTGCGGTTGTCGTTGTTACGATTATCGTAACCGTTGCCACGGTTCTCATAGCCGCCGCCCCGGTTATCGTTGCCGCGGTTATTGTAGTAGCCACCGTTGTTGTACCCACGGGTATCGACGTAGCCACCGCGGTTGTTGCCACGACCATAGCCGTAGCCAGGGCCTGGATTGTAGCCCGAGTAAGGACGATTCACAATGACCGGCTGGCGGTAGTTGCCATACACACGCGACGGAACTGGGTAGCGCCAGCCGGGTCCGGCGGCATAGCCGTAGCGTGAGTAGTACACCGACCGGTGATTGCCGATGTAGTTCCACGGATTGCGACCCACGTAATCAATCACGACGGGGTGGAAGAAGCGAGGGTCGTAACCCGCGTAGACCTGGGGCAGGTAAGGCGAGCTTACCCAGTAGCCGTTGTCGAGGTACACATACTGCTGCGAGTACAGATCGTAGTAGCCGTCGATTTCAGGGATGTAGTAGTACTCTACATTAGGACCAACAGATGGCCCCCAGACGGGAGCCCCAATATTCACATTCACTCGCACTTGGGCCTCCGCGGCGCTGCTAGCTAGCAGCACACCCAGCGTGAGTCCTAAGAACGATTTTATGAGCGATTTCATGGTTGCAAAAAGTGAGGTGAGAGACGATGATACTAAAGCAACTTACGAGCCATATTCCCTTTTTTCGTGGGAATTATCCTATCAGGCTGAGCTACTTGCGTATGGTATACAAACGTGGTTTGGTGAGTGAAGTTGTGCGGCCGCAGCTAGCGCTGCGGCCCTTTGTTGTATACTGTTTAGACAATTGTACTGCGTAAAGGATTAACGCAGCTGGCCGGATATTTTAGGAGAAATCCTTCTCCTTTTGCTACCAGCAAGAGCCGAGACCTAGCTGCCGGAAGGCCACCGCTTACGCCAATTGGTTTTTGCTACTTTTACCGCCGACCTTCTCCCTTAACGATGCGCCTTACTTTGCTTCTGCTCCTACTCGGCAGTTTTGCTTTGCCGGCCTGGAGCCAACAACGGCAGCGGGCCCGGGCGTATGGCCTAGCTATTGGCGTACTGCCGACTGGTCCGCTCAACGCCATTACGGATGTGGAAGGCGTGCGCGTGGGTCACACCACGCTCGTGCAGGGCAATGCAGTCCGCACGGGCGTCACAGCCATTCTGCCGCACCCCGGCAATGTTTTTCAGCAGAAAGTACCGGCGGCTGTATTCGTAGGAAATGGGTTTGGCAAGCTCGCTGGCACGACTCAGGTGCAGGAGCTAGGTAACCTCGAAACGCCCATCATCCTGACGAATACCCTGGCCGTAGGTACGGCCCTGAATGCGGTGGTCGACTACGTGCTGCACCAGCCCGGCAACGAGCAAGTGCGCTCGGTGAATGCCGTGGTGGGCGAAACCAACGATGGCTACCTCAACGACATTCGCAGCCGCACGATCACCGAACAGCACGTGCGCGCTGCCATTGAGCAGGCGAGCAGCGGCCCAATGGCCGAGGGCAACGTGGGCGCGGGGACGGGTACCGTATGCTTTGGCTTCAAAAGCGGCATCGGCACGGCGTCGAGGCGGCTCCCGGCGAAGCTAGGGGGCTACACGGTGGGGGTGCTGGTGCAAACCAACTTTGGTGGTGTGTTGCAAGTGAACGGGGTGCGCGTGGGCGAAGCGCTAGGCCAATTTTACTTAAGCGAGCAGCTTAAAGACAAAGCCGACGGCTCGTGCATGATGGTAGTCGCGACCGACGCGCCCATGGATGCACGCAACCTAGAGCGACTCGCCAAGCGCGCCTTCCTAGGTCTTGCCAAAACCGGCGGCATTGCCACTAATGGCAGCGGCGACTACGTGCTAGCTTTTTCCACGAATGCTAGCTTGCGCATTCCGCACACCGCCACCGAACCGACGCAAACGACTACGGTGCTAACCAACGACGCCATGTCGCCGCTGTTTCTGGCCGCCATAGAAGCTACGGAAGAAGCTATTATCAATTCGTTGTTTAAAGCAGAAACCACGACCGGCGCCGACAACCATACCGTAGAAGCCTTGCCGCTGGACAAAGTCATTTCCCTCCTAAAGAAACATCATGCCCTCAAACCCTGAACTTTACGCATTCGTGCGCGGCGAAATCGTGCCGCTCGCCAGTGCTTCGCTGCACGTGAGCGACCTCTCTATTCAGCGGGGCTACGGCATCTTCGACTACTTCCGCATCCACGAAACGCAGCCCCTGTTCGTGGAAGACCACCTCGACCGCTTCTACGAGTCAGCGCGGCTGATGCAGCTTGCCGTACCGATGTCGCGCGAGGTGTTGCACAACATGATTCTGGAGCTAGCCCAGCGCAACAACCTAGCTTTATCGGGCATTAAGCTACTACTCACGGGCGGCTACTCCGACGACGGCTACACGCCCGCGCCGGACGGGGCTAGTCTGGTCATGATTCATCAGCCATTAACTATGGTGGAGCAGGCCCTTATCGATCGGGGCATCCGCATCATGAGCCACGAGTACGTGCGTGAGGTAGCGCGGGCCAAAACCATCAATTACACGATGGGCATCCGCCTCATTCAACGCGTGCGCGAACTCGGGCTAGATGATGTGCTGTATCACCAAGGAGGCGTTGTGAGCGAGTTTCCGCGCAGCAACTTCTTTATCGTGCGTCAAGACAACACCGTCGTAACGCCTGCCCTGGACATGCTGTTTGGTATCACGCGCAAGAAGGTGTTGCAACTAGCCAGCCAACAGTACCCAATAGAGGAAGGCACAGTGACGCTAGATGACATCTGGCAAGCCAAAGAAGCCTTTTTGACGAACACCACCAAGCGCCTTCTGCCTGTGGTGGAACTCGATGGCAAACCCATCGGCACCGGCAAGCCGGGCGAGGTGACGTTGTCACTGCTAGCAGCCTTTCAAGAGCTAGAGCAAGCAGAGTTAGCGAAAGCTAGCGTTGCGTAAAGTCGCTCACGGGTCCGTCGCCAAGGCGTCCGACCGGTTGTTGTCAGAACAAGCTTCGTGCGGTCGTTGCAACCCTGACAGGGCTTGAAGCCCCTGTCAGGGTTGTAGAAGAACGTGCACCTAGCTCAGGCAGACGCCCACAGCCGACAACCGGTCGGACGCCTAGGGCGTCGGACTGGTAGACGACATATCAGGTGATAATCGGTCGAGCGCCATCCACATTGGACTAGGAACAGCACCAAGTTTTGCTTCTCCGAAACACAGCGAATCCCGTATGGTCTGTCTGACTGCTTTCTACCACATACGCTGTTTTTATGTCGCTTGATCTGCAAACCAACGCTGTTATTGATACCGTGTCGCTGCCGGCGGCTACCGTACGGCGCAGCCTCGACCAGAACATTCCGGATTCCAAGACCGTGACGGGTCTGGAAGTGCGCCTCTCGCGGGTGCTCGTGAAAGACAACCGCACGGCCAAAGTGTGGCCCTTCCCCGGCTACGCCGATGTGTACTTGCTGCTCATCGTGTTCGACGATCTGCATCCAGAGCCGCAGACGATCAACCTTTCCGGCTTTACCCGCATCGACGACAACGAGGATTTGCCCGTTGATAAAACGGCCTATTACTGGAAGCAAAACACCCTCAACGAACGGGCACCCTCGCAAGTGCACTTATTGCTGTCGGTGATGAAGAGCAAAGAGCGCCTGCGCGACACCGGCACTATCCTGACCCAAGCCAAAGACTCGGCCGATTACCAAAGCCTAGTGAGTGCCGTAGTGGCTACCATCGCCAATGCGCCCGCCCAAATTGCTACGCTCCTGCTCCAACTTGGAGCCGTGGTAGGCCAGCAGCTACACGAAGTGGAAGACAAACCGCTGTTCACCCAAGTCATTAGCTTCACCGACATCAACGGCGACTTCGATACGCTCGGCAAAACGCCCATCGTGAAGATGAATCAGTACGTGCAAACGACCCTCACGCTGGTAGTGCGCGACCCAGCGCGCGAGCCAAACACCTAGGAACGCCACTTCCCGAAAGAACCAGCTGTCCTTGTGTTCCCTAGCCTCCGAGCAAGGGAATACAAGGACAGCTAGCTTTGCAGCCATTACACATCGCATTAGCCTAGCTTACAATAGCTTGCTGCTTGCGGTAGTCGGATGGTGTTTGCCCGGCGAGCTTGAGGAATGTGCGGTTGAAGTGCGACAGGTTGTTGAACCCGGCGGCGTAGCTCACCTCCGTAATGGGCATGTCCTGCAACAGCAGCAACCGAGCTTGACTGATGCGGTACTCCTGCAAAAAGTTGGTGAGCGTCTGGCCGGTCATTTTCTTGAAATAGCGGCAGAATGCCGGCACCGTTAGGTGCGTCAGGTCGGCCATTGCCTGCACAGTGATGTTTTCGGCGTAGTGCTGCTCAAGGTGCTGATACACTTCGCGCAGCCGCTGCTGCTCCCGGGCTTGCAGCGCCGACATACCCATATCGGCGTGTAGCTCTGTCACGTCGGGGGCCTCGGCAAGTTGGTAGAGGACCCGCAGCAACGTGAGCAGCCGTGCGGGCCCCGGCTCGGTGAGCATCTGGCGCAACGTAGCCCCCACGGAAGCCCGCGTAGCGGGGCCAAACGACAAGCCTTGCTGGGAACGAAGAAACAGCTGCTGCACGGCAGCTAGCTCGGGGCGCTGCAAAAATTGCTCACCCATAAAATCTTCGCGCAGCTGCAACACAATCTGCTCGAAGTCGCCTTGCTGCTCGTAGCTGAAGCTCAGGTGCGGCAAGTTCGGCCCAATAAACACCAGCTCGCCCCCTTTGTAGCGGGAAAAATGCTGCCCAATGTGCCGCCGGCCGCTCCCCTGCGGAATATAAACCAGCTCGTATTCCGGGTGGTAATGCCACAGAATATCACGCTCCAGTGCATGCGTGAAATGCAACAGGGTGAAGGAGCTGCCGGGGGTAGGCTGAATAGGTTCGAACTCCAGCTTCATGCACTATTAACGACCACGCAGCCGAAAAGATGCTCAGTAGGATAACACAAAGTTAAAATAGTATCAGAATAGGCAAATGTACAAGTAGCATGATTTAAATAATATTTATAATTTTGCATCTATAAATATTAAAGTTAGGTCGGTCCACTTGTCGCAATCCCCACAAGGACAGTATACAAGGGGTTTTTCTATTTGGTGGTGGCAGCTTCTACAAAAGCTGCATTGCACCCTTATAGCAGACCAGCCAGTTTCTTCTGGACTTGCCAGAACTCACGTGGTGCTCAATGAGCATCCTAATCCGAACTCCAATGCCTCAGTCACTCCTATTTGCGAATTCCTCCGGTTCAGTTTTGTGGGCACCCGAAGTACCCTGCTTGATGGTACGTTTTCACGGCGCCGTTCATCCGCCCCATTACCAACACCTCATGGACCAGGGCCTAGCCCTTTACAACCAACATGCGCCCGCTGATACGCCGGCCAGCTGGATTGTGGATGTGCGTCAGCTCGACACCCTACCCAACACCGTACGTCACTGGACGGCAACTAATTGGCAGCCACGCGCCTATGCTGCGGGTTTGCGGCATTTGCGCTTCGTCGAGCCCGAGCATAGCTCGCGTCAGCTGGCCTTGCAGCTGCACACCGCTACGCAAGAAGCTGCTATTGAGGAGCGTTGCCAGCTCACCCAGCACGAAACACTGAGCGCCGCCATCCAACAAGCGCAGCAAGCCACGGCAGCCACTAGCTAGGCTCAGATCCTATTCTTAACAAGGCTTAAAGCCAGGAACCGTCCTTTCGACCAGCGAGAGAAATCTCGCGTGCTGATGTGAAGTAGAAATACTGCTGCACGCGAGATTCCTCCTGCTGGTCGAAAGGACGGCCTGTTTGGCACAGACGCTTAGCTAAGCGTTCTTTCGTTTTGAGAAAGAGAAATAGGTTAACTCCGCGAGACAATCCGCGTTGGGAACAGAGTGGCACCTAGCTTTTGTGTGCTTCTTACCCTAGCTCTGCTTCCATGAACCGCAAGAACTTCTACGCCTAGGCGGCGCCTCCACCCTAGGTTTGCTGGCCTCGCAGCTGCTGGCCGGCACGGCGGCCCCGGCACCCGAAACGTATCTTTTCCAAGACGACGGCCGCATTCCCAACAGCCGCTATCCGTTGCTGGTGTACCGCAAGGCCTTTGCCGACACGGGCGCCAAGGGAGCGGCATGGCTGGAGCAGCACTTTGCGACCAACAACTGGACGAACTCCTGGCGCAACGGGGTCTTTCCGTATCATCACTACCATAGCATTTCGCACGAAGTACTGGGCGTATACAGCGGCTCGGCCCTGCTGCATATGGGCGGCGAAAAAGGCAAGCAGGTGCGCGTGCAAGCCGGCGACATCCTAGTTATTCCGGCCGGCGTGGGCCACAAGAAAATAGAAGCCTCGTCTGACTTTGGTGTGGTGGGTGCTTACCCCGATGGGCGCACCTACGACGTGCTACGCGGCGAACCTGGCGAGCGGCCCGGCGCCGATCAGCGCATTGCCGCCCTCCCTCGCCCCGCCACCGATCCGCTTACCGGCAGCCAAGGCGGCGTGCAACAACACTGGACGGCATAACTGTCATTCCGAACGAAGTGAGGAATCTGGGGTAGCTCTATCTATAGGTAAACCCAGATTCCTCACGCTGTTCGGAATGACAAGCTGAACGGCATGGCAGAATGAAGGAAACGACAGCTGGTTAGCTAGCTATGCCGCTTGCAGTATGCGCGCGGTCACGAGCAGCTGGCCTAGGTGGCGCATGGTGTGCTCGGCGGCGTGCACAAGCAAACCTAGCTTGGTAGAAGGCACCTGTGCCCGCCCGACGCCGCGCGGTTCCGGCAAGGTTGCTTCGTCGGTCGTGCGCAACTCGGCTAGCGCACGGTCTACTTGTTGGTCGAAGGCGCGCACGAGGTCGGCTACGTGGCAGGGCGGTTGCGGGCATTGGCCTTCGACGGCCAGGGCTTGTAGCTGCGTGGGGCTAAGCGCCTCCTGGCGGGCGTAGGTGAATAACCGGTCGAGCACGCCGGTGAGGTGTTGCAGGTGAAAACCGACCGAAGCCACACCGGCAGGTCGTTCCCACAGGAGGTCTTCGGGAAAATCTTGTAACAGCGCGTCGAGTTCTTCGCGGGCTTGCAAAAGTGCGTGCGCCACGGGCTGGAGCAGCGCCGGCATATCGGGCAGTGGGCCGCGCAGCCACACTTCGCGGGAGTCAACAGGTGTCATAAGCGGTTAACCAGAAAAGCTAGGTCAGGGTTGGCAATGCTGGTATTTACAGCAGCTTTATTACGCAAAAGTTGCCAAATTCAGAGGCAGAAATACGATTCGCGCCACAGATTAGCAGCAATCCTCGTATTTTTCGGAAATATTTGGCCCTTTGCCTTTTAGTACGAGCATGTTAGAAGTATCCCAGCGCGGCCGCGCCATGCCGGTGTCGCCTTATCGAAAACTGACTCCCTTCGCCGATGAAGCGAAGACACGGGGAGTTCGAGTGTACCACCTCAACATCGGGCAGCCCGATATTGAAACGCCTCCAGCAATGATGGCGGCGGTGCAGCAGGCGGATATCCGGGTGCTGGAATACAGCCCCAGCGCAGGCAGCGTGAGCTACCGCCAGAAGCTAGCCGCGTACTACCAACGCGCTGGCATGAACGTGGTACCCGAAGACATTCTGGTCACTTCGGGCGGCAGCGAAGCCATTTTCTTTGCTATGATGAGTTGCCTCAACCCCGGCGACGAAGTCATTATGCCGGAGCCGTTCTACGGTGCGTACACGGCGTTTGCCATTGCCACGACGGTGAATATTGTGCCGGTTACGTCGACCATGGACGAGGGCTTTGCTCTGCCGCCCATCAGCGAGTTTGAGAAAGTAATCACGCCGCGCACGAAGGCCATCCTGATCTGCAACCCCAACAACCCCACGGGGTACGTGTACAGCCGCACCGAGCTAGAGCAGATGCGCGACTTGTGCCTGCGCCACAACTTGTACTTCCTTTCTGACGAAGCCTACCGTGAGTTTTGCTACGACAGCGAATACTTCAGCGCATTTCAGCTGGAGGGCGCCGAGGAAAACGTAGTGCTGCTCGACACCGTGTCGAAACGCTATAGTGCTTGCGGAGCGCGCCTAGGTGCCTTGGTTACGAAGAACAAGCAACTCCAGGCGACGGCTTTGAAATTTGCTCAGATGCGCGTGAGCGCGCCGGGCTTGTCGCAGCTCATGGGCGAAGCCGCTACCGAGTTGCCCGAATCCTATTTCGAGCACACCAAAGCCGAGTACATGGCCCGCCGCGACTTGATGGTGAGCCGCTTGCGCGCAATGCCCGGCGTGTACTGCCCCGTGCCCGGTGGCGCTTTCTACGTGGTGGCCCGCCTGCCCGTCGATGACAGTGAGCAGTTTTGCCAGTGGTTGCTGGAGTCGTTCACCTACGACAACCAGACGGTGATGCTGTCACCCGGCGCCGGTTTCTACGCCACTGCGGGCCTAGGTCACGACGAGGTGCGCTTGGCTTACGTGCTCAACCTCGATGCTCTCAACGTGGCTCTCACTTGCCTCGAAAAAGGCTTGGAGGCGTATCCTGGTCGCACGCACGCGCCCGAGGAAGCAGCCCTGTTGCAGGAAGTAAAATCCTAACTTTAGCTACTCCGTAGGGGTTGTTTAACCTCTTACAAATCTGCTACTTTGATAGGCCGGCCCTTTTGCCGGCCTATTCTTTTTTCCTTCGCTTATGCTTCAGCAAGCCCCGCCCCTCGCGGCTACGCAACGCAAGAATTCGGCAGCCCTACGCTTCTGGCACTGGACGAGCGCGCTACTTATCCTGGCGCTATTGACCACGATTTTGTTTCAGTTCGTAATTGTGAAGGCCAGAGAGGCGGCTCCGCTCTTTCAGGAAACGTTGCAGAAGAGCAACATCACCCTCACTACCGATCAGGCTAGGTCACTCACGCGCATCATCTCGCATCGTATCTGGGACTGGCACATCTACCTAGGTGTCGGGCTTTCCGTGATGCTTTTATTTCGCATCATCACTGAACTGCGGCAACCCGCTACCCAAAAGTTTTCCTACAAACTGGCGCAAGTGCGCAAGCTTTTCCGCGAAGTCGGCGCTGATAGTCCCGATTACCGCCACTCGATCTTTGTGAAGTACTCCTACCTGGTTTTTTACATCATGCTGATCGTGATGGTGGTAACGGGGCTAGCGCTAATCTACGCAGATGATGTCCCCTTTCTGCATTCATTGGAGCACACCATCAAGGAGATACACAACTTTACTATGTACTTGATTCTGAGCTTCACGGCGCTGCATATCATCGGAGTAGTGCGCGCCGAGCTGACAACGGACAGAGGCATCGTATCGGATATGATCAACGGTGGCGACCAACCAACCTAGGCTCCTGCTAGTTTGACGGCGGCGCCCCGTTAAGCTAGCACACGGGTCTTCAGCTTAATTGATTCACTGCGACTTATGCTATACCAGCTAACTGGATTTCTGCTGTTGTCTATCCTAGGTATTGATCTGTTGCTTGTTGTTATACTCTATTTTTTACCGAGGATCAGGGAGCAATCCACCAGAACCTTGTGCTACGGCTTCGTGGTCCTCCTTGCACTAGCAACCTCCTTTTTTAAACTGCTCCGTATCTCTCCTTCTCTACTAGCATCCACGCCGGTGCATGTCACCGTCAAGAGTAAGCACCGCGACCTATTCCGAAGTTTCTACTATATCAAACAATACCACGGACGCACGTTCGCTACTTGGAAAAGCTACATGCCGGGTATGAGCACCGACGCGACACTAGAAGCGGAAGATGTTAAGCTGTTTTTGGCGATACAGCGGGATCATCAGTGGCTGATTACTCCAATCCGATCCATTTCTCATACGGGTGAAGCCATTGTCGACCTGGACAAAGCTAGCTTCCTACCCGACCGGACCGGTGCCATCGAAGCAGCAATTGTTGCCCGCTACAAGTGGGAAGCTGGTAACTATCTTTCTAGCTTTCTCACGCTTGTGCTCGTCGTTCTGTTGATTCAGCGGTTATGGTACCTAGGTTCCGGCATAACCAGAACCAGCCTACATGCACCCGTACACCCGAGCTTGTCCTAAACACGGCTTGTCGTTAGTCGATGAAGGCTGACCGTTAGTCTACAAAGCAGGTCAACAGTGCGTTAGCCGCGCCTGAACTGGTATATTCACCTAGGTTCAAGCAGCTAACGGCATGGCACACACAGCAGCCCAGTGGCCCATCCGGCTTCTACGGGCAATCGACGAGCACTTTTGGCTTCGCCACGGCTTGTTCTGGCTGGTGCGCACCGTGTACATGACGTGGCAATTCCTGTACGATCTGCACACGACCGCCGATTGGCAAGTGGCCCTGCGCGATTCGCTGATTCTGCTGCCGCCGCAACTAGTCGCTACTTACTCTCTGCTCTACGGTGTGCTGCCTCTGCTGTGGCGCCCCAAGCGTCGCGGGTTGTTTTTGGCGCTGCTGGCGCTATGGCTCGTGGGTACCCTAGCTCTCACGTTTGCCTATCGGTTCTTTGTCTTTATTCCCGCCCACCAGGGCGCCCACACCTCCTTCACCGATTATAATGTGGTCTTTGCCCACGGGTCGCACTTGCCGCTCTTGCTGCTCGCTGGCGTAGCGGCCTGCCTGCACGTGTACCGACAGTGGCATCAAAAAGAGCTGCTCAACGGCCAAATTAAGCAAGAGAATGCCCAAGCCGAGTTGCAACTGCTAAAAGCCCAAGTTCACCCGCACTTCCTGTTTAATACGCTCAACAACCTGTACGCCCTCACCCTGCGGCAATCCGACGAGGCGCCGATAGTGGTGGAGCGGCTAGCTAGCTTGCTCTTTTTTGTGGTGGAGCAGGGCAACGCCTCTTCCATTGCGCTGGCTGACGAAGTAGCGTTGCTGCGCAACTACATCGCGCTGGAACAACTTCGCTACGGCTCCCGATTGACCGTAGATTTTCAAGTCCAAGACCTGTCCGGTACGGCGCGCATTACGCCCTTGCTATTGCTACCGCTGGTTGAAAACGCCTTCAAACACGGTTCTGCTGAGCAACTGGGGCAGGCTAGCATTCACTTGACCCTAAATATGGTAGGCGACAATTTATACTTTGTCGTTGCGAACACTAAAAACCTAGGTTCCGATACGCACGCCAAGTCAGCGGGGATTGGCTTGCAAAATGTACGCCAGCGCTTGCAGCTGCTCTACCCCCAGCACCATTTTGAAATAGAAGCTCACGACGAAACATTCACCGTGCGGCTGATGCTGCGGTTATCCACGCACGTTGAGTTAGCCCATCCTCCTAGCGCTGAGCGGAGTGACCTGCCCGCTGATGACTCCCACACGCCGGACGCAGTTCATCTGCCCCTCGCCACTGCATTACGCTCATGAAGAACTGGCTTCGTCATCGAGTCACCCGGCACATGCTCTTTTGGGTTGCCGTCATGGGTTTCTTTCTCCTGATGCAACTGCCCGCCCACCTGCTCGCGGGCGCTGAGGTGCACGTTTTGGTCATGTTCACTAATCAACTTCCGTTGTCGCTGCTGGCCACGTACTCGTTGTTGTATGGCCTTTTGCCCTTGCTGCTGGTACGGCGACGCGTGGCACTTTTTCTCAGTGGGCTAGGCGTTTGGCTTTTCGTGTGCTGGCTGCTGACTGCGCTGCTTCGGGTGTTTGGGTTCTTGGCAATGTCTGGCCATGCGGGGGCACCCAAGCAGGCATTGCAGTGGACCGATTACCTGACGTTGCCTTACACGTTCTTCACGGTGCTGGTAACAGCTGGTGTGGCCTGCGCAATTAAAGTCAGCAACGAATGGTACAAACAGCGGCAAATCAGCCAGCAGCTACTACAACGCAAGCTCCAAACGGAGCTACAATTGCTAAAAGCGCAGCTTCAACCCACCTTCTTGTTTGACACGTTGCGCATGCTGCACACGCTCACCTCGCAAAAATCGGCCAGCTCCCCGGCGGCGGTGCTGCACTTATCGGCCCTGTTGCGCTACCTACTGTATGACAGTCAGCAAGCGATGGTACCCCTAGCCAGCGAGGTAGAGATGATACAGCACTACGTAGCCTTAGAGCAGCTGCGGCTAGGAAATCAGTGGAGGTATCGCTGAACTTTAGCGGGGCACTAGAAGCACATAACATGGCGCCGCTACTCTTGCTCCCGTTTGTGGAGAATGCTTTTCGGCGCGGCTCCGACGCGCACGCAGAGTGTTCGTGGGTGAGCCTCGACTTGGTCGTGAAGCAGAATTCACTTACTTTCAAAGTCATTAATAGTCAGAGCAATACCGAGTCTGATGCTTCTCCAGACCTAGGTCTGAGCAGTATTCGGCAGCGGCTTCAGCTTCTCTACCCCCACCAGCACGAGCTAAAAGTAGTGTCGGAGCCCGATACGCTGCTGCTTGTGCTGCACGTGCAGCTTACCCATGCTTTGCCGCCGGCACTTACCGAATTGGCGCGCACGTCTTACCCGCTTACCACCACTTTGTAGCCCGCTATGAAACTGCACTGCCTACTGGTAGATGATGAGCCGCCTGCCCTGGAAGTCCTCGAATCGTACGTTCGCGAGGTGGCGCACCTGGAGCTAGTGGCGAAATGTGACAACGCCTTGCAAGCGTTTAGCCTACTCCAACAGCATCCCGTCGATTTGATGTTTTTGGACATTAAAATGCCGAAGATGCTCGGCACCGACTTTCTGCGCAGCCTACGCCATCCGCCACAAGTTATTTTCACCACCGCCTACCGCGAGTACGCCTACGAGGGGTTCGAGCTCGATGCCGTGGATTACTTGCTCAAGCCGGTGTCGCTCGAACGGTTCCTGAAAGCAGTGGCAAAGGCGAGCAAAACCGACCTAGCTTCTCCACCGCCCGTAGAGTCTGCGCCCACCATCCACCCCGATGCTTTCCTGTATTTCCGCATTGATCGTAAGATGGTGAAAGTGGTGCTGCGCGACATTCTGTACGTGGAAGGGCTAAAGGATTACGTTAAGATTCATACCCTCGCCGGGCCGCCATTGGTAGTCAAGCAAACCATCAGCGGAATTGAGGAAAAGCTTTCGGAAAGTAACTTCCTGCGCATTCATCGCTCTTTTATCGTGGCCCTTGATAAGATCCAGACCTACAGCGCCCGTCACGTGGAAATCGCGCAGCAAGAGCTTCCTATTGGCCGCCTGTTCCGCCAGCGCGTCGATGCGGTGCTCAATTGACGGGAAGGAATCATAGGTAATCATAGGCACGTCCCGCTTCTACTAGCAGAAGCGGGACGCGCACTAGGGACTATTCTGGCAACGCTACTTTCCTAGGGGCACCTCTTTAAAAAACAGCTTAGCGTTGATATTCCGCGCTACGGTTTTGCCCTGCACCTGGCCTTTCTCGCAGGAGACGCGGTAGTGAATCCCGCCGTAGAGGCGCGAAATACCACCTTCAATACCCGCTTGCTCAAACGAGGCATACGACCGGCTACCTAGGCCAAACTGCACATAGTTCTGATCGGTGAAAGCGTAGTTGTCGCCGAATAGTTGCGTTAGGGCTTCAGCCGCAGAGCCAGATACTACGGCATGGCCAGCACTGTATTCTGGGTATGAGGGCGTCGGAATAAGAGAGTTCCAAGTGGGTTGGCCCATTGTGTTGCGGATGTAAGTGATAGGGCGCAGTAGGTTGTAGGTGTACTTTGTTTTAAGCGTGCTAATCAAGGCGTCGTTCAGAGTGATGCCTACTTTAGCATAAGCCATCAGGGCTTTGCCTAGGGATGTGTGCTCCTTCTGCAAGACCTGCGCTAAGATCGACATCCAGTGGCCAGGTGGAGTGAAGCTGCGGCCGTTAGGCACGTCATTCCAGAACAAGGCAGTGGCTTTTTGCTCCGCGGTGCTGGTTTGCGATATATCGTACACTTCCTTGACCATCAAGTAAAACGGCGAGCCTACCTGTTCGGAATAGGCCATGGGTGGGCCAGGGTCAGTGTTGTCGATGCTGCTCGCCACAATGGGCCGATTGGAGCCCCAAAAAGGGAAGACGGGTTTGCCGAAGGTAGGCGGCGTAGGTACCCATAGACCGGGGCCAGTGGGTAGCGTGTAAACCGCGGGGTTGTTGTACCCATCCGTTTGGGCCCACGCCCACACGGATGCAGCTACTTGCTTGCCAAACGTGACGGAGCGCTCCACCACTTCTGGTGGTAGCCCTGCTGCACAAGCCGCCTTGTTGGTCGCTTCGAGCGAATCGATGGCAGCTAGGTTAGCAGCGGAGGTCGTTGAGAAAAAGCTGCGGTTGATGGCTGCCAAGGCTGCGTTGGTGCTCAAAGGTGAGTTGTAAGCTAGCTTCTTATCGGTCGATGGCAAGCCCGTCAGGCCGTTAAGCTGGCCTTCCAGCGTTCGGTAGCCTAGCAGGCCAGGAACCGCCGCCTCGTAGCCGGCAATACCGGCGTAAGCGAAAGGCCGCCCGAAAGTATTGGTCGGGTCTACGAACGTGGTTTGCACCAGCCGCAGCTGCAGGTTCAGCCACGAGACCGCCACGTCGGCGCGGTAGTCTGGCACGGTAGGCAGCGGGTCGTGGTCGGCGCAGGAAGTGCCCAGAAGCAAGCTGCCGCCCATCAGCAGCCACAGCAGAAGGATGCGCGGACCAAAACGATACGTATTACGGGTAGTTTTCATGTGCATAATGAATAGTAGGTCAGCAAATTCAAGTGTTCGACTTCCGAACCTTATTGTCAGTTACCATTCAAAGATGCCCCATAGGCTAGGCTCTTGCTGGCTTATTCGCCTAGCGGCAATGCTTCATCGACATACAGCAGCAGCATCTTGGCAAACAGCATTTTATGTCGTTCGTCTACTTGTTTCTGTTGTCTGTCGACAAGCTATTCCTGGAACATTCGCCGTTTTATCATTTATCGAAAAACTAGCCTGCACTGCTGTTTTCGGTCCTAACTCCACAAAGGCAAACAGCCCGACTTCTGCGTTAGAAGTCGGGCTGTTGTACAGAAAGCTAGCTTTCCTGCTACACCTTACAGCGTAGCAATGTCAATCACGAAGCGATACTTCACGTCGCCTTTCAGCATGCGCTCGTAGGCGTCGTTGATGTCGGCAATGTTGATCAGTTCGATGTCCGACATGATGTTGTGCTCGGCGCAGAAATCCAGCATTTCCTGGGTTTCGGCGATGCCGCCAATCAGCGAGCCGGCAATGCGGCGGCGGTTGCTGATCAGGTTGAAGGCGTGAATGTGCGGCGCCTCCGTAGGTACGCCCAGCAGAATCATCGTACCATCGCGACGGAGTAGGTTCACGTAAGTAGCGAGGTCCAGCTGCGCCGATACGGTGTTGATGATGAAGTCGAAGTAGTTCGTTACGCTCTTCAGCTGCTCTTCGTCCTTCGTCACCACAAACTTGTGGGCACCTAGCTCTTTGGCGTCGGCTTCTTTGTTGGGCGAGGTGCTGAGCACGGTTACTTCAGCGCCCATAGCGGCGGCTAGCTTCACGGCCATGTGACCAAGGCCACCTAGGCCCATCACGCCTACGCGGTGCCCGGGGCTCACTTTCCACTCACGCAGGGGCGAGTAGGTCGTGATGCCGGCGCACAGCAGCGGCGCCACGCGAGCGAGGTCGAGCGTATCGGATACTTTCAGCGTGTACTTTTCATCTACCACGATCTGGTTGGAGTAGCCGCCGTAGGTGGGCGCGCCGCTCTCGATTTCGCGGCTGTTGTAGGTGCCCACCATGCCGGTTGTTTCGCAATACTGCTCGAGGCCTTCTTGGCAGCTCGGGCAAGTGCGGCACGAGTCAACCATACAGCCGACGCCAGCTAGGTCACCTACTTTGAACTTGGTAACATGGTCGCCTACTTTGCTGATGCGGCCCACGATTTCGTGGCCGGGCACCATTGGGAAGATGGAGCCGCCCCACTCGTCGCGCACTTGGTGCAAGTCGGAGTGGCACACGCCACAGAACTGAATATCAATGAGTACATCGTGAGGACCTACTTCGCGGCGTTCGAAATTGAAAGGCGCGAGGGGGACTTTCACAGCTTCCGCTGCATAGCCTTTTACTGGAATCATGAATTTAAAATTTGGTTTTGGAGAAGGTAAAGCGCGGTCTTCCTTAACAGCAGGCCGGCTCGGAGGTTTTACTTGTTTACGGTAAACCTAGGATTAGTGGCCTAGCTAGTTCCCCTATCGGTGCTTAATTACGTGTAAAACGCGCTCCTGCTTACATCTAGGAACGCACGTCAGCACGTCACAACCTAAAGCGCTTGGGCTGATGTTGCCTACCGGAGTTTCTCTACTTTTCCAAACCGCTCCATACCAATATAGTGCTACTTAGTAGAGGAATAAGTAAAACCCAATTAGCCGGAATACTTCCTATAATTTTTTATAATATATCATCAATAAGTTAAATTTATTACGATTAATTATATTTTTTGTAAGAATATTAATAACAATATTAGCCTTGTTCTTATGCTTCACACGAGCTTCGCTGTTGCGCTTGTCAACGGGTCAGTTATGCCCGAACAGGCAGAAGAACAAGAGCCATTCAACGCTGAGTATCCATCCAATTTTTATAAGTCAGCTTATGAAACTATTTACTCACTCTTTTGCACCAGGTGAAAAAGTGCAGACCTGCAGTGGCTCACTCACCTTGCCTCCCAGTCTACTGGGCATCCTCTCCCTAGCTCCGCAAGAGCCTAGGGCTTCGCTGTTTGTGCCGAATCGAATTGCTTTAGAGCAAGCACTAAGCTAGGCAACCGCCGCAAAGATTATGAAAACACCTATTACTCCTGCAAGCCTGGAGCGAGCCGGCGTGTGCCTTGCCCGAAACGTTTCCGCTCCAAATTCTACCGCGGCAAAAACCAATAACTGGTTTTTCGAATTAGGTTATTCTCTACTAATCAAGCGCTTACTACTACTCGTATTCAGCCTTAGTTTTTCCTCTTTGCTGGCCCAAAACGCCATCGTGACGGAAAACGCGCAGACGGGTGCGCTAGCTTCTGAGTGGGATGTTAGCGGCGCTGGCGACCTATCCATCCAAGGTTTTGCGACCGATATCAGCTACAATGTGGGCGAAACGGCCCGCTTCAAAATTAAGACAAACGCCACCGGCTACACGATAAGGATCTACCGGTTAGGCTATTACCAGGGCCGTGGGGCTAGGTTTATAACCCAGATAGCGCCATCGGCTCCGCTGCCGCAGACTCAGCCACTCGGCAACTTCGACGCAACCACTGGCTTGCTGGATTGTGGCAACTGGGCCGAGTCGGCTAGCTGGGCCATACCTAGCTCGGCTGTTTCGGGTATTTACATTGCCAAGCTCACCCGCACCGATACGCAGGGTGCCAGCCATATCGTCTTTGTGGTGCGCAACGATGCCAGCACCTCCGATCTGCTTTTCCAGACCTCGGATGCTACCTGGCAGGCCTACAACGTGTACGGCGACAACAACAATGGCAAAAGCCTCTACACGGGCGCAGGCGGCAAAGCCTCCAAGGTGAGCTACAACCGGCCGTTTCTGACGCGCAGTGGCGGTGGCGGTGGCGGAGCGGCCGAAGATTGGCTATTCAACTCCGAATACCCGATGCTGCGCTGGCTCGAAGCCAACGGCTACGACATGACCTACAGCACCGACGTGGACACCGACCGGCGCGGCAATCTGCTACTCCAGCACAAAGTGTTCATGTCGGTCGGGCACGATGAGTATTGGTCGGGCGCTGCCCGGGACAACGTCACGGCGGCCCGCAATGCAGGCAAGCACCTAGCTTTTTTCGGCGGCAATGAGGTGTACTGGAAAACGCGGTGGGAAAACAACAACCGCACGCTGGTGTGCTACAAAGAAGGCGGCTCGGGCGAAAACGCCTGTAGTGGCAAGTGCGACCCTAGTCCCGAATGGACCGGGCAGTGGCGCAGCGGCTGCAACTTTCCCACGGCAGGTGGCTGCCGCCCCGAAAATGAGCTGAGCGGCCAAATCAGCTGGAGCGGGGACATCGGCACGATTCAGGTGCCGGCCACCTACAAGAACCTACGCTTCTGGCGCAACACCAGCGTGGCAGCCCTAGGTGCCGGTCAAACGGCTACCCTCACGCCCAACACCCTAGGCTACGAGTGGAACCCCTACCAGGAACAGTTTAAATCCACCTACCCTAGCGGTCGTATCGTGCTGTCGCAGACGACGCTTAACGGGAAAGTTCACCAACTCTCTATCTACAAGCACAGCAGCGGCGCCTTGGTATTCGGCGCCGGCACTGTGCAGTGGTCTTGGGGCTTAGATAGCAACCACGACCGGGGCAATGATGCCGCGAATCCGGCCATGCAGCAGGCAACGCTGAACCTGTTTGCCGACATGGGCGTGCAGCCGGCTACTCGGCAGGCTGGCTTGGTGGCCGCCACCGCCTCCACCGACGCCCAAGCGCCAACCGTCGCCATTACCTCCCCCGCTCCTAATGCTAGCCTGCCCAGCGGCACCGCCGTCACGATTACAGGCACAGCTACCGACGCCAATGCCGTAGCCGGAGTGGAAGTATCTACCGACGGCGGCACAACGTGGAACGTAGCCACCGGCACCACCAGTTGGACGTTCGCCTGGACTCCTACCACGCAAGGCGCGGCCACCATCCGAAGCCGTGCCTTCGACGACTCGGGCAACATGAGTGCCCCGGTTGTAGTAGCGGTTACGGTCACGGGCCCCAACACGCAGGTATGTCCCTGCACGGTATTTCAGCCGACGGAAGCGCCCGCCAATAACCCCTACAACGACAACCAAGCCATTCAGCTCGGTATGCGGTTCCGGGCTAGCTCCGATGGCTACATCACCGGGGCGCGTTTCTACAAGCAAAGCGGCAACACCGGCACCCACACTGCCCAACTCTACAACAATGCCGGCGTGCTACTGGCCGAGGCCGTGTTCACCAGCGAATCGGCCTCGGGCTGGCAGGAAGTTCCCTTCCCTAGCGCTGTGGCCGTCACGGCCAACACCACCTACGTCATTTCTTACCACAGCAGCGCGGGCAATTATTCCGCCACCAATCCGGGCTTCGATGTAGCGAAAGTCAACGGCCCGTTGCGCGGCTTGGCCAACGGAGAAGATGGGGCAAACGGCGTGTACAAGTACTCGGCCACACCAGCTTTCCCCACCGACAACTACCAAACCAGCAACTACTGGGTTGACGTCGTGTTCAACACCACGGGGGGCGGGGCAGATACTACGCCGCCAACGGTTGTTTCGACGTCGCCAATTGCCAACGCTGGCAACGTCAGCATCACGCCGGCCGTCACGGTCACGTTCAACGAAGCCCTCGACCCGGCCACCGTGAACACCAACACCCTAGGTCTTTTCGGCCCCGGCAATGCGCCGGTAAGTGCCTCCGTGAGCTACAACGCCAGCAGCCGCACGGCCACGCTGAGCCCAACGGGCAACCTAGCTTATTCAACTGCTTACACGGTACGTGTTAAAGGCGGTACCACTGACCCGCGTATTAAAGACGCAGCAGGAAATGCATTGGCCGCGGATTATACCTGGTCGTTTACGACGCGGTCCGCGCCACCGGCTCCTCTACCCTCGCCTAATGATGGTCCCGGCGGCCCAATCCTGGTGATTAGCTCCACGGCCAACCCGTTCAGCCGCTTTCCAGTTGAAATTCTGCGGGCGGAAGGCTTCAACGAGTTTGCTGCCAGAGACATCGCGCAGGTAGACAACACCTTGCTGAATGCCTATGACGTGGTGGTGCTGGGTGACATTTCGGTGTCGCCAGCCCAAGTCACGATGCTCACCAACTGGGTAACGGCTGGGGGCACCCTGATTGCGCTCCGGCCAAATGCGCAGCTAGCTCCCCTCCTAGGTCTTAACCCTGCGAACGGAACGCTCAGCGACAAGTACTTGCTGGTCAACACAGCCAGCGGGCCCGGCGTCGGCATTGTCGATCAAACTATGCAATTCCATGGCACCGCCGACCTGTATACGCTGAACGGGGCCACAGCCCTAGCCACGCTGTACTCGGGGGCAACTGCGGCGACCACCAACCCAGCCGTAACGACCAAAGATGTGGGCCCCAACGGCGGCAAGGCCATTGCCTTCACCTACGACCTAGCACGGTCCGTGGTGTATACGCGTCAGGGCAATCCGGCCTGGGCTGGGCAAAAGCGAGACGGCGAAATCAACCCGATTCGCTCGGACGACATGTTCTTCCCCGACTGGATTGACTTCAACAAAGTAACAATTCCGCAGGCTGATGAGCAGCAGCGCTTGCTAGCTAACATCATCGTGCAAAGCAACTTGCACCGGAAGCCCCTACCTAGGTTCTGGTACTTACCACGCGGCTTGAAGGCAGCAGTAGTAATGACCGGTGACGACCACGGCAACGGCGGCACCAAGGGCCGGTTCGATGGCTACATCGCTAAAAGCTCCTCCAACACGGCCCAGGCCGTAGCCGACTGGACGGCCATTCGGGGCACGTCCTACATCTACCCCGGCACGCCCATCACCGATGCGCAAGCTGCCGCCTACGAGGCGCAAGGCTTTGAAATCGGCCTGCACCTGAACACGGATTGCAACGTCTGGACGCCGACTTCCCTGCGCAACTACTTCGATACGCAGTTGCCGCAGCTAGCCAGTCAGCTACCTAGCATCTCTGCCACCAGCACGCTGCGGACGCACTGCATCTCGTGGAGCGACTGGGCCACCCAGCCCAAGGCGGAGGTGGAGCGCGGTATTCGCCTGGATGCCAACTACTATTACTGGCCCGCTGCCTGGATTCAAAACCGCCCCGGCATGTTCACCGGCTCTGGCATGCCGATGCGCTTCGCTGATACGGATGGCTCGCTGATTGACTGCTACCAGGCCACCACGCAGCTCACCGATGAATCGGGTATTACCTATTCCACCCACATCAATACGCTGCTAGATAATGCATTGGGCGCTAAAGGCTACTACGGCGTGTTCACGGCCAACATGCACACCGACCTAGAGCAGGTGGGCACCAACAGCACCGATGGTTCCAACACCATCATTGCCGCCGCGCAGCAACGCCAAGTACCGGTGATTTCGGCCAAGCAAATGCTGACCTGGCTGGACGGCCGCAACAACTCGTCGTTTGGCACGATGACCTGGAATGGTAATGCGCTGAACTTCTCCATCACGACGGCCAGCGGCTCGAATAACCTGCGCGCCATGCTCCCGCTGCTTGCCAGCGTGGGCCAGCTCACGGGCATCACCGTCAACGGCAGCGCCGTTACGTACACCACCGAAACCATCAAGGGCATTCAGTACGCCTTCTTCCCGGCCAACGGCGGCAACTACGTAGCTAGCTATTCGACGGATAATACGCCGCCCGTCATTTCGGCCGTGGCCGTGGCGCAACCTAGCTCCGGCGGCGCCACCATCACCTGGACGACCAACAAGCCCTCAGACTCGAAAGTGGTGTATGGCACCACGGCAGCCAACCTGAACCTGACGGCTACCACGGCGGGTTTGGTGACCTCGCACAGCGTGGCGCTGAGCAGCCTAGCCCCGTCCACCACGTACTACTATCGCGTGGTGTCGGTCGATGCACAGTCGAATACCACGACTGAGCCCAATCCGCCAGCGGCCCCGCTGAGCTTCACCACACCGGCCGCTCCGCCAGCTGTTTGTTTTCAGGACCAGACTAGCGCTGACTTTACGGCTGGCACTACCGGCGCCAACATCTACGTGCCCGCGGCGGGTGGCGTACTACTGAAGCCGCAGGTAGCCCAGGAGTTTACGGCCGCGCCGCCCACCACCGAGTGGCAAAGCTTCCCGTGGAATGGTGGCGGAGCTACCACCTTCTCCGGCGGACAAGCCGTTGTGGATGGTGCCCGCTTCAATACCGAACCCGTCACGGCGACTTCTGGCCCCGGCACCTCGGTTGAGTTCGTGGCTACGTTCGGTGCCGCACCGTTTCAGCACGTCGGTTTCGGCGCTGGTAATGATGTGGATATGTTTAACAATACGCCGATCTGGGCCATGTTCAGCACCGGCAGCGCGTCCACTAGTCTGATAGCTAGGGTCAACAACAATGGCACCCAGACGGATGTGCCGCTGCCCGGCAACTTGCTCGGCACGGCCCACCGCTACCGCATCGATTGGAAAGCTAGCAGCATCGACTTCTACGTGGATGGCACCCTAGCTCAAACCACCAACGTGGCGCTAAGCACCCCGATGCGCGTGGGCGCCAGCGACTACAATGTCGGTGGACCTGCTGTGAGCCTGGATTGGGTGCGTATTAGCCCTTATGCTAGCCCAGGCAGCTTCACCTCCCGCGTGTACGACGGCGGCAGCGCCAAAACGTGGGGCCAAGCTAGCTGGCAGGCCGATGTGCCCACCGGCACGGGCTTGCAACTGTTGCAGCGCCAGGGTAACACTGCTGTACCAGATGGCACCTGGACGCCATTCGCCGCCATTGCGAGCAACGGCGCTACCGTGGGCGGCACCTCCCGCTACATTCAGTACCGGGCCGACCTGAGCACTTCCACCCCGACCCTGACGCCAACCTTGCAGAGCCTAGGTATTGCCTGCTCGACGCCAGCTTGCGCAACGGTGGTGTTCACGCCCGCAACGGGCACTGCCCTGCCAGCCGGCACGGTAGGCACTGCTTATTCGCAGACCATCAGCACGGCGCCAACGGGCTACACGTACTCGGCCACTGGTTTGCCCACCGGGCTCAGCATCGACCAGAACTCGGGGGTTATCAGCGGTACGCCAAGTGCGGTGGCCGCCAACGCGGCTATTGTCGTTACGGCCACGCAAGGAGCCTGCACAGCCACAGCTAGCTATACCCTAACGGTGACTCCGGCCAGCACGCTGCGCGTACCGGAAAACCCGGCCAATGCCGTGGCGGGTCTGGACTACAAGTATTACGAAGGTTTTTGGAATACACTGCCCAACTTCGGCACGCTCACGCCCACGAAGACCGGTACCGTAACTACCCCGACACTGGCTGTTGCCCTGCGCGATAATGGCTTCGGGTTCCAGTACACGGGCTACGTGACGGTGCCCGAAGACGGCCAGTATACCTTCTCCACTACCTCCGACGACGGCTCGCAACTCTACATCGGCTCCACGCTGGTGGTGGATAACGATGGCTTGCACGGCGACCGGGAAGTGGCGGGTTCTATTGGCTTACAGGCCGGCACGCACGCCCTTACCATCACCTTCTTCGAGAACGACGGCGGCCAAACCTTGCAGGTAACTTACGCCGGACCTAGCTTGACGAAGCAAGTCATTCCGGCTTCCGCCTACAAGCGGGTGCCCATCACCGGAGCCAACCAGGCGCCGATTGCCAACGCAGGCCCTAACCAGAGCATCACGCTGCCCACCAGTTCAGTCACTCTGAATGGCACGGCTTCCACCGACCCCGATGGCACCATTGCCACTTACCTGTGGAGCCAGGCCAGTGGGCCGAACAATGCGAGCTTCAGCAGCACGAGCGCGCCCACGCCGACGGTGAGCGGCTTGGTAGCTGGCACTTACATCTTCAGCGTGGTGGTTACCGACAACCTAGGTCTGCAAAGCACTCCCGCTCAGGTGAGCATCATCGTGAATGCCAGTGGCACCCTCCGCACGCCGGAAAACCCGGCCAATACCGTGGCGGGCTTGGACTACAAATATTACGAAGGTTTCTGGGAGGCGGTGCCGAACTTCAGCACGCTTACTCCGCTGAAGACGGGTACGACCACGGCTTTCGAGCTGACGGCTCAGCAGCGTGACTACGGGTTTGCTTTCCAATTTACGGGCTACGTGACCGTGCCCCAGGATGGCATCTACACCTTCTACACCAACTCCGATGATGGCTCCCTGCTCTACATCGGCTCGACGCTGGTGGTCGATAACGACGGTTCTCACGACAGTCGAGAAAGAACGGGCACTATTGGCCTGAAAGCCGGCACGCATGCCTTCAAGGTTTCCTACCTACAAGGCTACGGCAGCCAGAACCTGCAAGTCAGCTACGCCGGACCTAGCCTCGGCAAGCAGTTCATTCCGGCTTCGGCGCTGCGTCGGGTATCTGGAACCACCTCGACCAACCAGCCGCCGGTGGCCAATGCGGGTAGCAACCAGAGCATCACCTTGCCCCAGAACAGCACCTCGCTCAGCGGCAGCGGCACGGACACAGATGGCACCATCACCGGCTATACCTGGAGTCAGGTGAGTGGACCCAACACAGCTACGTTCAGCAGCAAAACCGTGTTCAACCCCATCGTCAGCGGCTTGGTAGCGGGCACCTACGTCTTCGGCTTGGTAGTCACCGACAATTTAGGAGCCAACAGTGCTATCAGCCAAGTTTCCGTGACGGTAAATGCCAACAACAGCTTGCGTGTGCCGGAGAACCCAGCCAATACCGTGGCCGGCCTGGACTATAAGTACTATGAAGGCTTCTGGGATGTGCTGCCCAATTTCGCCAGCTTGACGCCGCTGAAGAGTGGCTCCACGACGGCTATCGATCTGAACGCTCGGCAGCGGGATTATGGTTACGCCTTCCAGTACACGGGCTACGTGACCGTGCCCACGGACGGGCAGTACACCTTCTTCACGACTTCGGATGATGGCTCGCAACTGCTGATCGGCTCCACGGTGGTGGTCAACAACGACGGCTTGCATGACACGCGCGAAGCCAGCGGCACCATTGGTTTGCAAGCTGGTACGCACGCCTTCACCGTCACCTACTTCCAGAACGGCGGTGGCCAGAATCTGACGGTGAGCTACCAGGGACCTAGCCTCGGCAAGCAAGTCATTCCAGCCTCGTCGCTGCGGCGCGTGGCTCAGGGCAGCAACCAGCCGCCGGTGGCCAATGCGGGCAGCAACCAGAGCATCACCTTGCCCCAGAACAGCACACAGCTTAGTGGCAGCGGCACGGATGCGGATGGTCCCATTACGGCCTACACTTGGAGCCAGGTGAGTGGCCCGAACACGGCTACCTTCAGCAGCAAGACGATAGCGACTCCGACCGTGAGCGGCTTGGTAGCGGGCACCTACGTGTTTGGCTTAGTAGTCACCGATAACCTAGGGGCCAACAGTGCTATCAGTCAGGTGTCAGTTACGGTAAATGCCAACAACAGCTTGCGTGTGCCGGAGAACCCGGCTAATACGGTGGCCGGTCTGGACTATAAGTACTACGAAGGCTTCTGGGATGTGCTGCCCAACTTCCCGACGCTCACGCCCGTGAAAACCGGCACGATAGCCACTCCTAACCTATCGGTGGCCTCGCGCAATTACGGCTATGCCATTCAGTACACGGGCTACGTGACTGTGCCCGTAGATGGCCAGTACACGTTCTTCACCAGCTCCGATGATGGCTCGCGCCTCTACATCGGCTCTACCCTGGTGGTCGACAACGACGGGCTGCACGACACGAAAGAGCGGCTAGGTACCATTGGTTTGCAGGCCGGCACGCATGCTTTCACGGTGGCCTTCTTCCAGAACGGCGGCGGGGAAAACCTGACGGTGAGCTACCAAGGACCTAGCCTGAGCAAGCAAGTCATTCCGGCCTCGGCGCTGCGGCGCGTGGTGAACGGGGCTGCGGCCACTACCGCTACTGCCGGCGTGCTTCAGACCTCGGTTTCCGAGCGAACCCAGCGCGCCCTGTTGGAGGTTTACCCCAATCCACTGGCGGAGGAAAGCGGCTTGGTGCACTTCCACACGTTGCAAGGAGGCAAGGCACAGGTGTATTTGTACAATGACCTAGGTGAGCTCATCTCGACGCTCTACAACGCCGAGGTAGTCAGCGGGCAGGAGTATTACCTACCCTTGTCGCGCGGCAACCTAGCTAGTGGCGTCTACCTGCTGCGACTTATCAGCAACGGCAAAGTGGAAAATAGGCGCCTTACTATCACGCGGTAAGGACCTTGCGTATTCCGCTACCCCGAAAACGGCGGCTGAGCTTAGCTCAGTCGCCGTTTTTATTAGCCTTTGTTAGGGCTGCTGTTTTTGTCCCGATCAGGAGCGCACGGGTAGCGTTTCGGGCTGATTTGCTACTGTTAGTTGGAATACATCATTGCGCGAATAATGCCCTACGCAGTCGAAGTCCAGCTTGCTTTTAATCAGCACGTCGGCGTCCAGCTCGGCCGTCAGCAAGCCTTCTTGGTCCCACAGCGGCCCAGCCAAGATTTCGCCCATCGGCGAGATAATCACGCTACCGCCCCGGCTCATGCTATCGGGCTCGTCGGCTAGGTCGGCTTGGTAGCGCTCGGGGTAGTCGCTTTTGCGCACAAACTGATTGCTGGCCAGCACGTAGCAACGGCCTTCCAGGGCAATGTGCTGCATGGTCGACTGCCAAGAGTCGCGGGCGTCGGCGGTGGGCGCTAGGTAGATTTCGACGCCTTTTTGGTAAAGCGCCGTGCGCGCCAGCGGCATGTAGTTTTCCCAGCAGATCAGCCCGCCCACTATACCTAGCTCCGTGGCAAAGCTTACCAGCGTACTGCCGTCGCTTTCGCCCCAGATGTAACGTTCTAGCCCGGTGGGTTTGAGCTTGCGATGTTTGCCCAAGAGCGCGCCATCTTTGCCAAAGTAGAGCAGCGTGCAATACAGCGTGCCGCCAATCGGCTCCTTTTCGGTGATGCCCAACGCCACAAATACGCCCGCTTTCCGCACGGCTTGCTGAATACGACCTAGCTCCGGCGAATCAACGGCCAAGCTGTTTTGCCAATAGTCGAGCCACACGGCGCGGCCTTTGTCGGTGCGCCGCCCCACGATGGCCTCGAAGGTCAGGCCGCGTGGGTAGCACGGAATAAACGACTCGGGGAAGAGCAGCAGCTCGCAGCCGGCGTCGGCGCCGCGCTGGATCCAATCAATTACTAGGTCAACACTTTTCTCCAGATCGAAAAGCGCGGGGGTGGCTTGTACCACGCCTACTTTGCTCGTTTTCATGTGGCTTCTGCTGGGCACCTAGGTTCAAGAGAAGGCCAACCTGCGCAAAAGTAGCAACCTACCCGAAGGACCTACCACGCAATGCTTCCGCACGACAGCCTAGGTAGCTAACGGGGCTCAGTGCTGGGCGCTACCTGAACAGTAGCTTCAAAATTCACAACTTGTTTTAAGCCAGCAATATAGAAATAAATTACATATAAAAATACACAGATAAAATTTACTTATGCCTGTATATTTTCATGCTCAATTACTCACCAGGCAGGGTTAGAACCTGCTCATTAGCTGCCTTTTTCACCCTCTTATCCTTACTTTATGTTCTTATTTACTCCGCGCTTTTATCGACGTAGCACATTATCATCGGAGCATACGCTTCCTCTGCGATTCCTTCGGGTAGGACTCCTGTTATTATTCATTGGGCAGGTTGGTGCTACGGGCACGCAGGCGCAGTTGCTGGTAACGGGCACGACGCCACCCGCCAACGCGGTAGCCGCGTCGCGCACCACTAACGTAGCGGCCACCTTCAACCAGCCGCTGGGCAACACTCCCGCCGTGCAGCAAGCCGTGAAGGTATTTGGCCAGCAGACAGGCGGCCGCAAAGCGGGCACCGTCACGGTGAGCGGCAACACACTCACGTTTGACCCCACCACCGATTTTAAAGCAGGCGAGCAGGTTTTGGCCACGTTCACGACTGCCGTGCAAGGCAGCACCGGCGGCAGTTTGTCCAAGCCACAGGTCTTTCAGTTTACCGCCGCCACCGCCCCGAGCACGGGTGTCTTTACCGGGGGTGCATCTCTGGATGCGGACGCGCGTAATGGCTTCATCGGAGATTTGAACGGAGATGGCAGCCCGGACCTGATTGACTACACCTACGGCCCCTTCGCCGAGGGGACGATTCGTCTGAGCAACGGCGACGGTACCTATGGCAGCCCGCAATCCCTTTCCCTCTCCTACTTCACGCGGAGTCTCGCGCTCGGCGACGTGGATGAGGATGGCGACCTAGATCTGATTAGCGCGCACAACGTCCGCTACAGCCCTAATGGGTTGGTATCCGTGCATCTGAACAACGGGCAAGGCTCTTTTTCCGGCGGGTCAAGTCTTACCGTTGGTTCTTTTCCCACCTCCGCCACCCTGAGCGATGTCAACGGCGACGGGCACTTAGATCTGCTCTTTATCAGCACCATCGGCTCTAATGCCCTCAGCATCCGTTTTGGCAACGGCAACGGCACCTTTAGGGAAACAGGACAGGATATCCCAGCCGACGAAACCCCCATTGTTCCGGTCGACATCGACAACGACGGCGACTTAGACCTGTTTACTGGCAACCAGGCCTACCTCAACAATGGCACGGGCTTCTTCGCGGGTTCGCAGGCAATTAATGCGGATGCCGCCTCCGCGTTTGGCGACCTGGATGGCGACGGCGACCTCGACCTAGTGACGTCGGGAGGTACCATCTTGCGCAACAACGGCGCGGGCACGTTTACGGCTAGCGGCGCGGGCACACTCGCCGGCAACAACCGCCTCGGCGACGTAGATGGGGACGGTGACCTGGATCTGGTATCGGGCAGCGGCACTACCGTGCGCGTGCGCCTGAACGATGGTACTAGCCTCTTCAGCGGCAGCCAGCAAGTAGCGGTAGCCGGCACGGGCCTCCTATCCCTGGCTGACGTGGATGAGGATGGCGACCTGGATATCTTGGCGAGTAATGGCTACACGGTGAGCCTACGGCTGAACGGAGCCGCCAACTTTGCTATCACAGGCCTTTCCCCGGCACGCAACGCAATAGCCGCCCCGCGCACGACGGACGTGGCCGCCACCTTCAACCAGACCCTAGCTAACACCGCCGCCACGCAAGGCGCCCTGAAAGTGTACAGCGCCCAAGCTGGCGGCCGCAAGGCGGGCACGGCCACGGTGAGCGGCAACACGCTCGCCTTCAACCCCACCACCGACTTCAAGCCCGGCGAAACGGTATTCACAACCGTAACCTCGGCCGCGCAAAGCAGCAGCGGCGCTAGTCTGGCAACCGGGCAGGTATTCCAATTCCGGACCGCTACCACCCCTAGTTCTGGTACGTTTGCCGAAGGCTCTAACCCGACCGTAGACAATGGTACTCCGTCGCTCGGGGCTGTTACGTTCGGCGACGTGGACGGTGACGGCGACCTTGACCTCCTCACGGCGAACACAAGTAACATATTCAATATGGGTTCCGTGGGCGTGCGCCTGAACGATGGCAAAGGAATATTTGGTCCAGGCCAAATAGTGCCGATTGATAGAGGAACTGGTACGTTGGCAACCGGCGACATTGACGGCGACGGCGACCTGGACTTTGTTGCTACAAACTACACGTTTACGAGTTTTACTGGCCGCATCGGTGCTTTGAACGTACGCGTAAACAACGGCAACGGCAGCTTCAGCAACACGCAACAACTATCGATAACGGATGACGGATACGAAAGCATTCGATTCGGCGACGTGGATAGTGATGGAGATCTTGACTTAGTGGGGGCCAATTTTACCGGAAGAGTAGACGTATTCCTAAATGATGGTGGAGGCACATTCAGCTTCGGCCCGCGTGTCGCCGTTGGTCAGTTTCCCAAACAAGTAGAGTTGACTGACGTAGACGGTGACGGCGACTTGGACGTACTCACGTTTACCCGGAATAGTATTAGCGTGCGCCGCAATGATGGCCAGGGGTCCTTCAGTGGCACGCAAGAAGTAGCCGTGGCTGATTACCCCCGAGGCTTCGCAGTAGGCGACGTAAATGGTGACGGTTCCCCGGACTTGCTCGTGTCCCGGTACGGACTCGACAGTAACGAAATCGGCCAGGTAGATGTGTTTGCCAACGACGGCAGCGGCGGCTTCACCTTGGGTCAGAGCGTGGCTGTTGGGGCAAGTCCGCAAGCGCTAAAGCTCGGTGACGTCGATGGAGATGGCGACCTAGATTTTCTGGTTTGCAATTATTACACAGGCGTATCTAATAACACCGTAACTGTGCGGCTGAACAACGGCAACGGTGTTTTTAGCGGTAACCAGCAAGTCCCCGTGACGGATTACCCCGGCAGTCTGGACCTAGGAGACGTAGATGGGGATGGTGACCTAGACCTAGCTACCGCTAGTTCTTTGCTCCCTCAACTCATCATCCGCCTCAACCAGAACACGGCGCAAGGCCCACTCGCTGTTGTGAGCGTTGCACCGGCTCGCAACACTGTAGCAGCCCCGCGCGCAACGGATGTGGCGGTGACCTTCAACCAAACGCTGGGCAATACCGCTACCACGCAAAATGCTTTAAAAGTACATAGCGCCCAGGCTGGCGGCTTGAAAGCGGGCGGTGCTAGCGTGAGCGGTATGACGCTTACCTTTAACCCAAACGCTGACTTCAAGCCCGGCGAAACGGTGTTTGCCTCGGTGCTCGCCTCAGCCCAGAGCAGCGGCGGCCAGAGCTTAGCGAAAGGCCAAGTGTTTCAGTTCACGGCCGCAACGGCTACTGCGGCAGCTACCTTCAGCGGTACAGAAGTAGCAACGGGAGCAGGCGCCAACACCACAGCCCTCGGTGACCTCGATAGGGACGGCGACCTAGATCTGCTCACGGCTAATACGAATGCTAGCTCCGTGTGGGTGCGCCTGAACAACGGCAATGGCACTTTCGCGGGCACGCAGGAAGTGCGCGTGGATGATGGTCCTTACGCCATAGCCTTAGGCGACATAGACGGTGATGGAGACCTAGATTTCGTGACAGCCAATGCGAGCCGCCGCACCGTCTCGGTACGCTTCAACGATGGCCGCGGCAGCTTCCCGGGCGCCCTTGAAGTACCCGTGGGTGTGAGCCCGCACGCCGTGGCCCTAGGTGATATTGACGCCGATGGCGACCTAGACCTATTGGCCGCTAACTACACCGACGGCACCGATAACAACCTGAACAGCACCGTGTCGGTGCGCCTCAACAACGGCTTTGGCGGCTTCAGTGGCTCGCAGGAAGTGAGCATCGGCACACGTCCCTTGAGCATTGCCCTCGGCGACGTGGATAACGATGACGACCTCGACTTCGCAACGGCTAACTCAAACACCAACAAGGTAAGCGTGCGCCTCAACGACGGCGCGGGCACTTTCTCCGGCACCCAGGAAGTGAGCGTTGGCTACCAGCCGCACGGTGTAGCCCTAGCTGACGTGGACAAAGATGGCAACCTAGATATTCTAGCGGCCCACTTAGTCGACAGCGGTGTGAGCGTGCGCCTGAACAATGGCACCGGCACCTTCACCGGCACCCAGGAAGTAGCCGTGAATGGTGCCCGCAGCCTAGCAACGGGTGACGTAAACGGCGACGGCAACCTCGATCTGCTGGTTGGCAATGTGTGGGGCAACACGGTTGCAGTGCGCCTCAACAGCGGCACTGGCACCTTCACTGGCAGCCAAGCGGTAGCGGTCGGCACGGCTGTGTCAGCGGTGAGCGTAGGCGACCTAGATGGCAACGGCACCCTGGACTTCGTGACAGCGAATGCCAATGCGAATACGGCGAGCGTCCGCCTGAATGCGGCTGCCGCTACGGCGGCGCCAGCCAATCAAGCGCTGGCATACTCGGCGCGCCGGCCGCAGGAGTTGAGCGTGTACCCCAACCCTGCCCACGACCGCGTGCAACTCCAACTTCCGCTTGACTTAGCCGCCCAGTCGGTACAGGTGAGCGTCCGTAACTCCTTGGGTCAAGTTGTGTTGGAGAAGACCCTAGCTCCGCAAGCGGAGGCTGAGCTTTCCCTGGCAAACTTACCCACAGGCGTCTACCACGTGCAGGTTCGCTCCAAACAAGGCTTGTTGAGCCAACGCTTAGTAGTGGAATAATCTCTGCTTTCACCAACAAAAAAGGGCCGGCTACTAAAGTAGCCGGCCCTTTTTTGTTGGTGAAATACGTAGGCTAGCGGCTGAGTTTGTTTACTAGCAAAGTACCTGTTAGCATCGGCCTAAGCTTGTAAGCCATGCAAGCGTGGATACTTTGCCGCTTCTGGCTTTTTCTTCTAAGCCTTGTTTGTACATATCATAGAGGAGCTGTTAACCTCAACTGAACCAGCAGATGGAGACCAATCCACTGGTTTTGTATTGATTATAGATATTTTAGAAAAATATCAGCACGACTACAAATATTTCTGGCGCATGCTAAAGTCCTAGAAACCAGTACACTTTTGCCTGAAAACTTCAGTGTTTAGAATTTTCTAATGAATAAATTACATTTATTACTAGTACTTTTATATTAACAAGAGTTCCCTATTGCCCAAACCAGTTTTTACTCATTTTATAGCAGATCTAAATGCTGCCTGCATTGCCAGATTTCTACAGTTAGACGACCTCCCTCTCACCTACCACCCCATCCTGGACCCGCTTGCACACCCATTTGCACAAAATGGGGTGAACGTTCTTGCCTGCTTTGCTGCAGGCAGGGTTTGACCTGTCTAAAAATCACTGAATTGCACGCCTATTACCGTATTAGCATATGAAGCAGAAACTTTTACTCATCCTATTTTTTCTTGGATTAGTCAGCAGGCAACAGTTGCTCGCTCAAGCACCGCCCACTGGCTTCTCTACTACCACTATCTCATCAAACTGGAACGAGGCAGTGGGGCTTACTTTTAATAAGGCGGGCACCCACATGTTTGTCTGGGAAAGACCTGGCAAGGTGTGGACGGAAGTAAACGGCCAGCGGACCTTAGTGCTCGACATCAGCGAGGAGGTAGGTGCCTGGCGCGACCTAGGTCTGCTGGGCTTTGCCTTACACCCGCAGTTTGACACCAACGGGTATATCTACTTGCTGTACACCGTCGACCGGCACCACCTGCTGAACTACGGCACGGCGCGCTACAATCCAACGTACGACGAGTACTACAACGCCACCATCAACCGCATAACGCGCTACACCGCCACTAAAACGGCGACTGGCTACACCGTAAACCCGGCTAGCCGCAAGGTGCTGCTCGGCGCTACGAAGGAAACGGGAGTGCCAGTGCTGCACATGAGTCACGGCCCCGGCAGCCTGGTGTTTGGCACCGATGGCAGCCTGTTTGTATCTGTGGGTGATGGCGCCAGCTACGAAAGCGCCGACGTAGGCAGCGCTAACGAATCATACTACCAGCAGGCCCTCGCCGACGGCATCATTCCGGCAGAGCAGAACGTGGGCGCACTGCGGTCCCAACAGATCGACAGCTACAACGGCAAGATCCTTCGGATAGATCCTGAAACCGGCAACGGACTCGCTACCAACCCTTTCTACCAAGCCAGCGCCCCTAACGCGGCACGCTCGAAGGTGTGGGCCCTCGGTTTGCGCAATCCGTTCCGTATCACGTTGAAGCCGGGTTCGGGCAGTGCCACCGACCCTGGGGTGTTGTACATCGGCGATGTGGGCTATGATACGTGGGAGGAAGTGAACATCGTCGTGCGTCCCGGCATGAACTTCGGCTGGCCTTTGTTCGAAGGCTTGACCAAGCAAGATTCTTATTGGGCTAAGAAAACAGCTAACCCGTATGCACCCACCGGCGCGACGGGCTGCGCGCAGCCTTACTTCTACTTTCAAGACCTCCTTCAGCAGGAAACGCCTACGGGCACCGCTTCCTTCACCAACCCGTGCGGCGGGGCCGTACCGGCTGGCGTTACCACGTTCGTGCACAGTCGGCCCGCTATCGATTGGCTGCACCAAGCTACTGGCCCATCGCGCACGGGCATCTTCACAGGTGGTACGGCCAGCGAAATCAACATTGGAGCACCGGGTTCTCCGGTGGCGGGGCCGCAGTTTGGCGGTAACTCGGGCATGGTCGGGACGTTTTACCCGCACACGGATTTTCCGCTGGAGTACCAGAATAATTGCTTTTTCGGCGACTACGCTAGCAGCTGGATTCGCACCCTGAGCACTGATAATGAAAACAAGCCCGTTGCCGTTCACAACTTCATCGACCAGGGGGCTGTTGTGGTAGGCATGGCCACGCACCCCACGGAAAACGGGTTGTACTACGTCAACTTTTGGCCGGGCGAAATCCGCAAAGTGGTGTACAACGCGCCGGCGGGCGTGGTGCCAGTGGCCGTCGCCTCGGCTGACAAGACGTATGGTCCTGGGCCGCTAACGGTGCAGTTTACCGGCAGCAACTCGCGCGACCCCGAAGGCCAGCAGCTTACCTATTTGTGGGATTTCGGTGATGGCACTACCAGCACCCTAACGAATCCTACGCATACTTTCCCAACGGGTGCTCCCACCAACTATACCGTCACGCTAACGGTGCGGGACAATGCTAGCAGCGGGCAAACAACACTGGTGATTTCGGCGAACAACACGCCCCCGCAAGTCACCATCACTAGCCCGGCACCCGGCACCAAGTATCCCCTGACGAGCCAGACGATCTACGACTTACGGGCCAACGTAACGGACCAGGAGCACGGCGCTGCGCAACTCTCCTATCAGTGGCAAACCGTGTTGCACCACGATAACCACGAACACCCGGAGCCCGTGGTGACATCGCCAGAAGCGAAGGCCACTATTTCGCCCCTGGGTTGCGGTTCCGAACCGTACTATTACCGCATCCTGCTAACCGTGACGGACGCCCTAGGCCTAGCGACCATGCAGGAAATACAGCTGTACCCCGATTGCACGTCGACGCCGGCTAACCAAATGCCTGTTGCCAATGCAGGCGCCGCTCAAACCATCACGTTGCCCACCGATTATGCGACGCTGACTGGCACCGCCAACGATCCGGATGGCACCATCGCCACTTACTCGTGGCGCCAGGTGAGCGGTCCCACGGATGCTAGCTTCAGCGACTCCACCGCTGCCCAAACGACCGTGAGCGGCTTGGCCACTGGCAGCTACGTATTCAGCCTCATAGCCACCGACAACCTAGGTATGGCCAGCCACCCGGCTGAGGTAACGGTGACGGTGAACCAAGGCAACGGCCTGCGCGAACCCGAAAACCCGGCCAACGCCGTGGGGGGCCTAGCTTACGAGTATTACGAAGGCTACTGGAATGCCCTTCCCGCTTTCGGCACGCTCACAGCCACCAAGACGGGCACTGTAACCGCGCCTACCTTGGCACCGGCGCTCCGCGACAACGGCTACGCCTTCCGGTACACCGGCTACATCACCGTGCCCACCGATGGGCAGTATACCTTCTATACCACTTCCGACGACGGATCTAAGCTCTACATCGGCTCCACGCAGGTGGTTGATAACGATGGCTTGCACGGCGACCAAGAAATAAACGGCACGATTGGGCTGAAGGCGGGTACGCACGCTCTTACCGTCACGTTCTTCGAGAATGATGGCGGGCAAAACCTACTAGTGAGCTACGCTGGACCGGGCTTGGCTAAGCAGCTCATTCCGGCCGCCGCTTACAAGCGCGTATCGAACACCACCGCGCCGGCCAACCAAGCCCCCGTGGCCAATGCCGGCGCCGCCACCAACATCACGCTGCCCACCAACTCCGTCATTTTGAACGGCAGCGGCACGGATGAGGACGGCACCATTGCCGCCTACGCCTGGACGCAAGTGAGCGGACCTAGCACGGCTACCTTCAGCAATGCCGCCGTGGCGCAGCCAACTATCACTAATCTAGTGGCCGGCAGCTACGTCTTTGGGCTAACTGTAACCGACAACCAGGGCGCCATCAGCACGCCGGCGCAGGTGACAGTGACGGTGAATGCCGCCCCCACAGCAGGGCTACGCACCCCCGAAAACCCTGCTAACGCCGTAGCAGGCCTCGACTACCAGTACTACGAAGGCTTCTGGGATGCATTGCCAGCCTTCAATACCCTATCGCCGCTGAAAACCGGCACCACCACGACCCCCGTGCTGACGGTGGCAGCGCGCGACTACGGCTACGCCCTGCAATACACTGGCTATATCACGGTGCCAACGGATGGGCAGTACACCTTCTACACCAGCTCCGATGATGGCTCCAAGCTCTACATCGGCTCCACGCAGGTGGTTGATAACGACGGTGGACACGACTTCCGGGAGCAGACTGGCACCATCGGTCTGAAAGCCGGTACGCATGCTTTCACCGTAAGCTTCTTCCAGAATGGCGGCGGCCAGAACCTCCTGGTGAGCTACGCCGGACCTGGCTTAGCGAAACAACAGATTCCGGCTACTGCCTACAAACGTGTATCGAACACCACCGTGCCGGTCAACCAAGCCCCCGTGGCGAATGCGGGCGCCAACCAGAGCATCACGTTGCCGACCAGCAGCACTACGCTCATCGGCAGTGGCACCGACGCCGATGGCACCGTGGCGAGCTACTTATGGACACAAGTGAGCGGACCTAGCACGGCTACGTTCAGCAGCAAGACCATCGCCCAACCTGTGCTCAGCGGCTTGGTTGCCGGCAGCTATGTGTTTAGCCTGGTAGTGACGGATAACCTAGGAGCTGTGAGCCAGGCAGCGCAAGTAACGGTGGCCGTAAATGCGGCCTCTAGCCTGCGCACACCGGAAAACCCCACGAACACTGTGGCAGGCCTCGACTACAAGTATTACGAAGGCTTCTGGAAAGCCGTCCCGGATTTCACGACCCTTACGCCCACCAAAACGGGCAACGCCACGGCCTTCGAGCTCACGGCGCAGCAGCGTGACTACGGCTTCTCGTTCCAATTCACGGGCTACGTGACCGTGCCCGCGGATGGGGTCTACGCCTTCTATACCAACTCCGACGACGGCTCCTTGCTGTACATTGGCAATACATTGGTAGTCAACAACGACGGCGCCCACGACAGCCGGGAAGTCAACGGCAGCATCGGCCTGAAAGCCGGTACGCACGCCTTCACCGTGGCCTACTTGCAAGATGCCGGCGGGCAAAACCTCCAAGTGAGCTTCGCCGGACCTAGCTTGGCCAAGCAGTTCATTCCCGCATCAGCCCTGAAGCGCCTCTCGGGAACTGCCAACCAAGCCCCGGTGGCTAACGCAGGCGCTGCCCAAACCATCACGCTACCAACGGCTACCGCAACCCTAAACGGCAGCGGCACGGACGCCGATGGCACGGTAGCTAGCTACTTGTGGACGCAAGTGAGCGGCCCCAACACCGCAACGTTCAGCAGCAAGACCACGGCTGCTCCTACCATTAGTGGACTAGTGGCTGGCTCGTATGTGTTCAGCCTAGTTGTCACCGACAACCTAGGTCTGGCCAGCGCCGCCGCGCAAGTAACCATTACGGTGAACGCAGCCCCTAGCAGCAATCAGGCGCCAGTGGCAAACGCTGGCCCCGCCCGTATCCTGACCTTACCGGCCAACTCGACGACGCTGGCGGGCAGCGGCACCGACGCGGATGGCACCGTGGCGAGCTACCTCTGGAGCCAGACGAGCGGCCCGAATACGGCGACGTTCAACAGCAAAACCGTGGCTCAGCCTGCCGTTAGCGGCTTGGTAGCGGGCACCTACGTGTTCAGCCTCGTGGTGACGGATAACCTAGGTCTGGCCAGCGCGGCCGCCTCTGTAACAGTGACGGTGAATGCCGCTTCCGGCCTGCGCGTGCCGGAGAACCCAGCTAACGCCTTGGCTGGCTTGGACTACAACTACTACGAAGGCTATTGGAACGCGCTGCCCACCTTTAGCACGCTCACCGCTACCAAGATTGGCACCGTGACGACGCCCTCGCTCACGCCGGCATTGCGCGACAACGGCTACGCCTTCCAGTACACCGGCTACGTGACGGTACCCACCGATGGGCAGTACACCTTCTACACCACCTCCGACGACGGCTCTAAGCTCTACATCGGCTCCCAGCTGGTAGTCGACAACGACGGCTTGCACGGCGACCAAGAGAAGTCGGGCACCATCGGCTTGCAAGCCGGTACGCACGCGCTGACCATCACGTTCTTCGAGAATGATGGCGGCCAGAACCTGCTAGTAAGTTACGCCGGACCTAGCTTGGCCAAGCAGCTCATCCCGGCTTCCGCTTACAAGCGCGTGCCCACGACGACCAACCAAGCGCCAGTGGCCAATGCGGGCGCCAACCGGAGCATCACGCTGCCCACGAACTCACTGGTTCTTAGCGGTAGCGCCACGGATGCCGACGGCCCGATTGCCGCCTACCTATGGAGCCAAGTAAGCGGCCCAAATACGGCAACCTTCAGCAGCAAAGCAGTAGCTCAACCCACCGTCAGCGGCTTGGTAGCCGGCAGCTACGTGTTCGGCCTGGTAGCCACTGACAACCTAGGAGCGACCAGCGCTATGAGTCAGGTTACCGTGACGGTGAATACGGCTTCCACCCTGCGTGTACCCGAAAACCCGGCCAATACAGTTGCTGGCCTCGACTACAAGTATTACGAAGGCTATTGGGATGCTTTGCCAAACTTCGCTAGCCTAACGCCGCTGCAGAGTGGCACCTCCACCACGGCCACCTTGGCAGTAGCCCCCCGGAACTACGGCTACGCGCTGTACTACACGGGCTACGTGACGGTGCCCACCGATGGGCTATACACCTTCTACACCAGTTCCGACGATGGCTCCCAGCTTTTCATCGGCTCCACCATGATTGTCAACAACGACGGCTCGCACGACACCCGCGAGCAATCGGGCACCATTGGGCTGAAGGCGGGTACGCACGCTTTCACGGTGACGTACTTCCAGAACGGCGGCGGGCAGGTGTTTACGGCCAGCTACCAAGGACCCAATATTGCCAAGCAAACCATTCCGGCAACGGCCTTACGGCGCGTAACCGGTGCGGCTGCCGTGGCTACCACGTCTGGGGCGGTACTGGCGCAAAAAGCTTCGGTTTCTGACCGTGCTACGCGCAATGTGCTGGAAGTATACCCCAACCCGCTGACGGAAAGCGGCACGGTGCACTTCCACACGCAGCAGGGCGGCAAAGCCCAGGTGTACTTGTACAATGAGCTAGGCTCGCTGGTCTCAACCCTTTACAATGCCGAGGTGGTGAGCGGGCAGGAATACTACTTGCCGCTACCCATAGCCGATCTGGCCAACGGCATGTACGTCTGCCGCTTGATCAGCAATGGCAAGGTGGAAAACCTGCGTATCACGGTTATCCGGTAAGCTCTAGCTTTTACTTACCTACCAAATGCAAAAGGGTGACCGGACTTAGTCCGGTCACCCTTTCTGTTTATCACAAGCTTATACCGCGGCTGTGGTGGCAGGCTAGCCTCTACACGGCCAGCAGGTGATTTCCAGCCTGCCGTACGGTCTCTTGCAAGTGAGCGTCGGCGGGCAGTACGAGCACCGGCACGGGGCTATGCAACACCACGTACGCCGTTACGCTACGGTGAAATAATGAGCCAATGAAGGTGTGCGGCCGGGCAATAACGGCCAGCCAATCGCCCCTTTGTTCGGCCACCGCCTGCAAGATTCCTTCTCCGGGTTCCTGCTGGCACAGGTGGCAGGTACGCACCGCTGGTAAGTCGCGCGTGAGGCCGGTGCGTTCCACCGACTCCCGAGCCCGCTCAGCCGTGTGCCGGGTAGCCGATTCGGTGATGTGCACTACCGTTAGCTGCGCTTGCAAGGTTTTCAACAGCTTGCGCACTGGTTCTACGTGAGCACCTAGGCTGAACCGGCCGCCATCAGCGGCAAGCAGTACGCGCTGCGGCAGTGTATCGGTGGTGGCCGTGGGGGGCACTACCAGCAACGGACACGCATGCAGGCGTAGCAGATTCAGGGCGGTGGTCGTCACCAGTTCGTCGGGCGTGTTCTCGGTTTCCGGCCGGCCCAGCACGATCAAGATGGGGTGATGCCGCTCTACGGCTTCCTGCACCACTTCTTCCACGCACCCAACGCCTATCTCAGCTACGGCCGGCACCGGCAAGTCGCGGATCAGGCTGTTCAGAGCAAGCGTCGTGGCTTCCTCGCTTACGTCGTCGGAGAGCTTACCCGTTAGCCGCTCAGGGTCGAGCCAAGAGGTGCGCTGCACGTGCAACAGCACGAGCCGCGCACCCATGAATTGAGCCAGCGTAGCCGCATAGTCCAGCGCTCGATTAGCGCTCGCAAAAAAATCAGTCAGGATGAGCAAGGTTGGAGTCATAGCTAGGCAACGCGTTGATGAACAGTCAAATTTGGCTGTTCTCCTAAGCCGCATTCCTGCGCCCCGTCAGGCCATTTCCTGACTTCCGTCAGGTGCTTACCTAGCGCTTGGCACGTGCTGTTCCGCTTACCTAGCTCAGTGCACATCCAGCACCTCGTGCACCAGTTGCCAATTGCTTTTCGCCCCACGCTTCCAGATGCGCAGAAACGGCCCTTTTTTGTCTTGCAGCTGTCCGTAGCCATAGGTAAAACCTAGGTCGCCGGAGGCCGCTACCACCGCCCGCGCGTCGGAATAAGTAGCAGGCTGGGTTTGGGTAGCGGCAAATGCGGTGGCCGCGGCGCCCACATAGGGCAAGCTCCCACTCCGGTAGAGCCGCACCGTTGGGCTGGCGGGCAGCACCGCTTTGTAGGCCGCCTGCAACGATTTGGTAGCAGCCAAGCGACCTAGGTTAGCCTCAGCGGCGAGCAGCTCTTGGCGGCGGGCGGCAGTGTCGATAGGCGCAACCTTTTGGGTAGAGACAGTTGGCGGCGTAAGCACGCTAGCATCGCTTGGCTGGCCGGGCGCCGCATGCGTGACACCCACATCGGCTACCACTTTCCACTCGCCGGTGCTGGTTTTGCGCCACACGCTGGTGAACTGCCCAAAGCCCACCGGCGCATCGGTGATGGTGCCGGGGCGCACTTCAAACGGACCCGTAGTATAACCGAAGTCGCCGGAGGCGGCAATGTCGGCGTACTGGGGCTGCCAGGAAAGTACGCCGGGCTGCACGGGCATCTTCTCAAACAAAGGTTTACCCAACTGATAGCGGCCCTTAACGATCACCAGGGCTTCGTCGGCGAGAAAGCGCGTGAAGCCCGCTTTGATGCCGTGCGCGCTGGTGAACTCAGAAAAAGCTCGTTCGGCTGACACCAACGCTTGATAGTCGCTGGGGGTAGGTTCGGGGCCTAGGCCGATGCGCAACCAGGGCGCACCGAGGTAGCTGGTAGCTGCCAGCAGCAGCGTCGCGAAAAGCTTGTTCATAGGAGTAGAGAAATAAGTGCGTGTGGCCCTGATAGTGACCTAGCTTGTGGCAGCGCTACCGAGCTTTTTGCCAGCAAGTTATCCTCTCCTATTACCACTGGGAAGCAGGAAATGACGGGTTGAGGAAAGCACCGTTTCAATCCTACTTTTTTGCGCTTCAATTGGCGGCACCATCAACCAACGATTGTCATTCCGAGCGGAGCGAGGAATCTGAGGAAACCAGCCTTGCAGTAAACCCAAATTCCTCGCTCCGCTCGGAATGACAATCGTTGGGCCGTAAAAAGCCGCGAAACACGGCACGCGGTTAAAACAGGGTTTTCCTCAATTCAACCTAGCCTTCCCCCAACCCGAGCGGCCGGCGCTTTTACTTGGCCTGCCCAAGAGATTATATTTGGTGAACAAGCCTCCCTGTGCATGAAAGCTCAACAAGTAGAACAACTGGATGACCGGTGGCTTCGGGTGAGCGGCGTGGCGTTTTTTGTGGGGCTGTCCATTTACACGTTCAAGGCCTACGAGCACCCGTTCAGCCTCGCTACCGTCAATCTTCTGATCGAATCTGTGGTCAACTCTACCGCCACCTGGGAGACGGACCGCTGGATTCTGAGGCGGTTTCAGCGCCGGTATCCGGCTTTGCAACAAGCTCGGAAGCGCCTGCTCCTAGCTATTCCGCTGTGCTGGCTCTGCAATGTGCTCATCGACTGGGCAGTTATGTGGGTCGTGGACGTAACGGGGTTCCGGCCGCCTTACCCGCGGGCCGTCTATCTGCAAACTATTACCAGCGGCTTGATCATCGCCTTTCTAATAACGGGCATTCAAGAGTCGGTGTACTACTTCTCGCGCTTGCTCCAGGCCGAAAAGGAGAAGGAACAGCTTCAGAAGGAAAATCTACAAACCCAGCTCGATAGCCTCAAAAAGCAGGTCAATCCACACTTCCTGTTCAATAGTCTCAACACCCTCTCCTACCTCATCGGCGAGGATGCGGAGAGGGCTGAGGAGTTTCTGGATGAGATGTGCAAAGTGTACCGCTATCTGCTGCGCAACAACGAAAACGAGCTGACCAACCTCGCGACCGAGCTGCAATTCATCCGCTCCTACTTTCACCTGCTCAAAACCCGCTACGGCGACAGCCTGCACCTCGACCTAGCTATTGAGCCTCGCTACGAGCAAAGCTTGCTGCCCTCACTCACCTTGCAGCTGCTGGTGGAAAACGCGGTGAAGCACAACGTTATCCACAAAGATTATCCACTGACGGTGCACATCAGCACCCAACCCAACGGGCTGCTGATGGTGCGCAACAACCTGCAAAAGAAGGTGCAGCACGTGGCCTCCAACCAAGTGGGCCTCAGCAATATTGCCAGCAAGTTCAACCTGCTGAAACAGCCCGAAATTGAGGTAATGCAGACGGATACCGAGTTCATGGTGACCGTGCCGCTCATTCAAGCCAACCCCTAAGTTTTTCCTTTCGCCCTGCATTCTACGCGTCGATTCCTATGAAAATCCTGATCGTTGAAGACGAAGAAATGGCCGTGAAAAAGCTCACCAAAACCCTGACGGCCGTAGAACCCGACGCGGAAGTGGTGGGCGTGGCCGGCAGCATTCGCGAAACGGTGGCGTGGCTGAAAGCGCACCCGGCGCCCGAGCTGATCCTGATGGACATTGAGCTAGCCGACGGGCAAAGCTTCCAGATTTTTGAGGAAACGGAGGTCAGAAGCACGGTCGTGTTCACCACTTCCTACGACGAATACGCCATTAAAGCGTTCAAGGTCAACAGCATCGACTACCTACTCAAGCCCATTCAGAAGGAAGACTTGCGGGCGGCGCTAGATAAGTTTTCGCAGGTAAAGTCCTTGTACCGGGGCCACGATGCGGCGCCCGAACCGGCCCTAAATGTCAGCAGCCTGATTCGGGAGTTGCAGCAGCTTCAGCCCAAGGAATACCGCCAGCGCTTCCTGGTGCAGTATGCGCAGAAGCTGGTTTCCGTTGAGACCCATCAGATTGCTTACTTCTACAGCGACGAGCGCCTGAACTTATTTAAGACCACCGATGGTAAGAAGATGGTGGTGGATTACTCGCTCGATGAACTGGAAGCCATGCTCGACCCGGCTAGGTTCTTCCGCATCAGCCGGTCGTTCTTGGTTTCCATCGACAGCGTGGAGCAGATCGAGCCGTATTTCGGCAACCGCTTGGCCTTGCACCTCAGACCTAGCCTCGATAAGGAGGTGATTGTAAGTCGGGAGAAACTGACGCCTTTTAAAACCTGGATGGGCAAGTAGCGCCTAGCGAATCTGTCGCCAACGTCCTCTCTTTCTTTACTATAGGAGCCCGCTGACGCGGGCTTTTGCATTACTGCTTGCTACGCCGTTTTCTTCAAAAAGTCAGAATTCCGCAGTTCAGATAATGCATTCCTCAATTCAGACAAGAAGTCGTTTCCAGGCGCATCGGCACGCTATAGTTTTACAACAGTGCATATCGGCGGGCTAGCTCACATCAATATGCGATTGTAGCCTCTGCCTACACGCCGGTACTTTGTGGGCATCTACTGGGCCCGCACGATTGCCACTTAACCCATTACCATGCGACCTATTCCCGAATCATTTTCCGAACCCTAGCTCCTATCCGCCATGAAAACATTCTTCCTTTCCGCCCTCAGTTTTCTTTTGTTGTCGCCCTGCTTTTCCACGCAGGCCACGGCCCAAACCCCACCAACCACCGCCTCGCTGCCCGGCTACTGGAACGTGGAAGCCAACCGCTGCACCCAGAAATACGCCATCGTGCGCTTCTACAACGACCAGCACGAGCTGGTGCACGAAGCCCGCATCGCCAACCAGCAGCTCGCCTTGAATCGGCGGCGCATGGGTTCCCGCACCGTGCAACAGCTCAACGTGGCCCTGCAAGACGTGCTGCGCAAGGCGCAGGGGAACATCAACACCGCCGTCGTGCCGAACCTACCGCGCTAAAAGCGACCAGACTTTCGGCTTGGCGCAGGAGCGCACCGCGGCACCTAGCATTGCTTGTCGAAAGTCCCTTTTCCTACTCACCTACTTCATGAAACGCTTCGCTGCCCTCCTGCTCCTGCTTTCGCTTGCAACGTACGTGGCTAACGCCCAAGCATTACCGCGCCGCCCGTACGTGGGCATTGGCTTACAGGGCATCAACGACAGTCTGCAACGGCGCTACAAGCTGCCCAACAAGAACGGTATTTTCGTCCGCGACGTGCGGGCGCAGTCCTCGGCCCTGGCTGCCGGCTTGCAGCCCCACGACATCATCGTGCAGGTAGATAAGCACGAGCTAGGTCCGGAGGTAGGCCCGTTTGTCAGCCTGCTCAAGCAGTACCGCACCGGCGACAAGAGCACGTTTACGGTGCTGCGCGACGGCAAGAAGCTTCGTAAGCAGGTGGTGTTCACGGCGTTTCCGCAGGAGAAAAGCGCGTTGTACGAGGCCCAGTATTCGTCGGTGCAAGTGGGCGGCAACCAGCTCCGCACCATCATCACCAAACCCAAAGGCAGCAAGCAGCAGAAGTTTCCGATGGTGCTGTTTATTCAGGGCGTGGGCTGCTTTTCCGTCGACAACCCGCTTTCGCCCGCCGAATCCACCAACCGCATCATCGATTCGCTTTCGCGCCACGGCTACGCCACCATGCGCGTCGACAAAACCGGCATGGGCGACAGCAAAGGCATTCCGTGCCTCGAATCGGACTTCCAAACGGAGGCCAACGGCTACAAAGCCGGCCTAGCTTCCATCCAGAAACTCGACTTCGTTGATCAGCAAAACATCTTTATCACCGGCTTCAGCATTGGTGGCATCATGGCGCCTTTGGTGGCCGAGGGGCAACCGGTGAAAGGCGTGGTGGTGTACGGCACGGCCAGCCGCAACTTCATCGAGTACGCCTTGCAGAACAAGCGCAACCAAGCCCAGCTGCAACAGCTGCCCTACGACTCCATCACGAACCTGATGAAGACCTACACGGCGGCCTTGCACCTGCTGCTCACCGAAAAGCAAACGCCCGCCCAGGTGCTGGCTAAGTACCCCAATGCCAAGCCGTTGATTTCCTTTCCGCAGCACTACACCTACATGCAGCAGTGGCAGGAAGTGAACCTAGCCGCCGCCTGGAAAAAGCTCAACACCCGCGTGCTCGCCCTACGCGGCGCGGCCGATTACATCTCCTACAACGAAGACCACCAGCTGATTGTGGACATCGTGAACCGCGAGCATCCCGGCCAAGCCACGTTCCAGCTCCTGCCAAACGTCGACCACGGGTTTGTGAAGGCCAAAGACCAGCAAGAAAGTATGCGCCTCGCCGATGCGGCTAATCCGGAGCGCAATTTCGAATTCATGAACGTGATACTGCGCTGGCTGGATAGTCAGCGCCAAGTGCAAGGCTGAGCACTGCCCCAAAAAGCTAGCCTACCAACCCTCTGACTTACACTGCTCGGCCGGATTTGCAATCCGGCTGTCGGGAGTTGGGGATTTGCAATCCCCGCCCGCAACGCGGGCAATGACGCGAGAACATTCCCAAACGGCGCGGCTCCGGCGGATTACAAATCCGCAGCCCCCAACAGCCGGATTGCAAATCCGGCCGAGCAGCCGCAGCCCATCAACACCTTGACTTTCAACTACAAGCTAGGTCCACTTTCGGACTGAAGGGAGAAGCTAGGCCTCGCGCGCTTCTTCGGCTTGATCATAACGCCCTTCTCTACCTCTCCACTCTTCCTTCTTCTTTTTGCTATGAAAAAGACTTTGTACCACCTCACCTTTGCCGCGCTGAGCCTCTGCGCGACGGCCACGGCCTCCGCCCAAAGCCTGCCCAACGGGAACTTCGAAAACTGGGCGGAGCGCCACGGCGCCGAGCAACCCGTCGACTGGTCGACGACCGACGACTGGCTGCATGAGCTAGGAACGCCGGTGGTCACCGAAACCGTGAGCAAAACCACTGAGAAGCACAACGGCAGCTTCGCCGTGAAGCTAGAGAATAAGCTACTTGGGGGATTGGTGCCCGTGCCAGGCATGCTTTCGGTGGGCAAAGTACCCGACTTTGGGGCCGATGAGCTAGGTGGTATTCCGTTCACGAGCCGCCCTTCGCACTTCCAGTTTCACTACAAGCAAACCGGCACCAACATCGCTGCCGACTCGGCGCACGTGGTGGTGGCTCTTACGCGCACCGTGAACGGCCAGCGGGTGGTAGTAGCCGGCGCCGACTCCCTGCTGCTGGCCGGACCTAGCGCCTACACCCTCATGCGGTTGCCGCTTCAGTACCAATCTCGGCTAGCGCCCGATTCCGTTTTTGTTCTGTTTCAGTCGGCTATGGGCGAAAACTACACGGCGGGCAATGCGCTCTATCTCGATGACATCGCCTTTACCAGCGACGTGACGGCCGCGCACGATGCGAAGCTAGCCGCCGCCCTCCAGGTGTACCCCAACCCCAGCACGTCGGGCCTATTCACGCTAACCACGCAGGGCCACGACGCTGGCTTTGTCCAAGCGAGCCTCACCGTAACCGACGCGCAAGGCCGCACCGTGTTGCGCCAAGCCGCCGCCAGCACCCCGGCGCGCACCCTCGATTTGCAGGACCAGCCCGCCGGCCTCTACCTGCTGCGCCTCGATACGCCCCAGGGGGTTGTTGTGCGCCGCTTGGTGAAGGTTTAGGCTCTCGCACCTAGGTAGTTCCGCGCCCTTTCTGCCGGGCTACCTAGGTACCTAGCCTCGCTCTGCTCTTTTGCTTTTCCACTCTTCCTGTTTGCTCCAATACCCGCGACTTACCAGCCGCGCAGGGGCGCTTTTGCTCTACTCGCCAACCTTTCCAACTTGTTTCTGCTATGAAAACCTTTGTAAAGCCGCTGTTCTTGCTGCTGACTCCCCTTGCCTTCTTTGCTAGCTCCTGCAAAGACGACCCCGCCATCGAGCCTAAACCGGAAGACCCCATTACGGAGGAGCCGGCAGTCATCCCCAACACACCCGTCACGCCCATTCCGGAGGAAATGGCCGGCACCTGGTACGCCGACCTCAACGAGGGCCCGCTGACCCTGAACTGGGAGCAAGGCACCTTCCAGGGTGAGCAGGGTTTCAAGGAGTTCCGCACCATGGTGTTTGCCGCCGACGGCAAAAACGCTGTGGAATACACCACCGAAGTGATGAACTCCGGCGATGAGGTGAAACGCTATTTCTACAAGCTCACCGGCACCTTAGAGTACAAAACCAACCCTGGCTCGTTGCGCTTTCACGCCCAATCAGGCAAGATGCGCGTGTTCAGTAATAAGTACTCGGGCTACAAGGAATCCAGCATCATCGCCAAAGACCTGAAATCGTACTTCAGCCTCTTGGTTGACCCCGAGGCCACCACCTTCACCTCGGCCACCAACTACCTGGATGCCAAGCGCAACGATGGCGGCAACCAGTACTCGGTGCGCTACCGCAAAGTAGGCAGCGGCACCACCCCTACACCCAGCGGGCCCTTGTCGCAGCCGCCGACCACGGGCACTTATGTCAAGATTGGCAACCTCTACTACCCCACCGCCACCATCGGCGACCTAGAGTGGACGACTGTGAACTACGCCGGACCGGGCGGCATCAAGGATTCTGACAAGCCGCAGTACGGCACCTTCCTCAAGTTCGCCGATTTGCCCAACATCCAGGTGCCGGCCGGCTGGCGCATCCCGACCAAGCAGGACTACGTGAAGCTCATCAAGTCGCAGGGCATCCCTTACGACGAGTACCTGGAGTCGACAGATGGGGAAGATCTGCAATCGAAGCGCTTGCTGGGCCAATTGATGGCTAGCACGGGTTGGCTCAAGCAAGACGGCTACGCCAATAATAAGTCGGGCTTCAATGCCGTGCCCGCCAACCTGCGCGTGCTTTCCGGCAACCCGCACGGCGAAGGCGCCAACTGCCTGCTCTGGACCTCCGAACGGCAAGCCGACGACACACCGCTGGCCTTCAAAATCATTCAGCTTCCGAGCGACACCTACGCCCGATTTGGCGGATACCCGGTGGGCTACAATCCGCCCCACTTGCCGGTACGCTTCGTGAAGAATAAGTAAGAAAAACACGTAACCACGAGCGCCATTTTCCGCTGCTAGCGTCTACCGCGAGCAGGGAACGTGGCGCTCGTTGTGCGTTCTATAAGCAGCTTACCGGGCCTGCTTTCACTTTTATAGAATTGGAATGCAGGCGAAGCTAGCTTCTCATTTGGCTTCGCGTACGTCGCGGACCAACAGCTGGAAAGCACGGGTTACTTCCACAGTATCCATGCTGGTTGCTACGCTGTGAAAGCCTTGCGCCAACCGCTGCCGCGCCCGGGTGCGGTCGGCGTAGACGAAGCAGAACTTGCCGGCCACTTGGCACGCGGTCAAGATGCGTTGGAGCGCCGCTTGCATCACATCGGCCTCAAACTGAGCGGGTATGCCTAGGGCAATAGAGAGGTCAAACGGGCCAATGAACAGGCCGTCGACCCCAGCTAGGTTCACTATTTCCTCCACGTTGTCTAGGCACTCGCGCGTTTCGCACTGGGGCAAGATCAGGATTTCCCGATTACAGCTTTCCAGGTATTGCGGCAGGTCTTGCAACTCAGGCGAGTAGGTGAAGGCTGAGGCCCGCGACGGGCCAAAGCCTCGCTCGCCGAGCGGCGCGTACTTGCCATAGCGCACCACGTTGCGGACCTCCTCCACGGTCTTGATGGCCGGAATAACAAGCCCCTGCGCGCCTTGATCGAGCAGGTTCATCACCGATGCGCGGGAATTATCCTTGATGCGAACCAGCGGCGTGAGGTGGTGCCGCTCGGCGGCCAAGATCTGCGCGCCAGCATCCGCTACGCTTCCAGGTCCGTGTTCCAGGTCCAGCACTACATAGTCGAGGCTGGCTAGGGCGAGGCATTCAATAATGGTCGTGCCGCCGAGCTGCACGAAGGTGCCTAGGGTGGGTTCGCCCTGCTGCAATTTTGCGCGAAGTGTGTTGTGCATCCGGGTTCGGTAGCTGGTGTTGGTGGGCGCAAGATGGTGATTTGCTCCCGACACTTGGCTACCTAGGCCGGTTTATACACTGTACGGACCGAACACGCCTTGGCTTTTAGGAATTAATCTTGCGCAGCAGCAGGGGCGCAATGGCTTCGTCGTCGGGCAAGCCTTGGTGACGCCACAGCTCAATGCCTTGGCGCAGAAACACAAAGGCCGGCAGCTCGGTGGCGTGGAAGCTGCTCACCACGGCCGGGTGGCTTGCTTCGTTGATGCGCAAAATGCGAATGGCCGGCGCTAGCAAGGTTTGCAGGCGGTCGAGGGAGGCGTTGGTGCTGGCGAGCTGCGATGATTTACCTTCGCCGTGGGCCGGGGGCAGCAGCACGAGCAGCACGTCGGTGGTAGCAGCTTGCCGCGGTGGTTCGAGTTGGGAGAAGGGCATCGGTTTTCAGGAGTTGTAGTAATGCAAAATTGCTGGCACTGCGGCCCTTTTTCCCTGATGCGCGTCAGGCCAATAGCTGATATTTGTCAGGCCCTGAATGCGGCGATGTGCGGAACTTTGCCTACCTAGCTTGCCCAGGCTTGTCTTACCTTCCTCTTGTTTCTGTATGTCTCTTGCTCCGTTTACGAATGCCCTGACCGACATTCTGTTCAACCAAGCCAAAGAGTTCGTCGGTATTTATGACGTGACGCTGGGCTGGTTTGTGCGGGTCAACCAAGCGGGCATTGGGCTGCTAGGGTACCCGTCGGAGCAGGCCTTTTTAGCCGAGCCGAGCCGCACGTTGCGCACCGAGCCGTTGTCGGACGAAGGCTGGGCTAGCTTGCAAAAAGAGGTTATACAGAACGGTCATTACGAAGTAGAAGCGGAAATAAACCGGCAGAATGGCCTAGCCTTTTGGGGGCTGATTGAGCTCACGTACTTCTCGCTGGAAGACCGACCGTTTTTTCTGGTGCGCCTCACCGAGCAAAGCCGCTTGCAGCAAGCCGAGCGGGAGCTGGCCCAAAGCGTCAACCGCTTCGAGGCGGTGGTGGCCAACGCGACCATTGGCATCATTGTGTGCGACCGGCAAGGGCAAATTATTTCAGCCAACCACACCTTGAATCAGCTTTTTGGCTACAAGCACGATGAGCTGTTAGGCCAGCCCATCGAGGTATTGGTACCTAGGTCGGTGAGTAGCCGCCACGAGCAGCTGCGCCATTCTTTCAATGCCAATCCTTCGGTGCGAGCCATGGGCGCCCACAGCGGCGACTTGCTGGCCCGCCGCCAAGACGGCACCGAGTTTCCCGTGGAGGTCAGCCTCAGCTACTTCCACCTCGACGAGGAGCTGTACGTGGTGTCCTACATCGTCGATATCACCTTTAAGAAGAACGCCGAGCGGGAACTGATTGCCCAGCGCCAGCGCGTGGAGCGCCTGAACGCCGAGCTGGAGCAGAAGGTCGTGGACCGCACCCACGCCCTCATGACCACGCTCGAACAGCTCGAACAGCGCACCCAGGAGCTCACCAAAGCCCTGGCCGCCGAGCAAGAGCTAGGGGAGCTGAAATCGAGGTTCGTGTCGATGGCTTCGCACGAGTTTCGCACCCCGCTCACGGCCGTACTAACCTCGGCCACGCTCATCGAGAAATACCCCGGCAGCGACCAGCAAGACAAGCGCCTGAAGCACTTGCAGCGCATTCGCGCCTCGGTGATGCACCTGAATGACATTCTGGAAGAGTTTCTGTCGGTGGGCCGCATTGAGGAAGGGAAGATCGAAGCGAAGCCCATGCGCTTGACCATCGACGCGCTGCTGAGCGACACGATTGCCGATGTGCAAGGCTTGTTAAAAGCTAGGCAGACGATTGATAAAGAGGCTTTCTGTAGCAAACCCGTGTGGCTCGATCCGTCGCTGCTGCGCAAGATCTTGGTCAACCTACTTTCCAATGCCATCAAGTATTCGGGCGAGGGCTCGGTGGTGACGGTGCGAGCTAGGTGCACCGATCAGCTGCTGACCCTGACGGTGCAGGACCAAGGCGTGGGTATCTCCCGCGAAGACCAGGAGCACTTGTTTGAGCGGTTCTTCCGGGCCCGCAACGTGACCAATATTCCGGGTACGGGGCTAGGTCTGTACATCATCGGCCGATACCTGGAATTAATGAACGGCACTATTTCTTTGCAAAGCGAGCTGAACGTGGGCACCACCGTCACCATCACCATTCCCTATGAAAACCATTCTGCTGATTGAAGACAACGAGCTGATTCGCGAAAACACCGCCGAGATTTTGGAGTTAGCGGGCTATGCGGTCGTCACGGCAGAAAACGGCAAGCTAGGCGTAGAACAAGCCCTAGCCCAGCGCCCCGACCTAGTTATCTGCGACATCATGATGCCGGTGCTCGACGGCTACGGCGTGCTGAACATCTTCAACCAAAATCCGCAGCTAGCCGGCGTGCCGTTCATCTTCCTGACGGCCAAAACCGAGCGCACCGACATGCGCCGCGGCATGGAGCTAGGAGCCGACGACTACCTCACCAAGCCCTTCGATGAAACCGAGCTGCTCAGCGCCGTAACGGGTCGCCTGAACCGCTTCCGCCACCTCAAGCCCGACTACGATCTGCAAGCCGAAGGCCTCGATGAGTTCTTGGAAGACGCCAAACAGGTAGCCAACCTAGAAAGCCTGTCGGCCGACCGCAAGGTGCACGTGGTGCGCAAGAAGCAGGACATCTATGTGGAAGGCGACGAGCCGACGCGGCTGTATTTTGTGAAATCGGGCCGGGTAAAAACGGTAAAAACCACCGGCGCCGGCAAGGAGTTGATTACCGGTATCTATAACCCTGGCGAGTTTTTCGGCTACATGGCCTTGCTCGAACAAACGCCCTACAGCGACTCCGCCGTGGCCGTGGACGACTCGGAGCTGGTGTACATTCCGAAGCAGGATTTCCTGCAACTGCTCACGCGCAACCCCGAAGTGGGGCAGCACTTCATTCGCCTGCTAGCCGGGCGCGTGAGCGAGCGGGAGCAGCAGCTGCTCGACATGGCCTACAACTCCATCCGCCGCCGTGTGGCCGACACGCTGCTGCGCCTGCACGAGCAAGCCGACCTAGCTTCGCCCACCATCCAGCTCTCCCGCGAAGACATGGCCGCCATGATCGGCACCGCCTCCGAGTCGCTGATTCGCACCTTGAGCGAGTTCAAGCAGGCGGGCTATATTGAAGTAACGCCGAAAAGCATCCGGGTTTTGCAGCCGGAAAAGCTGCGCACGGCACACTGGTAAGCTAGGTAGAAGATGACCGTTCTAACAGGCTCGCTCTGCCGCCCACCGGTCGCACGCCTGGATCGTCGAACCGGTGGGCGATTTCTTACAGAATAGACAGTGAGTTATACTTCCGGATGCGGTACTCGAACATCGTGGCGATGTTGAGGGCGCGCACCTTGGCTTGCTCGGCGTTGGGGCCGGCGAAGTTTTCTTCTACCGTCGCGTAGAACAAGTTAAGCCAGCGCTGAAAGTGCGTGGCATCGACGGGCAGCGGCAGATGCTTAGGAAACGGCCGGCCGCGGTAGCGCGAGGTACCTAGCAGCAGGCTACTCCAAAAGTCGTACATGGCTGGCAAGTGCGCGGCCCAGTTGACGTGCGCAAACCCGTTAAAGATGGGCGCCAGCAGGTCGTCTTGGTTTACTTTATCGTAAAAAGCATCGACCAGCGTTTTGATGTCGGTTTCGGTTTGAATATCAGCTAGGGGCGCAGTCATGAAAACAGCAGCTTAAAGCGTTAGACGGTGCGGTACGGACTCGGCGCGGGGGCAGAAGTGCGCTGGCGTGCTACCTGCAATGCCCAGCCGTGCGCCCAGGTTCCCGTTAGCAGCAAAAACACCAGCTTCAGTACTTCCAGCCCAATATAGAGCATGTGCAAAAAGCCAGGCGGCGCTGTGCTGCCGGCCAATACGGCTGTGGCACGCACATCTAAAGCGGGTAGCAGCCAAAAGGTTTGGGCGAGCAAGATGGCACTCAGCACTGCTAACCCGATGCCTACTCGCACCGGCACGCGCAGGTAAAAAGCACTGACCAATGCTAGGATACCTAGGGTGAGTTCAGCTTTGTTAAGCGCCGCAAATACGATGCGGCCAATGCCCAGGCCAAGCGGCACAGTGATGTGCGGCGCGGTGAACTTCAAGGGCGCTTCCAGGAAGGAAATTCCGATGACCATACCAGCCCACACGAACAAGGCCAGCGTTAGCAGCAGCGAACCGGTAGTGTGCGAACGACGCATACAAACGAAATCAACAGCACAAAAAAAACGGGGCCAGGAGCAGCTCTGACCCCGCGAACGGAACAACGATGCAAAGATACTACAGTTGAGGGCCGGATGGGATTTAAAGGACGTTAAAACTTCATCTTTCCGTAACGTACCTCAACTTTCTACTGACAAAGCCCCAGCAGGCTGCTGAGCGTACGCGGTGGGCGCTTGTTCTCAAACATCTGCACGATTTCCTGCGCCCGTTCCTTGGCGGCTTCGGCAATCGGGCCGGTGAAGTTATCCTCGACGGCGGCCAGGAATAGTTGTTGCCACCGCCGGAAATACTCGCCCGTGTTGGGCAACACGAGTCCGCCGGGGAAAGGCCAGCCGTCGTTGCCGCCCGTGTTCAGCAGCACGCGCTTCCAAAACGCGCCCATAGTGTAGAAAGGCTGGGGCCAGTGAATCTGCACGTCGGCGCTGAAGATGGGACCTAGCAGTTCGTCAGGGAAAACCTTGGCGTAGAAGGCGTTGATGAGGGTCGTGATATCAGCCTCGGTGCGGATGTCGGGAAGGGCAGGCATAATGCGGTAAGGAATAGATAAGTTAATGGCTGACGTTGCAATGGGCCGGCGCAACGTCAGCAGCGGGTCAAAAGTCCGGCGCCGTTTGCCGGGATGCCCTGACGTTAATCAGGACCCAGCCCTGACGTTCGTCAGGCTTTCCGTCAGCCGCAAATCGGAGCTTTGATCTGCTATTAGATCAACGCTCCTGTGCCTACGACTGCTCCCGCTATTCATACTCACGTTGCCTGCACTCACTGCGGCGACGAGTGCCCCGACCAACCCATTCTCTTTGCCGAACAACCGTTCTGTTGCCAAGGCTGCCAAGCCGTGTACGAGCTGCTGAACGCCAACAACCTCTGCACCTACTACCGCCTCGACGAGCGACCCGGCCAGAAAGTAAAAGAAGTAGAGCTGCCCGGTCGGTTCGACTACCTCGATCAGGAATCGGTGCAGGCCCAGCTCCTAGCTTTCCACAGCGATACCCTCGCTAAGCTCACGCTTACTATCCCGCAAATGCACTGCGCCTCTTGCATTTGGCTGCTGGAAAACCTGCATAAGCTTAATGCAGGCGTGTCGGAGTCGCGGGTAAACTTCTTGCGTAAGGAGCTTACCGTAAGTTACCTGCCTAGTCAAACTAGTCTCAAGGAAGTGGTAAAGCTGCTGGCCGCCGTGGGCTACGAACCACAAATCACACTGGCCGAGCTGGGTGCCCAGCCCCACCACGGCAACCGAACACTGTATTATAAGCTAGGTCTGGCAGGTTTCTGCTTCGGCAACGTGATGCTACTGGCGTTTCCCGATTACCTGTCGTTCACCGAGCAATTACAGGCGGAGTTCGGGCGCTTCTTTGGTTACTTAAGCCTGGTGCTGTCGTTGCCGGTGCTGCTGGTGAGTGCGCGGGGCTTTTACGAGTCAGCGTGGCAAGGGCTGCGGCAGCGCTACATCAACCTCGACTTCCCTATTAGCCTAGGTCTGACAGCGCTGTTCCTAACTAGTCTGTTCGACATTCTTACGCACCGTGGTCCCGGCTACCTCGATTCGTTTACGGGCTTGGTTTTCTTCATGCTCATCGGCAAATGGGTGCAGCAACGCACCTACGACGCCCTACGCTTCGACCGGGATTTCACCTCCTACTTCCCCGTGGCTGTCACGCTGCTGACGAAAGAGGGCGAGAAGTCAGTTTCAGTGAAAGAGTTGCAAGTAGGCAACCGCATCTTGGTGCGCAACCAAGAGGTAATTCCCGCCGACGCCATGCTCATGCGCGGCACCGGGCAGATTGATTACTCCTTCGTATCGGGCGAAAGTGTACCGGTGGCCAAGCTCACCGGTGAGGTGGTGTATGCCGGCGGCCGACAAGTGGGAGAATCGGTGGAGCTAGAAGTGGTGCGCGAAGTGTCACAAGGCTACCTGACCCAACTCTGGAACAACCCCGCTTTCCAGAAAGCCGAGAAGCAGACCCTCGAAACCTACGCCAACAAAGTCGGCCGCTACTTCGTGGCTGTCACACTGGTGCTGGCCCTAGGTTCTATTCTGTACTGGTACCCCAAAGACCCACACATGGCGATGCGCGCCTTCACCTCGGTGCTGGTTATTGCCTGCCCGTGCGCGTTGTCGCTCGCTACGCCGTTTGCGATGGGCGCAGCGCTGCGGGTGTTTGGTCAGTTGAAATTCTATCTAAAGAACTCCGCCGTGGTCGAAACCCTAGGTCGCGCCGACACCATCGTGTTCGACAAAACTGGTACCCTCACCGACACCCACCGCTCGGAGGTGCGCTACGTGGGGCTGCCGTTGCAGGCGGCGGAAACGCAGTTGGTGGCCGCCTTAGTGCAGCAATCCACGCACCCGCTCAGCCAGCGCTTAGCCAAAGAGCTAGGTAGCAGCAAGCTCCCGATTGCCAATTACTTTGAAGTACCCGGCCAAGGTCTGAGCGGCTTGGTAGCAGGGCGCGAGGTGAAAGTAGGTTCTGCTGCTTTCGTTCGGGCTGAAGTCAAAGGACAAGAAGACTTGGAGCACTCGGCTGACACTCGCCAGTCGCGCGTGTACGTGGCTGTGGATGGTGAATACCTAGGTTGCTTTGTGTTCTACAATGTCTACCGGGAGCACATGCAAGAGGTGTTGCAAACCCTCGGCAAGCACTACCACCTAGCGGTGCTGTCCGGCGACAATAACACCGAGCAAGAACGGCTACGGGAGCTGTTTGGCCCGAAAGCCGAACTCCGCTTCTGGCAGTCGCCCCAAGATAAGCTCGACTACATAGCCGCCCTGCGCCAGCAAGGCCGCACCGTTATCATGGTCGGCGACGGACTGAACGATGCCGGCGCCCTCCAGCAAGCCGACGCCGGCATTGCCCTCACCGATACGCTCAGCAACTTCTCCCCCGCCTGCGACGCCATTCTGGATGCCAGCAGCTTCGGCCAGTTTGCCACCTTCCTGCGCTTCTCTCAAGATTGCTTGCAAGTAGTGCTGGCCACCTTCATCCTCTCTTTCGGCTACAACGGCATTGGGCTAGGTCTGGCCGTCCAAGGCAAGTTCACCCCCATCGTATCGGCCATTCTGATGCCCATTAGCTCGCTCAGCGTGATGCTATTTGCGACGCTGCTGGTGCGCTTCGCCGCTTATCGAAACAAGCTATGAACATCATTTTCATTCTGATTGGCATCAGCCTTTTGGTAGCTGTTACCTTCTTAGGTGCTTTCCTCTGGGCCGTGCGCTCGGGGCAATACGAGGACGACTACACGCCTTCAGTGCGAGTACTGTTTGAGGATGAGGAGTAGCGTGTCAACTTGCTAAGGGTTTATTCAAACGCATTGTGGTGTGACCTAGCTTCTGCGCTTGGAGCTAGCCTTTGGTTTACTGCTCAAGCACCGACAAACTTTCCAACACGTGGCGAGTTACTCACGCATTGAATTCTACAAGCAATTCTACCATGACGACGACCGCGCTTACTACTCTTTACCAGGAGTTGGCTCCTTGCACTAGCTCCGATCTGAGCACGCTGCTGCCCGGAGGAATTCAACGTGAAGTCGGCCACTTCAATGTGTTTAACTTGGCCGACTTCTGGGAGTCTACCTCGCTGCGGCCCGGCACGCCCTATACTTGCCGCTCCTTCTACAAGATCAGCCTGTTGCGTAGCCGAAGCCACGCCGAGTACGCCGACCAAAGCATCGACATCGAGCCCGACGCGCTGGTGTTTTCGACGCCCAAGGTGCCGTTTCAGTGGCAGCCTACCGAGACGCAGCAAGGGCATTGCTGCCTCTTCACGGCCGAATTTATGTTGCCCGTTCTCGGGGGGCTTACGCCTGACGAACTACCCCTATTCCGGGCCGACAACTACCCCGTGTTCCAGCTTACGCCTGCCGAAGCCGCACGGGCGGAGGTCCTTTTCGCTCAAATGCACGAGGAGCTAGCCTCCGACTACGCCCACAAGTATGACCTGCTGCGAGCCTACGTGCTGGAGCTGCTGCACCTAGGTCAGAAGCGGCAGCCCACCACCACGCTGCACCCCGCCCACTCAGCGGCGGCGCGGCTTTCGTCGCGGTTCGTGGAGTTGCTGGAGCGGCAATTTCCTCTCACCACGCCCCAGCAGCGCGTACAGTTGCGCACCGCCAAAGACTTTGCCGACCACCTAGCCGTGCACATCAACCACCTCAACAAGGTGCTCAAGGAAAGCACGGGCCGCACCACCTCTGACCTGATCGGCGGCCGGCTGGCGCAGGAAGCCAAGGCGCTGCTGCGCCAGACCGACTGGACGTTGTGGGAAATTGCCGACAGCCTAGGCTTCGTGGATGTGGCGCATTTCTCGCACTTCTTCCGTCGCCACGCCGCTGTGAGTCCCGGCGCATTTCGCGCGTTGGAAGCCGAGCCGGTTTGATTTATACAATAAGCGGATTGGTGAGTACAATAGCGTTGAAGGCTAGGTAGGAGACCTTTGTCGTGTTCAATCAATGCGACAACTACACTCTATATGAGCACCAACAAAATTGCCCTCGTAACCGGCGGCAGCCGCGGCCTAGGCAAAGACATGGCCCTGAAACTAGCCCAGCAGGGCATCGACGTTATCCTGACCTACCGCAGCCAGCAGGCTGAGGCCGCCGCTGTGGTGGCCGAAATCGAAGCCTTGGGCCGCCGCGCCGTGGCCCTGCCGCTAAACGCCGCCGACATCAGCACGTTTGATACTTTCTTCGCTCAAGTCACCACGGCCCTAGCCGATACCTTCGGCACCGACCGGTTTGACTTTCTTATCAACAACGCTGGCACCAGCCTCACCGCCCCCATTGCCGAGAATACCGAGGCCCAGTTTGACGAGATGCTCAACATTCATTTCAAGGGCGTGTACTTCCTCACGCAAAAGGCGTTGCCGCTGCTGCGCGACGGCGGCCGGATTATCAATATCTCCTCGGGCACCACGCGGGTTGCTTTCGCTGGCAGTTCGGCCTACGCCAGTATGAAAGGAGCGGTGGAAGTATTCACGCGCTACCTAGCCCTAGAGCTAGGCAGCCGCGGCATTGCAGCCAATGTGGTAGCGCCTGGGGCCGTATTCGGTGGCGGCGCCATGACGGATACACCTGAAATCCGCGCCTACGTGGCCCAGATTACGGCCCTAGGCCGCGTGGCCGAGCCCGACGACATCGGTGGCATTGTTGCCTTCCTCTGCACTGATGCAGCCCGGTGGCTCAACGGCCAGCGCCTCGAAGCAACGGGCGGGATGATGCTGTAGAATCGATCGTCATGGTCGGTGACGGGCTGGATGATGCCAGTGCAGATTACCAACGGCATCTTCTGCTCGTTGACAAACCAGCACCCCAAAGCGTACACAGAAGCCTGCCGAATTCTTAAGCGAGTTTGGCAGGCTTTATACATTCTACTTGCCTGAAGCGCTATCAACTTTGCGGAGAAGCGGCTAGCTCTTCCAGGGCGGCTTTAAACTCGGGCGTGTCGTAGTCGGCCATGCCGTCGTGGCGGGCCGCTACTTTGCCGTCGGGAGCTAGGATAACCGTGGAGGGAATTGAATTAGAATCGAAAGGCGCAGGCAGCGGCCCAGTCGGGAAGTACACGGGAAAGGTGTAGCCTTTGCGCTGAAGCAAGCGCTGCGCTTTCACCGGATTCTGGTCGAAAGAAATCATCACAAACGCGACTTTGGCTGGGTCCAGCTTCTTGTACAGCGCATGAATGCCCGGCATTTCAGCCACGCAAGGTGGGCACCAGCTAGCCCACAGGTTAACGAACACGATCTTCCCCTTTAGGTCACTCAGGTTTATCTGCTTGCCATCTAGGCCTACCAGCGGCAAATTGTGCGGATACGTCAAGCTGCTGACAGGCATTGCAGGCGCCTTGGATGGCGCTACCGGAGCCTCAGCCCGCCACAGGCCCGTGGCCAACAAGCCTCGCTGTAGCTTTCCAAGCACGAGGGGGCGCAGGTCGGTGAACATGACCACAGCGAAAATGGCCCAAGGCAACCATTGCAACAGGTTCTTGCGGTTCATAGAGAGATTGTGCGGGCAGCTAGAAGCATGAGAATTATGCAGCGAACAACGGTGAAGGTACGCCAGTTTCGATTCGGCTCCCGATAAGCGAGCGAAAGCAGTAACTCTAATTATTGTTAGAACGACCCGCTAGAACAAGGACGTTCCCCGGTCCGACGCCCTAGGCGTCCGACCGGTTGTCGCCTGCTAACGGCTGTGAAAAGTTAGGTGGTTGTCAGTCGTTCCAACGGCTCGTTCTCACGGCAACCGGTCGGACGCCTAGGGCGTCGGACCGGCAGACGACTCCTAGAGCAAGCCCGCAACATATTCGAGCGGGATGCTCTGTTCAGATTCTGCACGAAAGGCACTAGGCTCAATTGGCAAATTAAGTAGCTGCCCAGCAATAACCTGGTTGCACAACGAACCGTTGCGAAACCCCGAATAATCCCGATAAGAAGAATACGGCCATTCTTCCAAACTTGCGGCTAATCCAGCTCGCACAGGGTTTTGATGGATATAGTGGAAGCAGGTACGTGGGTACTCGTCGCAATACCCGGTGAGTAAACGCGCTTTTGTCTTGGGTTGGAAAAGCGCACCGGTGCGGCCCAGCTCTTTGTTGATGCCTTGCGAGTAGGTGCTTAACGCCAAAGCAATTCCTTGTACTAAAGGCTGCTTGGTACTGCTAGGTGTATTTTGATTACAACAGCCTTCGGCGGTAGTAGAGAGCAGCAAGTGAAAATGGTTTGGCATCAGGCAGTATGCTAGCAGGTGGCATTGCGGCTGAATGTACTGGCGCACCTTTCGCAGAAAGTGCAAGTAGTGCTCTGCGGTAAAGAAGACTTGCTGGTGATTATTCCCTCGGTTATAAACGTGATATAGCTGTTCGGCCTCAAAGCGCATCGTATAAAATAGTTGCTTAGTCTCAAGTTGACGACTGCTGGTCAGACGCCCTAGGCGTCCGACCGGTTGCCGCCTGCAGACGTTGCACAAACTGGTCCAAACGACACTGTAGGGACGATACCCTAACGAGGCACACGATGACCGGTCGGACGCCTAGGGCGTCGGACCGGGCGGTTCCGGCCTGACATCAATCACCCCCACGCCTGACGTTCGTCATGCTTTGGGCCGCAACCTTGGGGGACCTTTGGGATAGTAAACAACTACTATTCCTCGTTATGGAAGTCGCTCCACGTCCACCGGTCGTTGCGCCTGAGCCGCCCCAGGTGCTACAGAACACTATCAAGGCGGTTGATACCTTTTTCTACGACAACAAGATCGTCCGGGACTTCGGCATTGCTACCGTTTTCTGGGGCATTGCCGGGATGCTGATCGGTGTTATTGCAGCATTCCAATTGGCTCGGCCTGAGTTGAATATGGGCACGCCGTACACCACGTTCGGCCGCATCCGCCCGCTGCACACGAATGCTGTCATTTTCGCCTTCGTCGGCAACGGCATTTTCACTGGGGTGTACTACTCGCTACAGCGTTTGTGCAAGTCGCGGATGTACTCCGATTTCCTTAGCAAAGTCCACTTCTGGGGCTGGCAGCTGATCATCGTATCGGCGGTAATTACGCTGCCCCTAGGTTTCACCACCAGTAAGGAATATGCCGAGCTAGAGTGGCCTATTGACATCCTGATTACACTGGTGTGGGTGGTGTTTGGCTGGAACATGTTCGGCACCATCGCCAAGCGCCGCGAGCGGCACCTGTACGTGGGTATTTGGTTCTACATCGCCACATTCCTGACGGTGGCCGTGCTGCACATCGTCAACTCAATGGAGGTGCCGGTGTCTTTCATGAAAAGCTACTCAGCTTACGCTGGCGTGCAAGATGCGCTGGTGCAATGGTGGTACGGCCACAACGCGGTGGCCTTTTTCCTGACTACGCCCTACCTAGGTCTGATGTACTACTACCTGCCCAAGGCAGCGAATCGGCCGGTATATTCTTACCGCTTGAGCATCATCCACTTTTGGTCGCTGATCTTTATTTACATCTGGGCCGGTCCGCACCACTTGCTGTATACCGCCTTGCCCGACTGGGCGCAGAGCCTAGGTACGGTGTTTTCGATAATGCTGATTGCGCCCTCGTGGGGCGGCATGATCAACGGCTTGCTCACGCTGCGCGGCGCCTGGGATAAGGTGCGCGAAGAGCCGGTGCTGAAGTTCATGGTAGTGGCCGTGACAGCCTACGGTATGGCAACGTTCGAAGGCCCGATGCTATCGTTGAAAAACGTCAACGCCATCGGTCACTTCACCGACTGGATTGTGGCCCACGTGCACGTGGGTGCTCTTGGCTGGAACGGCTTCCTGACCTTCGCGGTGCTCTACTGGCTGTGGCCCCGTCTGTACAAAACCGAACTCTACTCGAAGCGCCTCGCCAACACTCACTTCTGGCTCGGCACCCTAGGTATCCTGTTCTACGCCATTCCGATGTACTGGGCCGGCCTGACCCAGGGCCTGATGTGGAAGCAGTTCAACAGCGAAGGCATGCTCCAGTACCCCAACTTCCTGGAGACGGTGCTGCAAATCGTGCCGATGTACTACCTGCGCGGCATCGGCGGGGTGCTCTACCTCAGCGGCGTGTTCCTGATGGTGTTCAACCTGGTGAAAACGGCCAAATCGGGCACCCTGCTTGAAAACGAGAAAGCTCAAGCCGCCCCGCTCATGCCCGCCAATTTGGTCGAAGAACACTTAGGCGGTCACTGGCACCGCTGGATCGAGCGCCGGCCCGTGCAGCTCAGCATCGGCGCCACCATTGCCATCCTGATTGGCGGCGCGGTGGAGATGATTCCGACCTTCCTGGTGAAGTCGAACGTGCCCACCATTGCTTCCGTGAAGCCTTATACCTCACTGGAGCTTGAGGGCCGTGACCTCTACATCCGGGAGGGCTGCTCGAACTGCCACACCCAGATGGTGCGCCCCTTTCGCTCCGAAACCGAGCGCTACGGCGAATACTCCAAAGCCGGCGAGTTTGTGTACGACCGGCCCTTCCTGTGGGGCTCGAAGCGCACCGGCCCCGATTTGCACCGCGTGGGCGGCAAGTACCCGCACTCCTGGCACTACAACCACATGATGGACCCCACCAGCATGTCGCCTGGCTCGATCATGCCGCCTTACCCCTGGCTGTTCGAAGATAAAATCGACTACTCGCACACCGCCGACAAGATCACGACCCTGCAAAAGCTAGGTACGCCCTACCCCGCTGGCTTCGACAAAATCGCGGTAGCCGAGGCGCAGAAGCAAGCCCAAGGCATCGTGAACGACCTGAAAAAGGAGGACATCGACGTGAAGTCAGACAAGGAAATCGTGGCCCTCATTGCCTACCTCCAGCGCCTAGGTGCCGACATCAAAGTGAAGCCTGAACAAGCCGCTGCGGTGGCCGCCCAGTAATTAATCCAGCAAATAAGATCATGGATAAGAACGTCTTACGATCAATTGCCGGCGTCGAGATTTACCCGCTCATCTCCTTCGCCATCTTCTTTCTCTTCTTCCTGGCGCTGCTGGTCTACGTGTTCGTGATCAACCGCCAGCACGTGAATACCATGAAAAACATGCCGCTGCTCAGCGACGACGAATTGGAGGCCCGCATGGAACGGGGAGAGTTATGCTAACGCGCCGCACCCTACTCATGACCCTAGGTGGCTTGCTCACGGGCTACCTCGCCAGCGGCCAAACGCCCGCCGGTTCTTCCGCCTCCAATCAGAATATGTTGTTCTGGTTCGTTGCCGGCCTGCTCGCCCTGGTCGTACTCGTGGTGCTCCTGATGGGCTCGATGATGGCCGTGCAGATTCGCCCGCACTACCAGCAAGGCCAGCCGATACCTAGCCCAACCGGCGAAGCAGTAGCCACCAAAACGAAGGAGGAGGTAGCATGCTAGCTAGTGTAAAATGCAAAACCCTCACCGGCGCGGCCCTGCTCACGAGCTACCTAGCTGCCGCGCAATCCTCGGATGCCGCGGCGGCGCCTACTGCCGCGAAGGGCATGGACATGCAGACGATGCTCTTCTGGTTCCTGGTAGGTCTGCTGGCTTTCGTGCTGCTGCTCTACGTGTTAGTCGGCGTGCTGATCATCGTACAGATGCGGCCACAGCTCCGCAAGGTGTACGAAATGCCGACGGTGCAGGCGAGTTGGAGCGGCAAGGTGCTCGGCTTGTTCGTCGGTGACCCGGTGCTGCTGAAAGGCCGCGTAGCCGACGTCGTTATTGCCGACCACGACTACGATGGCATCCACGAGTTCGACAACGACCTGCCGCCATGGTGGAAATACGGCTTCTACGTGACGATTCTGTTTGCCGGCGCCTACCTGTTCTACTTCCACGTGTCGAAAACCGGGGAACTGAGCCACGCCGAGTACGAAACCGAAATGAAGCAAGCCGCGCTGCTGGTATCCGCTGGCTCGGATGATCCGAACAAGCTCACCGACTTCCAGGCCCTGACCGCCGCAGCCGACATCAGCGGTGGCAAGAGCATCTTCACCCAAAACTGCGCGCCTTGCCACGGTGCCAATGCCGAGGGGAAAGTTGGCCCAAACCTGACGGACGAATACTGGCTGCACGGCGGCGAAGTCAACCACGTGTATAAGACGGTGAAATTCGGTGTGCAGGGCAAAGGCATGGTGGCCTGGAAAGGCAAGCTCTCCAGCAAGCAGATTCTACAAGTGTCGTCGTACATCCTGTCGCTGCAAGGCTCGAAGCCCGCGAATGCGAAGGAGCCGCAAGGCGAAAAAGATCCGTCGGCGACGAAAATCGCGATGCGATAACTGCCGTGTCGTTCAAGCGGGGCGCCTCACCCCCCGGCCCCCTCTCCGAAAAAGGAGAGGGGGAGCCGAACGATTTGCAGACGATTACACCCGATAGCGCCGCCGTGGCTCCCCCTCTCCTTTTCGGAGAGGGGGCCGGGGGGTGAGGCGCCCCGTTAGAACACTAGGTAGGGAAGACATTGCCGATGAGTACCATCACCAAAACCGACGAAACGTTCCGCGACTCTATTGCCACCGTCGATGCGGCGGGCAAGCGCGTGTGGCTCTACCCCAAGAAGCCCAGCGGGAAACTTTACGATTACCGCAAGTGGGTGAGCTACGGCCTGTTGACGTTGCTGTTTGCCGGCCCCTGGCTGCGAATTAACGACTTACCGCTGCTCATGCTCAACCTGCCGGCGCGGAAGTTTATCATCTTCGGGCAAATCTTCTGGCCCCAGGATTTCTTCGTTCTGCTGCTGGCCTCACTCACGTTCATCGTGTTCGTGATTCTGTTCACGGTGGTGTACGGGCGCGTGTTCTGCGGGTGGGTTTGTCCCCAAACCATTTTCATGGAAATGGTTTTCCGCCGCATCGAGTACTTCTTCGAAGGCGACGCGCAGAAGCAAAAAGCCCTCGACAAAGCCGATTGGGACTGGAACAAGACGTGGCGCAAAACCGGCAAGCACACCGTCTTTCTGCTGCTCTCCTTCCTGATTGCCAACACCTTCCTAGCCTACATCATCGGCAGCGACGAGCTGGTGAAGATCGTGACCGACGCGCCGAGCAAGCACCTAGGTGGCTTGGCGTCGATGGTGGTATTCACGGGGATTTTTTACGCTGTGTTTGCCAAGTTCCGCGAGCAGGTGTGCACCATTGCCTGCCCCTACGGTCGCTTGCAGGGCGTAATGCTCGACAAAGACAGCATCGTGGTGGCGTATGATTACAACCGCGGCGAACCCCGCGAGAAGCTCCGCAAAAATCAGGAGCGCAAAGCCGGCGACTGCATCGACTGCAAACAGTGCGTGCAGGTATGCCCCACCGGCATCGACATCCGTAACGGCACCCAGCTCGAATGCGTGAACTGCACGGCCTGCATCGACGCCTGCAACAGCATCATGGACCTGATCGAAAAGCCGCACGGCCTGATCCGCTACGACTCCGAAAACCACATCGCCGCCAACACCAAGTTCCGCGTCACGGGCCGCATCAAAGCCTACTCTGGCGTGCTGGTGGTGTTGCTCGGGGTACTGGTGACGCTGCTCGTAACGCGCTCCAACGTGGAAGCCACCGTGTTGCGCACGCCGGGCCAGCTGTTCCAGAAAACCGACCACGGCACCATCACCAACCTCTACAATATCTCGGTCATCAACAAGACCAACTGCCCCTACCCCATCACGCTGAAAGTGCTGGAACCCGCCGGCGGCAAAATCTCCCTGGTGGGCACCGATGGCCTGAAGCTGCCCGCGCAAGGCATCACGGAAGGCGTGTTCTTCGCCGAACTACCCAAAACCGCCCTGCGCCTGACCAGCAACCAGATCCGCATTGGCGTCTTCAGCCAAGGCAAACTGATTACGGAAGAAAAAACCAAGTTTCTGGCTCCCGCTCGGTAGCCGTCCGCCGGTCCGACGCCCTAGGCGTCCGACCGGTTGCCGCCCGAACGAAACGTGAGAACGGCCGTCGTGCACCTAGCTCGTGCAGGCGTCCGCAGCCGACAACCGGTCGGACACCTAGGGCGTCGGACCGGCGGGTGCGCGTTGTGCCAGCGCATCGTTCAACGATACCAACCGGCCGACTGCCGCCGTCGGGCCAGAGCAGATTGAACAAGTACCATAACTAGAATGATCATGACGCCTGCTACCAATCCTCAACCCACCCGCACGCTCTGGCCCTACGCCATCGTGGCGGTGTTCGTGCTGTTCATGTCCTACATCGGCTTCATGGTGAGCAAGGCTCTGCACACCAGCGTCGACCTGATCAGCCCCGACTACTACCAGCAGGAGCTAGCCTACCAGCAGCGCATGGAATCGGTGGCCCGCACGGCGGCGTTGCCCGTGGCCGTGGCCATCACGCACGAAGCGGCGGTTTCGCAGCTCCACTTGCAGCTGCCACCCTCGTTTGCAGGCAAGCGCCTCGTAGGGCAAATCCACTGCTTCCGCCCTTCCGACCTGAAGCTCGATTTCACCTTGCCGCTGCAACCTAGCCCGGACCTAGCCCAGCGCATCAGCACCCAGAAAATGGCCCGCGGCTTCTGGCGCGTCCGCGTAGATTTCACCGCGGATGGACAGGCGTATTTTGTGGAGAAGGATTTGACGATTTAGGTGTGTTGTAGCTGGGTGCTACTGCACTATTCGACCGAGGCGTTTGCCTTGTACCTAGCTTTTCTCAGCCGGCACCAGCCTCTTGTATCTAGCTCAGGAATAGGCTAGTTTGCGCTGCGCCTCAACGCCGAGGCCGGGTCAACACTATCAGGCAAATGGCAATTCGTTGGTTGTTCGTACTCCTGCTGTTCACCACCGCATGCTTTGGGCAGGAACAAGTCTCAAAAAAAACCTTTCCCGAAATAGCCCTCACCAACCAGATTGCTTTTGCGGACCCGCAATATGATCAGCCCCGCTTTTCGTGTGGCTTTCTGCTCAAGCACCAGAACGACACGTTTGCAGTTACCGCCAAACACCTTCTGAAGGTGATTAAGCCCAAGGGCATGAAGGCGGTTTCGTTCGGGAATAGTGTCAAATCCTGGTCGTTGTTCCCGCTGCCGGATAAGGCGCGCAGTGTAGTTACCAACCGCTTATTGAACGAGAACAAAGCCGAGTCGTTAGAAGCCAAAGCAACCTACGACCAGGACTGGCTGGTGTTCTCGCTTCAGTCGAACCACTCCGGCATCAAGCCGCTGGAGGCTCGCACCACGCCGTTGCAGCCGGGCGAGAAGCTGTACGTAGTGGGCTGGACGCGCCACATGGACAGCGGCCCGCAACGGGTGTATGAGTTCGAATACTACAAAACGATAGATAATCGGATTCTCGTAAAAGACGTCGTGGTCCCCGAGCAATTCGGCGGGCTGAGCGGCGCCCCACTGGTCGACGAACAAGGCCAAGTGGTAGGCATTGTCTCCAACGGCACGGTCGATCCGACGTCGGGCAAAAAGTACTTCTCCCCTTGCGCCGTATCGGGGCTTCTGTCCTTCCTCGACACCTATCAAAAGAAGTAGAAAAGCCACACGCTTACCCTCCTCAAAAGCCATTGCTGCTAATGCAACACCGCCCCGCCAGAACCTCCTGATTGAGAAGGTTCCGGCGGGGCGGTTCTTTGTATGTGCTTGCTACAGGTTGCGGTAGCTGCTGGTGGATAGGCTGCGTGCGCCTCGTCCGTTCCTCATGGCGCGGGGTACGCAGCCCCTTCCTAGCTGGCGGGCAGCCGATACCCTAGCTTCCTTAGTCGCGGTGCAGGTGCTTGATGATGGCAATAACGTCTTCGTCGCCCAGGGTGGGCGCGGCTTGCTGGAAGGACTCATGGACTGTCTCGCCCAGGGGCGTGTTCAGGCCTTCGGCTTTGGCCAGGCGCAGGTCTTTGGCTAGGTGCTTCAGGGCAAAGGCGGCTTGGAAGTTATCGGCCATGATGGTGTCGCCCTTGATCTTTGCGTACACGTTGCTCATGGCGCCGTTGCCGATGATGGTCTGCATGTCCTCGGGTTTCAGGCCGTGCTGCTGGGCGAAGAGGAAGGTTTCGGCCAAGCCCTGCGTGTGGATGCCCAGCAAGGTGTTGATGGCGAGCTTGGCCAGGTTGCCCTTGCCGACCGGGCCGAGGTGCAGCGCGAGCTTACCTAGGTGCTCAAAGAGCGGCTGGGCCTGTTGGAAGGCCGGCTCGTCGCCGCCCACCATAATCACCAGTTGGCCGCTTTCCGCCTGCTTCACGCTGCCCGAAACCGGCGCATCGAGGTAGGTGTGGCCTTTCTGTTGGCTGAGGGTGGCCATTTCCTGGCTAATGCCGGGCGACACGGTGCTCATATTGATAAGCAGCTTGCCACTGGATTCGGCGGTTAGCAGGCCGTCGGGGCCGGTGAACAGGTCGCGCACGGCCTGATCGTCGGATACCATCAGGAACACCACGTCGGCTTGCTGCACCAAGGCAGCCGGCGAATCGGCGGGGGTGGCACCGGCGGCGCGCAGGGCTTCTTCTTTGTCTTTGCTGCGGTTATAGACGGCAACCGGGTAGCCCGCCTCGAGCAGGCGGCGCGACATCGGGGTACCCATCGTGCCGAGGCCAATCCAGCCTAGTTGGGGTTGTGAGCTCATGTGCAAGAGTTGAGTGAGGTAAATAAGAATGCGGTATTGCTATACCACCTAGGTTGGAATTGGTTGGCTGGTGGGGCGGGAATGCCGCGACTTATTCGGCGAGTAGTAGCGCTGGAAAGTGGCCTAGGTCTCGCTGCACTAGCCACAACGAGCAGCCTGATCCTGTATGTTTGTGCTGCTTTTAGCCTCCTTGCAGCACCCGCATCTTTCCCTTTTCTCGCTTAATGGCCCGTTCTATTCTGCTCCGCGTCGCGTTACTTTTTATTCTGTGCCAGTTGGGCTACACTGCCCAAGCCGGTTCCGGCTTTGCCGACCTCAAACCTGGCCCGCACGGCGTGGGCTTCCGCGTGGTGCAGCAGTACGATTATGCACGCTCCTACCGGGATAAAACCGATTTGGTCACTGGCAAACCCTACGCAGGCGAACAGGCACGACCGATGCAAACCTTGGTGTGGTACCCGGCTCAGAAAACAGGCACACCCCTGCGTTACGCCGATTACATGCGCACGGAAGCTACCGACGAAGTATTGGGGCGGACGGAGGCCGAAGTAGCCGCATTTATGGATGGCCGACGCCAATGGGCCACTGCTAGGCTAGGTGCCAAACAAGCGCAAGCCATGCTCGCGCAGCGCATGTGGGCCGTGCCCAATGCCCCAGCCACGACTGGCAAATTCCCGGTGGTTATTTACGCCGCCGGCGGTGGCGGGGTGGCACACGAAGCAGCCGACCTGTGCGAATACCTCGCCAGCCACGGCTACGTGGTGCTGGCCAGCCGCAGCCTAGGTACGCGCACGAGCCTCATGAACTTCGACCAAGAAGGTCTCGCCACCCAAGCCCGCGACATTCAGTTCCTACTTTCCTACGCGCACACCCTGCCGCAAGCCGACATGACCCACGTGGCCGCCGCTGGCTGGAGCTGGGGTGGCCTAGCCAATGTTTTGGCCGCCTCCCAAGACGCACGCATTGACGCGCTAGTTAGCTTCGATGGCACCCAGCATAAGGATAATACTGTAGCCGTGTCCCGCATGCGCCTCACCGTGCCGTGGCTGTACGTGCAGCGCCGCCCCGAATCGGTGCGGGAACTCAGCGCTAATGACATGGAAACCTCGTCTATCCTGCTCAATGAGGCCAAGTACGCCGACCTGTACCACGTCGTCATGAACCCCATGGAGCATCTAGATTTCTCGACCCTAGCTCTGCGCGTGGCCCAGCCCGACCACTTCACGGAGTATTCCCGGGCTGAAGTGGAAACTGCCTATCATTGGACCTGCCGCTACACGTTAGAATTCTTGAATGCCACGCTGAAGGGCAACGCTGCTGGCCGCCAGTTTCTTGACCGCACCCCCGCGCAAAATGGCGTCTCGCCCCATATGGCCCGGCTATACCACCTCCCGGCGCAGACTGACCTCGTACCCACGCAAGCCGGTTTTGCGGCGGCATTAGCCCAGCAAGGCTTCGCCTACGCCCTGGAAGTCTACCGCCGGATGCAGCAGCAAGATCCCACGTTTGTCCTGCCGGAAAGCGCCCTTAATACCTGGGGCTACCAGCTGATGCGCGACGCACACGACCTGCCCGCCGCCCTTGCCATCTTCCGCCTCGGCACGGCGCTCTACCCCGGCAGCTTCAACCTCTTCGACAGCCTCGGGGAAGCCGATGAAAACAACCACGACCCGGCCACAGCCATCCAGCACTACCGCCGCTCCTTAGAGCTGAACCCGCAGAACAGCAATGCACGGCAACGCCTGCAAGCACTAGGCGCCCCCGCGCCGAGTACATCTGCTAACTAGGTAGCGTCCTGACTAGTTGGAGCTGGTCACCTAGCTGCGGCTTACTTCTTTGCCGACTACCACCTCCTGGGTAAATGTCATGATAGCCGACTGACTTTTGTCATGTCGGCTCTTTTGTTGGCTGCCGTACTTGCCTCCCAATTCAAGCACCTCCTTCACCGATGCTCTGGGCAGGTTTTCTTTTTGGGCTTTTAGGAAGTTTTCACTGCGTGGGCATGTGCGGTGCTATTGCGCTGGCGCTGCCCGGCCGTCTGGATGCTGCCTCGCCTAACTGGCACTACCTAGGTGGTCGTCTGCTCTACAACCTAGGTCGCATCACGACTTACACGGTGCTCGGCGCGGGGGCAGGTTTAGTGGGTCAAACCCTGCGGCTGGCGGGTTGGCAGCAAAGCTTGTCTATCGTATCGGGCTTGCTGATTCTGGTGCTGGTAGTGGTGCCGGAGCGTCACACGAGTCGCGTCGCTGCAGCCGTTGGCCTTGATCGGCCGCTGGCCTGGCTGAAGCAAACGCTGGCGTATCTGTTTCAGCAGGCGTCGCCCGGCGCGTTGTACCTCACCGGCGTGCTGAATGGGTTGCTGCCTTGCGGCCTCGTGTACCTAGCCTTGGCGGGTGCGCTCAGTGCGCCGGGCCTAGGTGGATCGGCTAGCTATATGCTGCTCTTCGGCCTCGGCACACTGCCCTTGATGCTGGGTTTGTCGCTCACTGGTCGGCTGGTGCCGATGCTGTGGCGGGCCCGCATGCGCCAAGCCGTGCCGTATGTGGCTTCGCTGATGGCGGTGCTGTTCATCGTGCGGGGGCTGGGGCTAGGTATTCCGTACCTGAGTCCGCAGCTGAGTGCGCCTACCGCGCAAGCCGCTCAACCTCAACTACCTCCCACCGTGCATTACTGTCGCTAACTCCTCTGATTCGAGGCTGAAGGCAACCGGCCGATACTGTTGAAAAGAAACGCAACTCCAAGCCGTGCCCAAGACCTTTTTAACGCTAGCAGTCGGATGCCTTTGGCCTCGAACCAGAAGAGCCGCATACCTACCCTTCCCTCTCGACTTCACCGGCACTCCGAACGCCGCTACCGCTTACTATCAACTCCTTCCATGAAGACCATTCTCGTTCCGATTGACCTAGCTTCTTCCGCCGAACACACCCTAGCCTACGCCAACAAGCTAGCCGTGCGCTGGCCGGCCGAGGTCGTGCTGCTGCATTGTCATCACGGAGATGGACTTACTGCCGAGGAAAGCACGCAGCTCGAACAGCAGCTGCACACCTTAGCCGAGCGCCTGCGCTACCAGCAGCTCACCCGCCAAGATGGCCGCCGTATCCGCTACCACTACCGGGTGCTCAGCGGCTGCCTCCACGACCACGTACAAGCGGAAGCTGCCAGCTACGCCGCCGACTTAGTGGTAATGAGCCTCGATTACATTGATTGCGGCCGAGTGGAAGCCACCGGCAACCACGCTGCCACCATCACCGGCTTGGTGTCCTGTCCCGTGCTTGTGGTGCCGCCGGGCCGCCGCTCGTTGCCCACTCGCGTGGCCTTTTCCGCCGACTTCAGCACTCTCGACCTAAACGTGCTGCCCAAGACGTCGGCGCTGGAAGGGGCTTTTCCGGCTCAGCTCCAGTTCGTGCAGTTCTACGCTCCCGCCAGCCGCCCGGAGCGTGCGCGCCTGAAGCGTGCCATGGAGAAAGCCGCCTCCCAGCTCACTTGGCCCGACATCACCACCCACCTCGTGGAAGACGACGATCCGCTGGAAGGCATCAGCGATTTCTGCGCCCGCACGCAGACTCAGTTGCTCATCATCGCACCCACTAACAGCGCCTCTCTGCTGCGCTTCTTCGACCTGTGCTACGCCAAAACCCAGTCCTATCACACCCAGATTCCGGTGCTGGTAATTCAGCAGAACGAGCAAAAGCCCACCACCGCCTGCTGCGACCGATGCGCCCAACAAGCCCTGCGCGAAACCCAAGCCGCACTGGTGCTAGGTGCTCATATCTAGAACGATGTAGAGACGCATACTTGCGTCTCGTCGTTGAACGACTAACGCCAAAACGACCAGCGTTATAACCGTTTGGTTTAAATAACATCAGCAACGATTGAGACACAAGTAGGTGTCTCTGCTCTATTACCGTATCTATTAAATTCTTACTCATATGTCGAGTGTAGCTGTTGCTTCCGACACCACCGTTCGCGCCACCGTTGAAGCTTGGATGCGCGACTTTCAGAATCGTCTTTGCGCCAAGCTGGAGGAAACCGACGGCGGAGCTACCTTCCAAACCGATGCCTGGGACCACTCGCAGCGCGGGGGCGGCTACACCCGCGTTATTCAGAACGGTAACATTCTGGAGAAAGGTGGCGTGGCTTTCTCGGCGGTGTGGGGCGAAATGAGCGCTGCTGCCGCGCAACAGTTGCTCATGCCCGACCCTAGCTTTTTCGCCACCGGCGTATCAGTCGTGATGCACCCGAGGAGCCCGCGCCAGCCCATTGCCCACATGAACGTGCGCTACTTCGAGGCGGGTAATGGCGACGCATGGTTTGGCGGTGGCCTCGACCTGACCCCGATTTACGTGGATGAGCAGCAGGCCCGGCACTTCCACCGGCGCATCTACGAAGTGTGTCAGCGGCACAATCCGAACTACTACCCGCAGTTCAAGCGTTGGGCCGACGACTACTTCTACCTCCCCCATCGTCAGGAAACCCGCGGCGTGGGCGGCATCTTCTTCGACCGCTTGATGGTGGGCGAAGATGGTTCGTTTGAGGAGTTATTCGCCTTTGTGCAAGATGTAGGCAACCTGTTTGGCGCGGTGTACAGCGACATTCTGCTTGCCAACCGCACATTACCTTTCACCGAGCAGCAGAAACAGTGGCAGCTTATTCGCCGTGGCCGCTACGCCGAGTTCAACCTAGCTATCGACCGGGGCACGCGCTTCGGCCTAGAAACCAACGGCCGCACCGAAAGCATCCTGATGAGCCTGCCGCCGCAAGCCGAGTGGTACTACAACCGCCAGTCCGAGCCTGGTTCGCCGGAGGCCGCTACGCAAGCCTGGCTACGCAAAGACGTAGATTGGCTAAACTAGCTGCTGGGATGCGGATGCATGCAGCATTTACCAAATACTTAAATTAGAACGTCATGCTGAGCTGGTCGAAGCATCTCTACCGCCAAAGTAGCTCTAGGTAGAGATGCTTCGACCAGCTCAGCATGACGTTCTATTGGGTATCAATATTGATTCGGCTAGCGGCTCGTTTACGCTGAACTACCCTTAGCTTCCTCCAAGCTAAATGACTTCGCGCATGTGCTTGTAGTTGGTTTTGATGGTATCGAGCACCTCATCCATGCGGCCACCTAGGATGAGTTTGCTCATCGAAAGGGCAAACCCTTTCACTTGGTCAAACTCCACTTTGGGCGGCATAGCCAGGGCGTTGGGGTCGGTGAGAATGTTGATCAGGGCCGGCCCTGGGTGGGCAAACGCCTGCTCCAAGGTCTGTTGCACCTGGCCGGGCTCGTGCACCGTGAAGCTCTGAATCCCCATAGCCTGCCCAATGGCGGCAAAATCGGTGTTGGGCATGTCGGTTTGCCAATCGGGCAGGCCGGCCACTTCCATTTCCAATTTCACCATGCCGAGGGCCCGGTTGTTGAACACGATGACCTTGATGGGCAGCTTATACTGCACAATAGTCGACAAATCGCCGAGCAGCATGGTCAGGCCCCCGTCGCCGCACATAGCAATAACCTGCTGGCCGGGCCGGGCTAGGGCCGCACCGATGGCTTGCGGCATGGCGTTAGCCATAGAGCCGTGGTTCCACGAGCCCATCATTACGCGCTTGCCTGTGGCCTTAATGTAGCGGGCTCCCCACACGCAGCTCATGCCCGTATCGACGGTAAAAATGGCATCGTCGGCGGCGAGCTGGTCGATGACGACACTCACGTATTCGGGGTGAATGGCGTCGGTTTTGCCGGTGTCTTCCACGTAGGCGCGCATGTTTTCCTGCACCTGTTTGTAGAAGTCGAGCTGCTCTTTCAGGAAGCTGTCGTCGGTTTTCTGCCGGATCAGCGGAATGAGCGCTTGCAAGGTGGGCTTAATAGCCCCGCACAGACCTAGGTCGACTTTCGCCCGCCGTCCTAGCCGCTCGGGTCGAATGTCAATCTGCACGATCTTAGGCTTCACCGGCATAAAAGCCGTGTAGGGGAAGTCGGTGCCGAGCAGCACCAGCACCTCCGATTCGTGCATGCTGTGGTAGCCCGAGGGCATTCCCAGCAGGCCCGTCATACCCACTTCGTACGGATTAGCGTACTGAATTTCAAGCTTGCCACGGAACGTGTAGCCAATCGGCGATTGGAGCAAGCCTGCTAATTTGATCAACTCATCATGGGCTTCAGCGGCACCTAGGCCGCAATAGAGCGTGACTTTGTCATACTCATTAAGCAGACTGGCCAAGGATTGTAGCTCTAGGTCAGAAGGCCGGATGATGGGGTCAGTTCGGTATACCTGCATAGCAGTCATGCTTTCTTCTGCATCTGCGGCGGCCACGTCGCCGGGCAGCCCTACTACGGCCACGCCTTTGCGGCTAATAGCATGCTGAATACCTGCCTGAAACATGCGCGCAAACTGCTGCGGGGTGCTGGCCACTTGGTTGTAGCAACTGCAATCGTCGAACAGCTTAATCGTGTTCGTCTCCTGGAAGTGCTCCGTACCAAACTCAAAGCTAGCCTCGGTGGAAGCAATAGCAATGACCGGTGCCCCGGAGCGGTGGGCATCATACAGTCCGTTGATGAGGTGCACGTGACCAGGGCCGCTGCTGCCCGCGCAACACGCAATACCGTTAAGCTGTGCCTCGGCGCCGGCGGCGAAGGCCCCTGCCTCTTCGTGCCGCACGTGCACCCACTGTAACTGGTCGTTGCGCCGCACAGCATCGTTCACTTCGTTGAGACTGTCGCCCGTGACAGCATATATTCTCTTCACGCCGGCTTCTACCAGCATTTCTACAAGTTGTTCTGCTACTTTTTTGGCCATGATATCAGACTGAGGGTACAGAAGTAAGACCCTAGCTATACGCGACCACTTAGCATTTGAATGATGTGATAAAGACGGATTTTGCTTCCGCCACTCACGATTGGTCTGTGTTATCACTTCTTGCAAACGTTTGTATAGCCGCCGAATACACGTTTTGCGGAGCGAGCAGAACAAAGAGTTTTTTGATGCTATTCCGTTGCTGGCCTTATTGGCAGTCTAACACACACAACACTAAAAAGCAGAAGCAACCCTCATGTTTTGTGCTGCGCGTTGCTTTGAAGGCTAGGCTTTGTTCTCAGTCTGTAGTTACGGAATACGCACGCATACGGCAAACGATCTTGTCTAGCATCTTAACAACAAGGTTTCCGGACTACACAAAAGCCTCGGTACTTTTTTGACACAGAGGAAATTCTTACTTCTTGTCTTACATCAATTTGTGCTAATTGCTTTGGAGCATCTTATCCGTTGAGGTGGTAATAATGTATAGCCTAAGCAAGCACGACACTAGCTTCTAGCAAGCTCAACAGTAATGGCATGCTTTTATGCTGTTTGTCATGGTTCTAGCTTCCATAAGGCCTAGCCAAGGCACTTTATATATAAAATACAATTCCGATAATTTATCAATATTTAATATTTCAGCTATATGGACACTATAGGCACGCCATTTGGTAGAATGCCAGCATACTAGTGTATACTTTCATGAATGCAACGCTCGATTACCAATTACTTGTTCAGTGCGAAAGAGTAACCCTGCAAGACGTAACCGTTGTCGTAACCAATCCGATCAATCGGGCAGTCTGGCGCATTGATGGGGTGCGTCCTGTTTGGGCTCAGATGGGTGCTCAGCAAGTGGCTTTCTTTATCGTGGAGCGCTACATTCACGACCATTACTCGTTGCGCAATAACATAAACTTCACCGGTTTACAGAGTGCCATAGAGCGCGTTTTGCCACTCCCTCCCGATTTTACGGAGGCTGGATAGTCGAGTAAAGCTCAATCAATTCAGATCTAGGCATCCATTAGTATATCACCCAGTGATAACTAGGTCAAGCAATGCACGCTACCTAGTTGCACCCCGAATCGCTCTTTACTTATTGCCAACTATCCTCTCTGCTATTGCATAGGGGCATTTTAGTATCTAGTTATTATTTATACATTATTTATATTATTGCACTTTGCAATGCTTTTAACTTATCCGTTTTCTTCTTTAGCTAGTTGCTTTCCTTTCTATGAAGCTTTTACCCGCACTTCTCGGCTTGTTTACTTGCGCAACCACTTCACTATACGCTCAAGATCAGCAAGCTAACCTCCAATCTTTAGATACGGCATATGGCTTTCACGGCGCCCGCTTCGAGAAAGATACTTCCGCCTTCAAGGACCTTGCACTAGCAGAGAAAGCTGGTAATACCCGTTACTACCGACGTGGCAGTGAAATCAAAAAGCTGGGAGAGGGCGAGGCTGCTGATATTACGTATGGTTTTTATAAGGGCAAACTCGCGGTAGTAGTTATCAAAACCAAAGGCTTAAAAAACAGCCGAGCCGTACTAGCTGCCTTGCAGCAGCAGGCAGGGCCAGGAGTGAAAGCCAGTCCTTTCGCGCAGCGTTACTCGTGGAGTGCCAAGCTAGTACACATGAGCTACGAGGAAAATGCCATGAGCAACGACGCCGTGATCTTACTCACGTGTAAAAAAATCAAAGAGCAGGAGCTGAAGCAAGCGTTGCGCAACCGACCAACAGCCCCTGTTGGGTCCTAATAACAGCAGAAAGCAAAAGAGCCTCCTAGGAGGCTCTTTTGCTTTCTGCTGTTCTTCTTTCACCTAGCTTTTCGGGTTAGGTCTATCTCGTTCTTAGGCGGCCAGAAACGCCTCGATGGCTGCCAATGTCTCTAGGGGTGCGCTAAGGTGTGGACAATGGCCAGTAGTCTGTAGCTGAACTAGCTTTGCTTCGTGGAGATGCTCCAGCAGATACGCACCTACTTCCTCAGGCGCTACTGCATCTTGCTGGCATTGCAGCAGAAGCGTATTTGTAAGTAGCTGAGGCACTTCGGAGCGATTGTCGGATAAGAACGCGACCCGCGCAAAATGCTTCGCAATGGTTGAATCAGTATCGCAGAAGTACTTAGCTAGCTCCTCGCCTAATGAGTGATTATCAGGTCCCATGAGCAGGCCCGCAAACATATAAGCCCAGCCTGTGTAGTCGGCTTCCATCAATTGCAATAGTTGCTGTACGTCTTCCTGATCGAAGCCGCCGTAATAGCCAGGCTCGTTGACGTAGCACGGGGAAGGAGCGAGCATTATTACTTTCGAGAATTGCTCAGGCGCCTGAATAGCGGCTAACATCGCAATCATTGCCCCTACGGAGTGCCCTACAATCACTACCTCCTGTAGCTTCAGCACTTGGCAGATTTCGACTATATCCTGCGCGTAACCACCTAGGGTACTATACTTTTTCGAATCGTAGGCACTCACGTCTGATTCGCCAGCGCCTACATGATCGAACAGAATCAATTGATGACGTGCAGCCAGCGGTGTAGCCAGATAATGCCAGATTTGCTGATTACAGCCAAACCCATGGCATAGGATAATCGGAGTCTTCCCCTCTCCTATCACACGTACATTGTTGCGCTTCAGCACCTCATGGTTTGGATGATCACGCCCATCCCCATCAGCGCCAGCGTAAGCAAAGGTATCGAATACCGAAGAGCCGCTATTTTGCATTAAAAATAATGTTGAATAAATACAATTTCTTCAGTTTTTCACGCGTAAAGAAACCAAAAGTAAAGCTTTACAACGCAGTATTGTAATACAACATTTCTTAAAGTACTTATTCAAGTAGTTTATTTCAACAAATCCGCCTATATACCGAGTACGAACTACGTATTTTCCGCAATAAGATCATTCCATTCGGCTTGCTATTTTTTTAACCTTCGAGAAGACACCCCTCTTCAATAACACCTTGCTCTTAGCTCTTGCTTTGCTGTTCACTTTAAGGTTGAGCAAGTTTTATATATCCTTACACTTCTCTTTAATGCATTCTTAATCTGTCACCTACGCCTTATATAGCTGAACCTTCTATTATGGTTTTCATGCTTAGCTAGCTTTTATTCGTATCAGCATAGTACATCCTCTTTTATCAGATATGGCTACTTCCCACGATCATACGGCGCTTGTGACAGGTGCCTCTAGCGGCATTGGCTATGAGCTGGCAAAACTGTTTGCGCAAGATGGCATCAACCTGGTGTTGGTGGCTCGCCGGAAAGAGCTTCTGGAGAAGATCAAGGCGGATTTTGAGCCACGATACGGGATTAGAGTCGAATGCATCGACTTGGATTTATCCATAAGCAGCAAGGTTCAGGAGCTTTATCAATTGTGCCAGGCACACAAGCTAAAAATTGACTACCTGGTCAACAATGCGGGCTATGGTGCCTACGGGGCAGTGACGCAAGCCGATCCGGCCGTGTACGAGAACATGCTCACCCTGAATATTGTCACGCTTACCACCCTCACGACGTTGTTTGTGAAAGAGATGGTGCAGCGTCGGTTTGGGCGTATCTTGAATATTGGATCGTTGGCAGCCTTCCAATCATTGCCCAACCTAGCCGCTTACGGCGCCTCCAAAACGTATGTGATGCACTTTACCGAAGGGCTGCATGCGGAACTGAAAGGCACTGGCGTCACAGCGACGGTGCTAAACCCCGGTCTCACCGAAACCGGCTTTGTCGAGCGGGCCGATATGGGGCGGTCGGCGCAGGCGCAGCGCACCATGCTGCAGGCTGATGCGGTGGCCCGAGCCGGCTATCGAGGCATGATGCGAGGCAAGCTCAACATCGTACCAGGCTGGCAAAACAGAATACTAGCGTTCACCGCCGGCGTGACGCCCTCGCGAAAGCTGTTGCTCGCTGTTTCCTCCTTTGTGATGCGGGAAGCAGGTAAAAGGCGGTAGGCCAGACCGGGGCATAAGTAAGCGCCTATACACCGTGCAACAACTCGACTTACTGCGTCACGGCCACGGGCTGGCGTAGCACTGGTTGCAATACCGTCCAGACGGTGCGGGCTACTAGGCGGTGACCTTCTGGGGTTGGGTGAATACCGTCGCGCTGGTTTAGTTTAGCTACCCCACCGACGCCTTCCAGCAGGAATGGAATAAGGGTGAGCTTATTTTTCTGCGCTAAGTCGCCGTAGAGTTGCTTGAACTGCTTGGCATAATCGACACCTAGGTTTGGCGGAATTTGCATGCCCGCAAGCACAATCTTGGCCTGCGGGCTCAGCTGGCGCACAGTATCGATAATGGCTTGCAGATTGCGGCGCGTGTTAGTGAGCGGAATGCCGCGGAGACCATCGTTGCCACCTAGCTCTAGCACGAATACGGCTACCGGCTTACGCAGCACCCACCCGACGCGGCTGCGGCCACCGGCGGTGGTTTCGCCGCTCAGACCCGCATTTACTACCGTGTACGCTAAGCCCGCAGAATCAATTTTCTGGCCTATTAAGGCGGGGAAAGCTTGTTCGGGGTCGACACCTAGGCCAGCGGTAATGCTGTTGCCGAAGAAAAGAACGGTGGGCTTCGGAGCGGCTTTGTCCGGCGCGGCAGCCTTGGGAGTAGCAGCGGGAGCTTCGGCGGTGTCAGCAGCGGGTTGCGAGTTGTTGTTGCAGCCACCAACCAGGAGAAGCATCCAGCAACTAAGGAGGAACGAAACTGTTTTCATGCAGACAGCAATTTTTTCGAGTATACGCGGAACGGCAGAAAATATCGTAACGGCTAGCGCGTCTTCGTAGTAACTGCTTATGGAGTTGTCAGTCTAAGCGCGATGAGGAAGCTGGGTAAATCGTTGTTGTGATAAACTCCGATTCCTCATGCTGCTCGGAATGACAAGTGCCTTCCTCCTCTATTTCCTTGGTATTCGCCGCCGCTTTCCCAGCGGCTCATTTATTCTTGTTTTGTGCTCAAAGTAGAAAACCTTACCAAATCATACACCAGCGGCGGCCGGTCGCTCACGGTACTAGAATCCGTCAGCTTCGAGCTGCAGCCCGGCGACACGTTCTCCATTGTGGGGCCTTCGGGCAGCGGCAAAACCACGTTGCTTGGCCTCTGCGCCGGCCTTGACCGGGCGTCGTCGGGCAGCGTGTGGCTCAATGGTATCCAGCTCGACAACCTCAACGAAGACCAGCGGGCAGCCGTGCGCAATGAGCACGTGGGCTTCATCTTCCAGAACTTCCAGCTGTTGCCAACCCTCACGGCCCTCGAAAACGTGCTGGTGCCGCTGGAGCTGCGCGGCGTTTCGGGCGGCACCAAAGCGGCGCAGGCGTTGCTGGAGCGTGTGGGACTAGGTGGCCGCGGCCACCACTACCCCACGCAGTTGTCGGGCGGTGAGCAACAGCGGGTATCACTAGCTCGCGCTTTCGCCAACCGACCCAAGATCTTGTTTGCCGACGAGCCTACGGGTAACCTCGACGCTGACACCAGCGCGACGGTGGTTGATTTGCTGTTTGGGCTGAACCGCGAGGCCGGCACCACGCTGGTCCTCGTAACCCACGACCTAGAGCTAGCCGCCAAAACCCAGCGCGTGGTGCGCATCAAGGGCGGCAGCGTGGTTTCCGATTCGCTTACCCAACGGACCGCCGCGTCCACTCCGGCCCAATGAGCGGCGTCTTGCCTTCGGCCCGGCCGGGCGTAGCGTGGCTCTGGCGCATGGCCTGGCGCGACAGCCGACGCAGCCGCTCGCGGTTGTTGCTGTTTTTGTCGGCCATCGTGCTGGGCATTGCGGCGCTGGTCGGCATCAACGGCTTCGGCGACAACCTAGCCCGCAGCATCGACGAGCAGGCGCGAGAGTTGGTCGGCGCCGACTTAGTTTTATCCTCGAGCCAACCTTTCCCGGCAGCTTTGCAGCCCACCCTGCGCAAGCTAGGTAGCACCCGCAGCGACGAAGTGGCGTTTGCCTCGCTCGTGCAATTTCCCAAAGGACAGGGCGTGCGCTTAGCTCAAATACGTGCGCTCACCGGCGGCTTTCCCTACTACGGCGATTGGGTAGTAGAGCCCGCCGCAGCGGTGCCGGCGTTTCGGCAAGCGGCAGCTAGTCAGCAGCGCGTGGCGCTGGTAGACGACGCGTTGCTGGTGCAGTTTGGCGCCAAGCCCGGCGATTCCATCAAAGTCGGTAACCTCACATTTCAGATTGTGGGGCGCGTGCGCAAAACACCTGGTCAGTCAGAATTCAGTGCTTCCATTGCCCCAACGGTTTTTATTCCGGGTGCTTTGCTGGCCCAAACCAGCCTCCTGCAACGTGGCAGCCGCGTTCAGTACCGCCGTTACTACCAGTTTCCGGCCACCACCAACGTCGACCTGCTCATCAAGCCGCTTGAACCTAGCTTCGATAAGGTCAACATTGATTCTGACACGGTAGCAAGCCGCAAGAAGCAAACCGGCCGTTCCTTCGCGGACCTCACCCGCTTTCTAAACTTAGTGGCATTTGTGGCGCTGCTGCTCGGGTGCGTGGGTGTAGCCAGCGCCGTGAGCTTGTATGTGCGCGAGAAGATTTCGGCCGTGGCGGTGCTGCGCTGCCTAGGTGCCAGCGGCTGGCAGGCTCTGTTGATTTACTTGCTTCAGATTGCCCTCATGGGTTTGCTGGGCGCTTTGGTCGGGGCAGCCATTGGTACGGCGGTGCAGTTGCTGCTTCCGAAAGTCTTTGCAGGTTTCCTGCCGGTGGCTGTGAGCGTAGCGGTTTCGTGGAAGGCTGTAGCGCAGGGCGTGCTTACGGGCGTGCTGGTAGCGGTACTATTTGCGTTGTTGCCGCTGCTCGAGATTCGGCGCGTGTCGCCGCTACGCACGTTGCGAGCGTCGTACGAGGAAAATACGGAGAAGCTTGATCCGCTCCGCTTGGTCGTGTACGCACTGATTGCGGCCTTCATCACTGGCTTTGCTTACCTGCAAACCCGCGAATGGAAGCAGGCCCTTGGGTTTGCGACGGGCTTGCTGGTTGCGTTTGGCGCGTTGGCGGGGCTAGGGTATTTGCTGCGCCGCGCAGTGCGCCGTTATTTCCCAAGTTCATGGAGCTACGTGTGGCGGCAAGGCCTAGCTAATCTGTACCGCCCCAACAATCAGACGATTACCCTAACTGTTTCTATTGGCTTGGGCGTGTTTCTGCTGGCGACGCTTTACTTGCTGCAAGGCTTGTTGCTCGGGCGGGTGCAGGTGGCGGCGAGTGGCAAGCAGCCGAACCTAGTTTTGTTCGACATTCAGCCCCAACAACGGGCCGGGGTGGTGCAACTGGTGAAGAACCAAAAGCTGCCGATCCTCCAACAGGTGCCCATCGTGACCATGCGCCTGACCGCCATCAACGGTCACACGGGCTCCGAGTTCAAGAAAGACACTACACGAGGCGTTCCGAAATGGGCGTTCAGCCGCGAGTACCGCGTCACGTATCGGGACAAGCTGATTTCCTCTGAAAAGATAGAAGCGGGCCGCGCGCCGTCGCTTGGCGCGGATGGAACGCCGCGCATCTCCCTGGAAGATGGCTACTTCAAACGTCTCAAGCTTAAGCTAGGTGACACGCTGACGTTCAACGTGCAAGGGTTGCCGCTAACCACGATTGTGAGCGGTACGCGCACAGTGGATTGGTCGCGGGTGCAAACTAACTTTCTGGTTGTGTTTCCGAGCGGCGTACTGGAAACTGCGCCGCAGTTCTACGTGCTCATGACGCGGGTGCCCAACAACAATACCCTAGGTGCTGTGCAGCGCGAGCTGGTGCGCAGCTTCCCCAACGTGTCGGCCATTGACCTAGGTCTCATCCTGAAAACGCTGGACGATATTCTGAGCAAAATCTCCTTTGTCATTCGCTTCATGGCGCTGTTCAGCATTGCCACGGGGCTGCTGGTGCTCATCAGTTCGGTGTTTGTGAGCCGGTATCAGCGGGTAAAGGAAAGCGTGTTGCTGCGCACCCTAGGTGCCAGTCGCCGCCAGATTTTGCGCATTACGCTGGTGGAATATGCCTTATTGGGCTTGCTCGCGGCCACCGCTGGCTTGGTGCTGGCAGGCTTCGCCGGCTGGGCATTGGCCTTGTGGGTGTTCGAGGTGCCCTTCACACCTGCGTTGAGTCCGCTGCTGATTCTAGCAGGCATTACTACCGGCCTGACCATGCTCATTGGCCTGTTCAACAGCCGAGACGTACTCACGCGTCCTCCGCTGGAAGTGCTACGGAGCGAAGCAGGTTAAGGTCGTCTGCCGATTGGACGCCTAGGGCGTCGGACCGGCAGGCGACCTGGTTATAAACAAGCTAGCCCGAGTGGGGTGCTGTTCTCGGTGAACAACACCCCACTCGGGCTAGCTTGTTTTATGGTCTCTTATTATCAGCGTACCATTCGGCTGAAGATAGCCTAACGGTGCTTGTAATGCACATCTGGCAAGCTGCGCAGGCGCTCAGCCGCCGACTCCGGCGTGATGTCTCGCTGCGGGTTAGCTAGCAACTCGTAGCCTACCATGAACTTCTTTACCGTAGCCGAACGCAACAGCGGCGGCAGAAAGTGCATGTGCAGGTGCCATGACTCGTGTGACTGTCCATCGGTTGGGCGTTGGTGAATACCGGCAGAATACGGGAAGGAAATTTCAAACAGGTTATCGTAGCGGATGGTCAGCTGACGTAGGGCGTCGGCGAAGGCATCGCGCTCGGCATCGGTGAACTGCTCGATGCTGGTCACGTGGCGACGCGGCGCGAGCAGCGTCTCGAAGGGCCACACGGCCCAGTACGGCACCAGCACCACGAAATGCTCATTTTGGTACACAATGCGCGTTTGCTCTTTCAGCTCCAGCTCTAGGTAGTCAGCGAGCAGGCTGCGGCCGTGCTCTTTGAAGTACGCCTCTTGCTGCACAGTTTCCTTGGCGGGATCAACTGGCACGGTGCGCTGCGCCCAAATTTGGCCGTGTGGGTGCGGGTTGCTGGCGCCCATCATCGAGCCTTTATTCTCGAAGATTTGTACGTAATTGATGTCGGGGCGGGCGCCGATTTCCTGGTATTGCTGCACCCACACATCTACCACGCCGCGAATAGCAGCTACGTCCATCTCAGGCAAAGTAAGGTCGTGGCGAGGCGAAAAGCAGATCACGCGCGCTAGGCCCGATTCCGCTTCGGCGCGGAGCAAACCACCAACGTTCACGGAGCCTTGCGGGGCATCTGTTTGTAGCGCGGCAAAATCGTTATCGAAAACGAAGGTGCTGGTGTATTGCGGGTTCACGATGCCTCCCACGCGGGTATTGCCGGGGCAGAGGTAGCACGTGGGGTCGTATGCGGGGCGCACTTCCTGCTCGGGCTTTTCCTGTTGGCCTAGCCAAGGGCGCTTAGAGCGGTGAGGCGACACAAGTATCCATTCGCCCGTGAGCGGATTATAGCGGCGGTGCGAGTGCTCGGTGGTATCGAAAGAAGACATAGGACGGGGTTGAGTAAGGGATTACGGAGCAATTGGGTAGCAGAGGACCTAGGTGATGTCGTTCAACGAGTCACCTAGGCTCTCTGCTATCCAATTACTTTAACGAAGCCACTGCTTCTACGCCGCCAACGATTTTGGTTTTGTAGGTTTCAAGCTTCAGCTGGAGTTGTTCCTGATAAGCGAGCGTCATAGTAGCTACGAAGTTGTCGACCTGATCGGGAGCTACCAGGTTGATGGTGCAGCCGCCGAAGCCGCCGCCCATCATGCGGGCCCCGTATACGCCGGGCACCTTTTTGGCCGCTTCCACCAGCACGTCCAACTCTTTGCAGCTCACTTCATAATCATCGCGCAGACCAGCGTGCGAGCCGTACATATCTTGCCCGAAAGCCTCGAGGTTGCCTTCCAGCAAGTGGTTGCAGGCCGACTCAACGCGCAGGTTTTCTTCTACCACGTAGCGGCAGCGGCGGTACACGACGTCACCTAGCTCGCTACGGTGTTTTTCCACTTGCTCGCGGGTAGCATCGCGCAGGCTGTGTACCTGCGGGTAGTATTTCTGTAAAATAGCCACGCCCTGCTCGCATTCCTGGCGGCGCGTGTTGTATTCAGAGCTAGCCAAGGCATGCTTCACGCCGGAGTTGCAGAGTACAATGTGGCACGTATCGGTATCGAAGGGGAAGTATTCGTAGTCGAGGGAGCGGCAGTCGAGGCGCACTACATGCTCCGGTCGGCCGAAAAGGCTCGCGAACTGATCCATGAGCCCGGAGCGCACGCCTGCGTATTCGTGCTCTGCCTGCTGCCCCATCTTAGCGAGCTCCATGCGGTCGAGGCGGGTACCGAGCAGCTCGTTGAGCGCAAAACCTAGCCCGCATTCCACTGCCGCCGACGACGATAGGCCTGCCCCAATCGGAATGTTGCCGCCAAACATGCAATCGAACCCCGGCACCTCAATGCCGCGCTTTTGAAACTGCGCCACCACCCCTTTCAAGTAGTTGGCCCACTGCGTATCATCGCGGTGCACTTCGCTCAGCTCCGTTGCGTATGACTCATTCAGGTCATAGGAATGGAGGCGAGCGGTTGTGCTATCGTTGAGCGCTACCGCAAAGTAAATTTCTTTGTCGATGGCTGCCGGTAGCACGAAGCCACCGTTATAATCCGTGTGTTCGCCGATTAGATTAACTCGGCCTGGGGCGCGCACCAGTAGCGGTTCGTGCCCAAAATGGCGCTGGAAAGCAGCAGCAATGGACTGAAGGGGCATATGCGGAGAAGGTGATAGAGAACAAGTATACGTGAGGCAATGATAAAGTATTAAAATGACTTCTGAAGATTATCCGCGTGCAATCGATTGCAAATTACCTATGATCTATATGTGCCTCAACAACCTAGGTCCTTTTTACTCCGAGCATCTTTTTTACGCAAGTGAAAACCTAGGGATCAGCAAGTACGTTAAGAAGAGGTTTATCTCATATAATTGGATTAATCCATATAAAAATTGAATCCTATTCATTGACATTGTCCATAATTACCGGTAAAATTGCTGCTGCTTTCCCGCGGAACGACAACTTTGTTACTGGCACCCACCAGACCCACCCTAGCTAGTCGTACTTAAACGACCCAATTTCCACGCACTCCCTTCTGTTTCCTAGTTTTCCTACCCTCTAGTTCGCTTAAGTTGCAAACGATTGCGGTCTAAGCTCATGTGCAATCGATTGCATATAGTAGTTGCATTTCCCCTTCATCCCACACAAAAGATTTATTTATGAAAAAGCACGTACCCAAGCTGCCTCACTTGGCGGCGCCAGCACTGCTTTGCTGCCTGGCCGCGCAGCCGTTGGCAGCAGCAGCGGGTCGCCCGGCCGATCTATCGAACGAGGCAGCACTAGTATATTTCCAAGCAGATGGCCCTGTCAGTGGCCGCGTAGTTGACGAAAAGGGCGCTGGCTTGCCAGGGGTAAACGTAGTGGTGAAAGGCACCACCAACGGCGCCCAGACCGACGCCGATGGTCGCTTTACGCTCACTGCTCCCAACAACGCCACCCTCGTTGTTTCCTTCGTCGGCTACTCGGCCCAGGAAGTGGCCGTCGGAGGTCGCACCTCTATCAACATTTCACTGGCTCCCGATACCAAGACCCTCAACGACGTGGTAGTGGTAGGTTATTTGACCCAAAACCGGGAGCAAGTAACGGGCTCGGTGGCTACGGTCAGCGGCACCGACGTGCGCCGGGCTCCCGTAGCAACCCTAGGTGAAGGAATTCAGGGCCGCTTGCCGGGCGTGCAGGTTACAAACTCGGGCGTTCCGGGGCAAGCACCTGTTATCAATATTCGAGGTATTGGCACCTTAGGTAGCGCTAGTGGGCCTCTATACATCGTAGACGGGCTTTGGACAACAAACCTGCGCGACTTTAACCCACAGGACGTGGAAAACGTGCAGGTGTTGAAAGATGCCGCTTCTCTAGCCCCCTACGGCTCTAGCGGTGCTAACGGGGTGATTATCATCACGACTCGCCGCGGCAAAGCGGGTACGCCAGCCGTTAGCTTCAATGCCTACGCTGGGGTGCAAAACATCACCAAGACGTACGACCTGATGAATGCCCAGAACTGGGCCACCATCAACAACCAAGCGCACGAGAACGCCGGGCTTCCTCGCCTCCCCTACGCCAACGCACTGCCCCTAGGTGCCAACGGCCAAATAATTGATACCGACTGGCAAAAGGAGTTCATTAAGCAAGGCTCGGTACAGGACTACAACCTGAATTTCTCAGGTGGTAGCAAAGGCGAGAATAGCTCGACCAACTTCTTGATTGGCGCTGGCTATTTTAAGCAAAATGGCACTGTAGTCGGGCCGAAGTTTGAGCGTTACAGCATGCGCATCAACTCGGGCTTCACGCGGGGCAAATTGCGTGTGGGCGAAAGCCTGCTGCTCACCCGCACAAACCAGACGCGCCTGAACGGCACCCCGTTCAATGATATTCTGCGGATGTTGCCGGTGATTCCGGTCAAAGACCCCACCAAATCGGGCGGCTACGGCTACGGCGACACCAATGCTAGTACGTTCGGTACCAACCCAATTGCCTTGCAAGACCTGTTTAACAATACGGGTACTTCTAACCGGTTGCAGGGTAGTGTTTTTGGCGAATTTGATATCACGAGCTTCCTGCGCTACCGCCTTAACCTAGGCACTGAGTTCCACGCTTATCACGACCGCGAGAAGCGGAAGTATGGTCAGTGGCGGCAAAATGATCCGCTAAATCCTTCTTCTTACGCCGAAAACCAGGGAAATGAGCTATTTGGTCTAGCCGAGAATACGCTTACTTTCGATAAGAGCTTTGGCGATCATAACCTGACAGCTGTAGCAGGCTACAGCCGCCAACGCCAGCACAACGAGTTTACCCGGGGCCTCAACAACGACTATGGTACTGGCCCCTCGTACTACTGGGCTTTGAGCGGCGGTAGCACCGCTCCGCAAGTAACAGGCAACGAATATACCTGGACCAAGGAGTCATACTTTGGCCAGATGACCTACGACTACAACCAGCGCTATCTGCTGACAGGCGCCATTCGCCGCGACGGTTCTTCGCGCTTTGCCGATCGTTGGGGTACCTTCTGGGCTGCTTCAGCCGGTTGGCAAATTTCCAAGGAAGATTTCTTCCAGGAAGCTACTGATGTGGTCAATAATCTCAAGCTGCGCGCCAGCTATGGCTCCAATGGCAATGACTTTATTGGTGGGGAGTACGGTGGTTCTTACCGATATCTAAATACCATCAACTCCAACGTAAATTACCCATTTGGCTCTAGTCAAGCCATCCTCAATGGACAGATTCAGACACAATTAGCAAGCCCCAACATCACGTGGGAGGAGCGCCGCACCACTAACCTAGGTTTCGATGCCGGCTTCTTGGAAGACCGCTTCACGCTATCGGCTGATTACTACATTTCGCAGACGCGTAATGCGTTGGTTAACCCTCCTATTTCTACCTTCTACGGCAACGCTGGTGACAACCCTTACCAACCCATTGGCCGCTTGGAGAACCGGGGCTTCGAGTTTGCCCTAGGTTACAACCAGAATAAGGGACCGTTCACCTATAGCGTGACGGGTAACTTGACGACCCTAAAAAACAAGGTGACGCGTCTGATAGATAATACCACAGGGCAGCCCTTAAACTTTGTGGGAGGAGCAGGTGATGCGGCCCGCACCGAGCAAGGGTACGAAATCAGCTCTTTCTACCTCTATCAATTTGACGGGATCTTCCAGCAAGGCGACAATATCGCCTCTAGTGCCCAGCCCCAGGCTTCGCCCGGCGATGTACGCTATAAGGATGTAAACAATGATGGCATAATTAACCCCCAAGACCGTGTCCATGTGGGTCGGGTGTTTCCCAAGATCCAGTATGGCCTAAATCTGAACGCCGCCTACGGTAACTTCGATATTGTTGCCTTCTTCCAAGGCGTGCAAGGCAACAATGTACTGAACGTGGGTAAATGGTGGCTCGACCGCACCGATGATAACAGCAACTATCGGAGCAACTTCAACCCCTGGACGCCACAAAACCCATCGACTACAACACCGCGCGCTATTATTGCCGGCGGTGCGGGCAATGCTTCTTACTCTGCTGGTAGCAACTCCTTCCTAAACTCAACTCGTTGGCTGGAAAGCGGTTCTTATTTGCGTTTGAAAAACGTGCAGATCGGCTACACCATCCCCAAAGCAGTCATCGAGCGCGTGAAAGGTATTGGCAGCTTGCGCATCTACGTGACAGGTCAAAACGTCTTCACCATCACTAAATACGACGGTTACGACCCCGAAACGGTTGGCAGTGGCCCCTTGGCCCGTGGCATAGACGATGGCAGCTACCCCAACATTCGCACGTTTACGGCTGGCTTACAGCTTGGTTTCTAGTGCGGTGGTTCCCGTTTTTACTTCTTCCGATTTCTCTTATGAAACGCTATAAACTTTCCCTAGCAGCGCTGCTCGGCGGCCTACTACTCACGACGGCTTGCGAAAAGGATCCGCTCGATCAGCCGAACCCAAACCAGCCTACAGCCGAATCTTTCTGGGCCAACAGCAACGACGCGGTAAAAGGCGTGAATGCGGCCTATAGCGGCCTGCAACAGCTCGGCACCTACCGGCGCTGGCTTAACTTTGCTTACGACTTGCGTTCCGACGATGGCTTTAGCAACAGCCCTTGGGGTGAGCTAGCTAGCTTCACCAAGTTTGTGCTGACCAACTACAACTTCGAAGTATCGGATAACCTGTGGCGCGACCATTATCGGGCTATTTGGCGCACCAATCAGGTGATTACCAATGTGCCGAATATTTCAGCTTCGAACATCGACGAGACCCTGCGCAAGCGGGTAATAGCCGAAGCTAGGTTCCTGCGGGCACTATACTATTTCAACTTGGTGTCGCTTTACGGCAATGTGCCGATCCTGCTGACGCCTTCTGACCCAACCATTCTGCCTCCTCAGGGCACTGAAGCGCAAGTATGGGAGCAGATCATCGCGGATGCACAAGCAGCCAAAGCTGACCTTCCTGCCACCTACACCAGTGCCAATGACCTAGGCCGAGCTACAAAGGGCGCCGCCTCCACGCTGCTGGGCAAAGTGTATATGCAAACCAAGCAATGGACGTTAGCTTCGGCGCAGTTTAAGGAAGTAATCGACTCCAAGCTTTACGACCTTACTCCCATTTACACGGACAACTTCCGTCATACCAGCGAAAACAATATCGAATCTATTTTCGAGGTGCAGTTTTCGGATGCCAAGCTAAATGGCAACGACCAGGACGACGCCACCTCTTCAGAAGGTGGTCAACGTTCGCAGTTCTGGGGTGCACCGAATGCCGGTGGTTTCGTCGATGGCGAAGTACGGCCTTGGGTAGTAAGCGAATTTTTGAAAGAAGGCACCACGACTGCTGCCCGCGACCCGCGCCTAGCCGCTACGGTGTTCTACAACCGCACGCAGTTTGCCACTTCGCTGCCGGTGGATGCTGATACGCTAGTGTATGGCGTTGGCTTCCTGACCCGCTACAAGAGCAACGCTACGAACCGCGTGCGCGTGTACTGGCGCAAGTACCAAACCGACTACTACCGCAACTTCGAGAACTTCGACTCGCCTATCAACCACCGGGTGATGCGCTTTGCCGATGTGCTACTCTTACAAGCGGAAGCCTTGAACCAGCAAGGACAAACTGCCGCGGCTGCGGATCTCATCAACCGGGTGCGCACCCGCGCTACATTAGCGCCGCTGCTTACCAGCAACTTTCCTACGCAAGCTAGCTTGCTTACGCAAATCATGCACGAGCGGGTAACGGAGCTGACAGGCGAAGGCCTGCGCTGGTTTGACCTTCAGCGTTGGGGCTTGCTTGATAATCAGGCTACGGTGGATCAGTTGAAAGCTCATGACGCTGATTTTGGCAACTTCGTGGTGGGCAAGTCGCGCTTGCTGCCTATTCTGCAACGCGACATTGACATAGCAAGACTTCAGCAGAACCCAGGCTGGTAAGCCTCTCGGCGGTTACGTTTGACAACAGCCGCTCCGGCCTCGAACCGGGGCGGCTGTTTTGCTAAAAGCTAGGTTTTCAACTCCTCTTACCTTTTCTCGATGGCAATATTTTCATCTTCCTGGCGCCTGCTGGCCGTGGCCTTGCTCCTGACAACGGCGGCTTGCAAAGACTCGGGTGGAGGCAGTGCGCCTGCCCCCGCGCCTCCTACTCCCGCCCCTGCCGCAGCCACTTTTACCAACCCGTTGCTGCCCTCCGGACCTGACCCGTGGGTATACCAGAAAGATGGTTTTTACTACTACATGCAAACCACCGGCAACAACCTGGTAATTCGCAAAACCGCGAAAGTGTCGGAGCTAGGGTCGGCGGTGAGCACCATTATCTGGACGCCGCCGAGCAACGGCGGAAACTCTCGCAACATTTGGGCGCCGGAGCTGCACTTTCTGGATGGCAAGTGGTACGTGTACTTCACAGCCGGACCAGGCGCCGATGCCGGACAGCGCACCTGGGTGCTGGAAAACCCCGCCGCCGACCCCACAACGGGAACTTGGACGGAGAAAGGGCGCGTCTATAACCCCACGGAAGACTACTGGGCCATCGACGGGACAGTGCTGGAGCAGAACGGCAAGCGCTACTTTCTGTGGTCGGGGTGGCCAGCGGGGAGCGGCGGGGAGCAGCGCCTGTATATCTCGGAGATGAGTAACCCCTGGACGCTCATTGGCCCTCGCATAGAGTTGTCGCGTCCTCAGTATGCGTGGGAAAAGAACGGCTTTGGCGTGAACGAAGGCCCTGAAATCCTGAAGCACGGCGACAAAACCTACGTGGTGTACTCGGCGAGCTTCTGCGGCACCGACGACTACGCCCTCGGCCTGCTAACAGCTACGGCCACCGCCGACCCACTAACTCCAACGACCTGGACCAAAACAGCCACCCCGGTATTTGTGAAGAGCAATGGCGCGTACGGGCCCGGTCACAACGCGTTCTTCAAGTCGAAAGACGGCGCCGAAGACTGGATTATCTACCATGCCAATAACAGCGCCGGCCAGGGCTGCGGCGACGTGCGGAATCCGCGCATTCAGAAATTTACCTGGAATACCGATGGCACCCCGAACTTTGGCGTGCCCGCTGCCATCAATACAGCCCTGCCGCGCCCGAGTGGCGAATAAGTTGTTTTTCCACCTTTCTCCCTGCAACTGTGCTGCTTTCTAACCTCAAACACACACTTTCCTTCCTGCTAGTAGGCGCTTTGCTACTACCTAGCTGCCAGCAACACGCGGCCACCGGCACCACTGACACAGCCACCACGCCGGCGGCTAGCACGGAAGCCCCTATTGCCAACCCCGTGCTGGCTGGCGACTATCCTGATCCGTCGGTCACCAAAATTGGGGACACGTACTGGGCTACTGCTACCACCTCCAACTGGGGCGCTATTTTCCCCCTGCTGAAGTCGAAAGACCTTACCAACTGGCAGCTGGTGGGGCACGTTTTCCCGGATGGTCCGCCCGCCTGGGCCGACTACTACTTCTGGGCGCCCGAAATCAGCGAGGATGGCGGCAAGGTGTACGTGTACTACACTGCTCACCGCAAAGGCGGGCCGCTGAGCGTAGGCGTGGCGCGCGCCGACAACCCCGCGGGGCCGTACCAAGACCTAGGTCCGCTAGTCGGCCAACCCGACGGCTCTATTGACGCATTTCCGATGCGAGACGAAAATGGGGTGGCGTACCTGATCTGGAAGGAAGACGGTAACAGCGCCAATAAGCCCACTCCCATTTGGGCCCAACGCATCAACGACGCACACACGGCCCTGACGGGCGAAAAAACCGAGCTATTCCGCAACACCGCCCCGTGGGAAGGCAACCTGGTGGAAGGCGTGAGCATGGTACGGCACGAAGGCTATTTCTACGCTTTTTACGCGGCCAACGGCTGCTGCGGGCGGGGCTGCACCTACGCTACGGGCGTGGCCCGGTCGCGCACCCTGCTAGGTCCTTGGGAAAAATATGCTCAGAACCCCATCCTGGTTAAAAACGACGTGTGGACGTGCCCAGGCCACGGCACCGCCATCAGTCGCGGCAATCGGTGGTTTATGCTGCACCACGCCTACAATACCAATGGGTTTGAGAACGTAGGGCGCCAGGGCGTGCTCAGCGAGTTCCGGTGGAATGCCGATGGTTGGCCCGAATTCTTGGACAACCACAGCGTACCCACGCCCCTCTCGGCGAACACTGGAGGGCGCGACTTCACCGATGAGTTCAACGGCGCCACGCTCGCCCCAACCTGGCAGTGGCCGGTTGAGGAAAAGCCACAATTTGCCCTACGCGGCGGCAAGCTGCTGCTTACCGCCCGCACCGACCATAGTGGCGCGGCGCTCGGCCAAAGCTTGGCAGTGGCTGATTATGCTGCCACCACTACCCTCGACCCCACTGCGTTACCCGCCAGCACTGTAGCGGGCCTAGCTGCCCTTGGCGACCCCAACAATACGCTGGCGCTACTGGCAGGCGAGGGCAAGCTGCGCCTTCGTCAGATGAAAGGGGGCAAGCCTCAAATGCTCGGGGAAGTGCCCGTGCCGACTGGCAAAACGCTGCACTTACAACTGCAGGCGCGAAGCGGCAATCAGTACCGCTTTAGCTGGAGCACGGATGGTAAAACCTGGCAAAACCTGCCCGCCGATGGCGCCGCGGTCGACGGCTCCTACTTGCCGCCTTGGGACCGGGGCGTGCGCGTGGGCGTTTTGGCCCAAGGCCCTTCCACGAGCACTGTAGGTTTTGAGGCGTTTCAGGTAGCTAGCCTTAAACGCTAAAATGCTCAGCGGATACCGACACCAAAACGACCTGTTGCTTGTGCAGCAGGTCGTTCTGGTTTATAACCTCTTGGCTCCGCTCGTTTTTGCCTAGCTGGTTCTGCCTTTTACACCTAGGCCAAAGACCAAATACGCCTAGCTTAGTTATAGTAGTACGAAACAGCCCAAGCGCAACCCCCAATGGAACAGCAGATTCAAGAGCAAGTACAGGACTATTACGGCACGCAGCTGGCTTCTAGCCAAGATTTGAAAACCAATGCTTGCTGCACGGAGGATATTCCGGCGGCACACAAGAAAATACTGGCTACGCTCGAAAGCGAGGTGCTGGAAAAGTATTACGGCTGTGGCGTGTGCGTGCCGGCGGCCGTGCAAGGCTGCACCGTGCTCGACCTAGGTTCGGGCAGTGGGCGCGATGCCTATTTGCTCTCGAAGCTGGTAGGTGAGCAAGGCCACGTCATCGGGGTGGATATGACTGATGAGCAGCTGGCGGTGGCGCGGCGCCATGTGCAAGCACACACCGAGCGCTTTGGCTACGCCCAGCCCAATGTGGAGTTCCGCAAAGGCTACATCGAAGACCTAGGCAGCGCCGACATTGCCGACAACAGCATCGATCTGGTAGTAAGCAACTGCGTGCTCAACCTCAGCACCGACAAGGCAGCCACGTACCGCGAAATTTTTCGGGTGCTGAAGCCTGGCGGCGAACTGTACATCTCCGACGTATTTGCCGACCGCCGCGTGCCCGAGTCGTTGCGCCAGGACCCCGTGCTGTACGGCGAGTGCCTGAGCGGTGCGCTTTACATCGAAGATTTTCGGCGCTTGCTGCTAAACCTAGATATTCGCGATTATCGCCTCACCGAGCGGCGCCAGCTCACCATCAACAACGAAGAAATCGAGCGGAAGGTAGGCAACATCAAGTTTTATTCGATAACCATTCGCGCCTTCAAGCTGGAGCTGGAAGACCAGTGCGAAGACTACGGCCAAGTAGCCACCTACCTAGGTTCTGCCCCCGACGAGCCCCACGGTTTTCGCCTCGACGACCACCACTACTTTGAAACAGGCCGGCCGATGCTCGTGTGTGGCAACACCGCTGATATGCTCTCCCGCACCCGCTACGGGCAGTACTTCCGCGTGGATGGCAATAAGGAGCGGCACTTTGGCTTATTTGCCTGCGGCACTCCGGCAGCTAGCCCGGCGTCTTCGCCCGAAGCCGCTAGCTCCTGCGGCTGCTAACGCCTGCCGGTCAGACGCCTAGAGCGCCGGACTGGTGCACAGCTTTATAACGACGAAGGGCCTGCGGTGTGTACCGCAGGCCCTTCGTCGTTCTGCCAGAAGCTAGCTTACTTCTTAGCGTAGTTTTTATAACGTACTGGGTCTTTTTTCTTGTCTTTGTTGCGGCCAATTAAGCCACCACCAACCGCACCAGCGGCGGCACCAATAACGGCACCTTTACCACCGCCAATCACGGCACCCGTTACAGCACCTGCACCGCCACCAATGGCAGCACCTTTTGCCTTCTTACTCCAACCTTTTTTCGGAGCTGTTTGAGCCTGAGCGAATTCGCTGCTTAGCATAAAGAAGGCTAGCAGCATAATGGCGAATACTTTGAAAACTTTCATGACGTCTAATGTTGAATGTTGCTACTCACTGAAGAGTAATAGGTGGAGCTTATGAGGGATTTAACGCGGTACAATTTATCTTGGTTACGTTACATTACTGAAATCTTTAGCTGAACCGTTACGGACCATCAAACAGAAGAGTTTAGCCGTATAAACGGCTTCACGAAAGGTCGTAGCAGACGCATGACGCAGACTTGGTTTATCGGGTGTTCGGGTTATCATTATCGGCATTGGAAGGAGCGGTTCTATCCGATTGGGTTGCCTCAGCGCCGCTGGTTTGAGTTCTATAGCCAGCACTTCAACACGCTAGAGCTGAACGTCACGTTCTACCGATTTCCACAAGTAGCCTTTCTACAAAATTGGTATGCGCAGAGTCCGGCTACGTATCGTTTTTCCGTGAAGGCGCCCCGGCTTATCACGCATTACAAGCAATTTCACGAATCGGCGCAGTTGCTCGCCGATTTTTACCAGACCATTCAAGTTGGCTTGCAGGAAAAGCTAGGGGCCGTGTTGTTTCAGCTGCCACCCAAGATGGCCTATACCCCCGAGCGCCTCCAACGCATCGTCAGCAGCCTCGACCCAGCGTACCGCAACGTGCTGGAGCCGCGGCATGTCAGCTGGTGGCAACCTGGCATTTACGAAGAACTAGCGCAGCACGGCATCAGCTTCTGCGGTATGAGCCACCCCGAGTTGCCTCGCGACGTAGTCGCCAACACCGACGTGCTGTACTACCGCCTGCATGGCGTGCCCGAGTTGTACAAGTCGCCTTACGCGGTGGACGAACTGCGCGAGCTGATGCAACAGGTAAAAGTCGCTGCGCAAGTGCAAGAGGTATACATCTACTTCAATAACGACATCGACGCATCGGCCATTCTGAATGCCAAGCAGCTCCAGGAGTTGATGTCGTAGGAATGCACCGTGACACGCTCTTACCTAGCCTGCCAGCCTACGCCTTCTTTCAGCGCCATAAATACACTGTCGGGCAACTGCTTTTCGCGCAGTGCTTTATGCAAGTCCGTTACGGGTTCGGTCAGGCCATCGTCGGCGAGCTGAAACGTGCCGAAGTGCGTGGCAATGCTACGAGCGGCACCTAGGTCCAGGGAGGCTTGCACGGCTTCCGCCGGGTCCATGTGGATGGGCTGCATAAACCACCGCGGTCGGTAAGCACCAATGGGCAAAATTGCCAATCTTATGGATTTAAATTGCTGACCAATGGACTTAAAGTGCGGTCCGTAGCCGGTGTCGCCAGCGTAGTAGAGGCCGCCGCGTGTTGTTTGAAAAAGGTAGCTCACCCAGAGCGTGGCGTTACGGTCGCCGAGGCCCCGGCCGCTGAAGTGTTGCGCCGGCGTGCACGTAAGCTGCACCAACGGGCTGAGTCGCACGGCTTGGTTCCAATCGAGGTCGGTGGCGTTCGGAATATTTTCTTTTTTCAGTAGCTCACTCACGCCTAGCCCCGCAAAAATGCGCGGTTGGTCGCGCGCGGCAAGGCGGCGGAGCGTGGGCACATCGAGGTGGTCGTAATGGTTGTGGCTAATGACGACTGCGTCAATTTTGGGTAGATCCTCGAAGCGTAGCCCTGGCGGGCGCAGGCGCTTCGGGCCAATCCACTCGTAGGGGCTGGTTCGCTCACTCCAGATGGGGTCGGTGAGGATATTTAAGCTGTCAAACTGCAACAAGAACGTACCGTGGTTGACGAACGTCACGCGCAGCTTGCCCCTGCCCACCCGTGCAGGTGGCTTGGGGCCGTAGGGCAAATTGGGCTGGTCGGTAAAGTCGCCTTTCTCGCGGTGCAAATACCAGCGCAACACGGGACCTAGGCCCTCCTGCGCATGCACACCCCCCGCGTTTTTGAACTCCTTGCCGTCAAAATGATCTGAAGGCGGCCCTTGGTAGCGGGGTGCCGACAAGGAGCAACCGAGTCCAAACGCACCAGCAGCCAAGGCTATGATTACCAAAAAGACCCAAAGTAGATAACGACGACGGGGAGCAGGCATAATGGCGAGTTTACGGATAGTTATCTGGTACGATGCCCTAAGTATCCGACCAGTTGTTGATTGCAAGCGCCTGCGCGAGCTAGGCGCCTGGTGATTGTTTGGGCCGCCGTTCGGAGCAGACGAGTCTCTTTACGGATACGCCGAAAACATTGCTACCGTATCTTGCTCGGCGATGCTGTATCGTCCTGCTTTAGTGGCGCCTGTTCGGGGGCGCTTCGCTCCTACGCCCAGCGGCTACCTGCACCTAGGCAACGCCGTCAACTTCGTGCTGACTTGGCTGCTCGTACGCCAGGCAGGCGGCTCCTTGCACCTGCGCATCGACGACCTCGACCGCGCCCGGCTCCGGCCGGCGTATCTAGCCAACATCTTCCACACCCTCGATTGGCTAGGGCTGGACTACGACACGGGGCCGCGCAACCCTGCCGATTTTGACCAGCACTACTCGCAGCTGCACTACCTATCCGATTATCAGTCTCTACTTGAGCAGCTTCGGCAGCAGCCTGGCCTGGTGTACGCCTGTACTTGCTCTCGCACCGATATTCTGGCCCTAGCTCCCGATGGCCGCTATCCTGGTACGTGCCGCCACCGTCATTTGCCGCTCAGCACGCCTGGGGCCGCATGGCGCGTACACGTACCCGATACAGCGGAAGTGTCTTTCTCCGATGGCTGGCAAGGGCCGACGACAGTAAAGCTAAGTCACAACCTAGGTGACTTTGTTGTGCGCAAAAAAGACGGTTATCCTGCTTATCAGATTGGCTCCATAATCGACGACCTGCGGCTGGGCACCACGCTTATCGTGCGCGGCGCCGACTTGCTGCCCAGCACCGCCGCGCAGCTGTGGCTAGCGCACCAGCTACCCACTACGGCCGCCTTCAACGCCACGCGCATTCACTTCCTGCACCACCCGCTGCTCCCCGGCCCCGATGGGCACAAGCTCTCCAAATCGCAGCAGCAGCCTTTGGAGCGCGGCGTGGTAGCGCAGGCAGAAGGGCCACAGGTGGTATACAGAGCCGTGGCGCAGCTGCTAGGTTTACCGCCAGAGGCGGGTCTTTCGCTGGAATCGTTGCAGCAAAGCTGTCCATAAAAAAGCCCGCCAGCAGTTTTGTAAGAACTACTGGCGGGCCCGATCTAAGAGCGACCTACTTACTCCTTCACTAGGCGAGCCCGCGAGCTGCCTTGCGCCGAAGTCATGGTGAACATGTAAACGCCGGCGGCTAGGTTATCCATGGGCACGGTGGCCGAGGAGCTACCCGATTTCACGTTGCCCTTCCACACCTGACGACCCTGCATATCGCTGAGTTCTATGATGGCGGCACTACGCAAGGTTTCAAATTCGGCGTTTACCGTGCCACTAGTTGGTACAGGACCAACTTTTAGCTCAACAGCATTTTTCTTAAGGCCGCTGGCCAGAATGGTTCCGTCGTTGATGATGAAGGGGAAGTCAACCGTCACGTCGGGCGCACTATCGGGGTTGCCAGCGTCGATGGTAGGCGTCCAGGCACCCGAAATGTATTGCAAGGCATTAGCGCCCGGTGTTTGCCGAGTGCCAGCAATGGTGACGGGCACGTAGAAGTGCGCTCCACCACCTGTCACAGTTGAGGCCCATTCAACCCAGTAAGTGCCAGCTGGCAGCACCAAGGCGGGCGAGACGGTAGCACGCACCTTCCAGATTTTACGCGTTGTGCCAGGAGCGGAAGGAGTAGGATAAAGCGTATTAAAAATGCGATAGGAGCGCGCATCTGTAGCGCCCGCCAAACGGTTAGTAGTAAGGTCACCGAAAACCACTGTAGAGCCAGCTACTGCCGGCGAGCCTCGCCAAATACGAATAGAAAGTTCTGTGAAAGGCGAAGGTGTACTGGCTGCCCCCGTTTGGTAGCCGAAGAAAGATAAATCGGTAATCGTCCACGATTGCCCGGCCGGAACCGTGAAGTCATCAGCTAGGCTAATCGCGGAAAGCTTACTGGCGGTGTAGCCCGAGTTCGTGTTCGACTCGGTGGTGTTGCCCGTGTTGTTCTGCGCTTCGCTCCACGTGTAACCAGCAGGTGCTGTCACGCCGCTTTTGGTGGTAGTACCCGTGGAGAAGTTGCCGTTGGAATACAGCTGTTGCGCTTGCATTGCACTTGGCACTGCCGACGCAATACCTAGCACCAGCAGAAATTGAGTAAAGGTTTTTTTCATAGCAATGGGTTTTAGTGTGGTTTGTTGTAATACTACTGATTATCAACATACATCACTATACCTTCTGCCAATAAAAAACACTTTTACATGCGCAGAATACAATCCGTATTAAAATACTTCAGCTCTTAACCTGCGAATGGCAAGTGCTGTATTTCTAAGAATTGTCTCATCAAAAAAGATCACAATCGTTAGTACAATTCTGCTAGCATCTAACGCTTAGTTTAAGAAGCACTGCTCTAAAGCAGGTAAAGCAAAATGGCCTTTTTCAGGCTCAAGGTCCAAACAGCACCCAATTACTCTAGCTCAGGCTTTCAGTTCTTTTTTGAATTCTTCAGCCCAATGGTCGGCAAGGCGCGTGGGCTCGGGGAGCTTGTAGCCGCGCAGGCAAGCTAGGGTGAGACGCGTCGCCGTGGCTTGGTCGCACAGATGGCCAGGACTAACAAAGAGCGGATTCACTTTGTCTTTACTGCGAATTACTTCGCCCAGCAGCTCGCCGCTCCGGTCGGTTAGGGGCGTGATGCTGCCCCGCGTGAGAGTGGGCTCGGTGTAGTTGCCGGTGAGCTTTTGCTTGGCCACCCCAAACGTTGGTTTGTTGAGCAATACACCTAAGTGCGCTGCAATTCCCATGCGTCGCGGATGCGCAATGCCGTGCCCATCCACCATAATGATATCGGGCTTTTGGGTGAGCTTTTCGTACGCCAGTAGCAGGTTGGGAGCTTCACGAAAAGCGAGGAAGCCCGGTACATAAGGCACTGTAACGGGGCCAGTGTTCCACACTTTCTCAACAATCTCCAGTGACGGAAAGCGTAGCAGCACAAACACCGATAGGATGGTATCGGGGGTGGGAAAAGAGGAGTCGCAGCCTGCAATGAAGGTGGGCTCTTGGGGCAAGGCCAGTAGGCGTACGCGCGTGCGCATGGCTTCCTGCTCCTGGGTAAGCTCGCGCACCACGATGGGGTCGGCGGGTGGGTGATAAGGACGGTACATGAAAAGTGACTAAGTAGCTGAGTGAGTGGTCGTCGTTCTAGTATACTTATCCTTTCATGTAAAATGTTCGTTTTTAAGGGCACAAGCTGACCGCTCATCCATTTCGCTGCTCAGCAACATAGTCACTCAGTTACTCTTTCCTATGAACGAACCCGAGCAGCCCGCTGGCACTGGAGCCGGTCCCTTATTCGAGCGGCGCTATAGCATTGATATTGCTCGACCTGGGCAGTCGGCCAAACAACTCATGGAAGCCATCCGGTGCAACATCGAGGATTTTTCTCCCGATCTGCTGGCCAAGTTTGAGAAAGTGAAAGGCGAAGCGCACCGCCTAGAAGTTGGCGACGAGTTTCAGATCAAGATCCTAGGTCCGTGGAATGGCGGCGTGCGCGTGACCGACGCCGGCGAAACTTTCTTTGAGTTTTTCACTCTCGAAGGTCACCCCGAAGCTGGACGCATCCGATTTTCGGCCGGTGCGCACCCCGACCAGCCCGGCGTACTGCACTTTGAGATTCACTCGTGGGCTAGCTCCCGCGACGGGCTCGTTGCCTTTCTTTATGACACCGTTGGAGCGGGTCAGCGGGTGCAGGAACAAACCTGGCGCCTATTCTGCGAACGAGTAGCGGCAGCTAGTGGCGGGCAAACCCTAGGTTCAGTTACCATTGAAACGCAAAAGCATGAGCCTAACCCCGGCCACCGTTCCTAAGCCACCTGCGCTGTGGCAACAGCAGCAAGCCCGCCTGGCTACCTACACCAAGGCTCACTACAACTTCGACCTCGACCGCATTAGCGAGTACAACGCGGCCAACGGCTGGCGCGTCGACGACTACGAAACTACGCTGCCCGCCGAAGCTCCTGGTCCGCCCGCGCCGCATGGCTCCTGGCAAGCCGCGCAGGAGGTATTGCGCAACTATACCTTTCCACCACCCGACCTCATCACAGGCATCTTCGCTCCCGACGCGCCCCTAGAAGACCGCACCATGATCTTGCGCGGACGGTTTCTTTTGTTCACGTTTTGGTTCGGGGTGCGCACTGGCAAGGTAACCGACGAAACCCGCAACACGCCTACCGGCCCCGAGCAAGTGTGGGGCTACAGCTATAGCACCCTAGAGGGACATTTTGAGCGCGGCCGCATCGAGTTCACCATTCACAAACAGCTCAACAGCGGGCAGGTCACGTTTCACATTCACGCCGTATCGCAGGTGGGGCGCATCCGTAATCCTTTCTATTGGCTAGGCTTCAAGCTGTTCGGGCGGATGCTACAACGTCGTTTCGCCCGCGAATCGATACGACGCATGCAGGATCAAGTAGCCGCCGCACTAAAAGGAGAAGCAGGTACGGCATAAGCTAAGTCGGCGCCGCAAGCGCCTTACCGCACGAAAACGGCGCACTGGTACTGGCATTGGCGGAGCATCGAGCGTTCGTAGGGCGAATACCCTTCGAAACCGTACGCTGGCAAGGTCAGAAAATGGGGCGCGGCAAACACTTGCCGGAAGCCAGCAGGCACGCGTATGTTGTTGCAGCCTGGGCCGGCAATTGGGTACAAGAACCCGAAGTTCAGTAGCATCGCCTCGCCTCTTACCGCTGATGTGGTACGTGCTAGCTTTTGCCGAGTCAACATGTAATCATCGTTGTCAGTCGTTTCGGCTTGATACAGAAAAACCAGGTTCTGCCGCGGTAAGCGCACGGAGGGCCGAGTTAGAAAGTCGATAGGATATAGCACCTGCCGGTACCGCGCCGCAAAGTGGCCGAACGAGTAAAGGGCTACGGCAACGAGCAACGCTGCAAGCGGCCGCTGAAGTTTGGGTGTTACCGCTTGCCAGCCAACAGCTACTGCGAATAGCACCAGAAAAGGCAGAAAAGCATGCAGAATGCGTCCGTAGAAGACCAGTAAATGGCCCCAGTAGCCAATTGCGGCATACATTAGAAAAGCGCCTAGCACTCCTAGGTAAAGCGCATTGCTACGCGACGCTTCAGGTACGCAGGCAGGCTGGCGGTTTGATACAGCTTGGTACAGGAGGCTCAGCACTCCTAGCCCCGTTAGCACGAGCACGGCAACTCCAAGTCCTGCCTCAACGTCGAGCAAATAGTGGAACAAGAAGGTGAAGCTTTCTCGAAAATCACCTTGGATAACCGTGCTCGATAGCTTCAGGCAAGACCAGATGTAGGACACTCCGGCAAGCTGCCCCAGGCCCTCAAAGAAAAGCAGTACGCTCAGCCCTCCGCTACCATAAACGGCTAAGGTCTCGCCCAACCTTATGCCTTTTTGCCGGAGCCCATGTGCAGCGTGATTGGCGCTGTGCACTGCCGGATTAGGTAGCATTGGCAGCAACGCGATAATGACGAAAAAATAGCCTGGATAGATGGTCACCACGAAAGCCGCGCCCACCCCTAGCCCATAGATCTGCTTGCGTGTCAGCGCTTGCCCTGCTTGCCGACTTCGTGCCAGCCACAATACCAGCCCCAAGAAGCTGCAAAGCGCGAACTCATAAGGCAGGACATGTCGGATATAGAGGTTGCTATTCGCCAGACAAGCATACAGCAACGTGCTCAGCAGAGCCCCGAACTGACTCGCGCATAGCACACGCGCTAGCCGGTAATACAATAGCAAGGACAGTATAGAAACGCCATACGTAAACAGTACTGGCACCAGCAACGAAGCAGGCGCGTGAGGGCCAGGTCCGCCAGTGGCGTGCACTATTCCTTGCCCCACCGCTGGTAACAACCGAATTAGTGCATCGGCAGGGCGGCCTTGCGTTCGGATCAGGTATGCGCACCCGCTTCGCAGATTTCCCGCCGCAAAGCTTTTTACTGCCTCTACCGACTGATAATACCGCTCCTCGTCGGGGAAGGACATGGCGCCGCGACCCACAAATGAAAGTCGTACACCTAATACCAGTACAAGCAGGCCGACGAAGGCAAGAATCCAGGCTTTATCGCTGAAGCGTGTGGTTGTATTCAAGAACAGAAATACCTAGGAGTCTAGATAGCAGGTTTAGCTTTCCGAATTGTTTCTATCCACTGGGTAGAATACGCTACGAAACTACTCAATCTGCATGCTAGCATTTCGGGCAGGATGCTGACTACGGCTTCTGCTCATCAATTCTAGCTTCGCAAACTCCTACCATTGATAACAAACCGGTTGCTTCTCTGCCGAAGCAACCGGTTTGTTATCAATGGTGGACCTAGCTTTTAGCCAACTAGCATCATTAACAACCTGGCTTTGGTTTGTGCAAACGATTGCATAAATAGCACTACAGAGCCACCCTAAGCTACTCCGGACTCCCGTAGGCTACTTCCCTGCAAAAGTCAGTGCCAGCTGCTGCTCCTTACGCTTTCACCCCCCTAATCCTTAGATGCTTCCACCTAACTTTCCCACTCCTCTCTCACGGCGAACGTTTGTTAAACAAGCCATAGCTGGGCTAGGTATACTTCCTTTTGTGCCCCAATTAGGATCAACGATGCTCCCCCCTGATCGTGCCACGTACACGAATCCGGTGTATGCGAGTCAATTTCCGGATCCTTTTGTGTTGCACCACCAAGGCGTTTACTACGCCTTCGGTACCACGGGTAATTCGCGGACGAAAGATGGGCGCATCTTCACCTTGCTTTCCTCCAAAGATCTTGTGCATTGGCAGCCACTTGGTGGCGCGCTCACGCCGCCTAAGGGCGCGGAAGGCGCGGAGTTCTGGGCCCCCGAGGTGGTGCACCACAAGGGCACTTTCTATATGTACTACTCCCGGGGCGGTGGCGCGATTGGGGCTAACGTCGGGCACCGCTTGTACGTGGCCACGAGCACGAAACCCGAAGGCCCCTATCAGGAAGCGAATCTGCTCGACGTACCTGAAAGCAAGTTTACCATCGACGCCCACCCATTTCAGGATACCGATGGCCAGTGGTACCTTTTCTACGCCCGCGACTTTATCGACTCCGACAACGGCTACTTTCCCGGCACCGGCCTAGCCGTCGACAAGCTCGTCAACATGACGCGGCTAGCCGGCGAAAGCCGCACCGTGATGCGGGCCAAGCACGCCTGGACGATCTTCGAGGCCAACCGCACGATGCCGCTTTACGATAACAAGAAGTTTGCGCAGTGGCATACGCTGGAAGGGCCTTTCATGCGCAAACACAACGGCAAGTACTACTGCTTCTACAGCGGCGCCAACTTCCTGACGCCCCGCTACGGCGTCGACTACTGCGTGGCTGATTCTATCCTAGGTCCTTATTCGGATGCAGGTGCCGAGAAGGGCGCCCGCGTGTTGCATGCGGTAGCGGGCCACGTGCGCGGCCCCGGCCACCACTCCCACGTGATGGGTCCCGATGGCAAGACCGAATACCTCGTGTATCACGCCTGGGATAAAGGCATGAAGGAGCGTCAGCTCTGCATCGATAAGCTCGCCTGGACCCCACAAGGCCCTCGCTGCCAAGGCCCAACCTACACGCCGCAGCCGATACCTAGCTAAGTCAAACGACGTGGTACTACGACTCCGAAGTCGCGGTACCACGTCGTTTGCTGCTTTTACTGCTTGATAAAAATAGCTGACACCCAGTTGTTTTTCGTGCGGTGCGACTGGAATACTAAGCCGTGTTTCTGCGCTTCCGCATCGATTTTGGCTAGGTCTTCCTGGTAAAAGCCGCTAAACAGAATGGGGTGGCCAGCCGGCAACAGCGCCGCGTAGGCGTGCATGTCTTCCAGCAACACGTTGCGATTGATATTCGCTAGGATGATATCAAAGGGTGCCTCACCGGCTAGCACCTCTACCCCACCGAGGCGGCACTCGATGTTGGTGCAGTTGTTTTCGGCAGCGTTATCGGCGGCGTTTTCTACCGTCCAGGGTTCTACATCTACGGCCAGCACTTCGCGAGCACCGAGTTGGGCAGCCATGATGGCCAGAATGCCGGTGCCGCAGCCCATATCGAGCACCCGTTTGCCTTGGTGGTCAATAGCTAGCTGGTTCTCAATCATCAGCGCGGTCGTTTCGTGATGACCGGTACCAAATGACATGCGCGGCATAATCACGATGTCGTACTCAATCGGCTCCGGCTTGGGGTGGAACGGCGCCCGCACCGACACGCGGTCGGCAATGACGAGCGGCTGAAAGTTCTTCTCCCACTCTGCGTTCCAGTTTTGGCGCGTAATGATGCGGTGGCTGTACTCAATTTCGCCGATGCCTTCGTAACGGGCCATGATTTCGGCCACGTCATCTTGGTTGAACGTCTCCTCGCCCATGTAAGCGCAGAAGCCTTCGTCGTTATCTTCGAAGGTATCGTAGCCAACTTCGGCTAGCTCAGCTACTAGTATATCCGCCAGTTCGCGCGGCGCTTGCACCCGCAACTCTACAAAATCCATATTGAATCAGTTATCAATGAGAAAGCCGCCCATTTCGGAGCGGCAAAGGTAGGTTTGTGCTGCGGATTTCGCGGCTTGTCACGCGAAGCTTCGGCTTCGCGTGTTGTTGAACAATAACCGTTGAAGAGCCTAGGTGCAAGTCGTTCAACGAGGCGCGAAGCCGGAGCTTCGCGCTACAAGCAAACGGCACAAACAAAAAAGACGCTCCCAAGGGAGCGTCTTTTTTGTTCAAATCAATCCTGTAATCTACTGTTTGAGTTACTGCCGCTGCAAGCCAGCATAGGAACGAACCTTAGTGTAGTGGATTGAAAAATCAGCTTGTCCCCGGTCTTTCGTTACAAACAGCACGTAGTCGGCGAAGTCGCGGGTGGGCGTGAAGTACCAGACGCCCGACTTGTCGGCGAAAAGCTTGCTGTCTTCCTTGTACACCAGCACATCGGCAAAGGCCTGCTCGGGTTCCTCGTATATCGCCGCGAAGCAGTAGCTTCTGCGCCGCGGATCAGTTTCTAGATAGATGGAGCCAAAGATTTTGCTCGCATCAATAATCCCGAATGGTGCCGCCGTAGCTAGCTTCGGACTGATGGGCGCAGGTGCAATGGGAGCCGTGGCTACTCCGAGCAAACTCGCGAGCATAAACAAGTAGAGCATGAACAGTGCGTAAGGTCTTCAGCTTGCGGACAATTTTGCGACCAGCTTTGGTTCAGTAGCTAGGCAGTTCCTAGCGTAGTTGTCATTCCGAGCAAGGCAAGGAATCTGAGTGGATTGCCACAGTGGCTAACCTAGGTTCCTCGCCTTGCTCGGACTGACAAGTAGGCTTTAGAATGACTTAATAATCTCGGTAAAATCGCGCGACTTGAGCGAGGCGCCGCCGATTAGGCCACCATCCACGTCAGGCTGCGAGAACAGCTCTTTGGCATTCTTGGCGTTAGCCGAGCCGCCGTATAAGATGGTCGTGTTTTCGGCCGTAGCGGCGTCATAGGTTTTGGCAATCTGCTCGCGGATAAAGGCGTGTACTTCCTGCGCTTGCTCGCTGGTAGCCGTTTTGCCTGTGCCGATGGCCCAGATAGGTTCGTAGGCAATTACCACCTTGGCGAAGTCTTCCTGCGAGAGGTGAAACACGCCATCTTGCAGCTGCTTACCGATGAAGTTGAAAGTCTCGTCGGCTTCGCGGGTTTCGAGGCTTTCGCCCACGCAGAAGATGGGCTTCAAGTCAGCAGCCAACGCCGCATTCAGCTTTTGGCTGAGTAGCTGGTCGTCTTCGCGGAAATGCTCGCGGCGCTCTGAGTGACCGAGGATGACGTATTCTACGCCTACTGAGTGCAGCATCTGAGCCGACACCTCCCCGGTGTAAGCACCGCTTTCTTTGTGGTGGTAGTTCTGAGCACCTAGGTGAAAACGGCTGCCTTCCGGCAACAGCTTGCCCACCGAGGTCAGGAACGGAAAGGGCGGGCAGATAACAACCTGAACGTTGGAGTCGGCAACCTCGTCGGCTACCATGTTGGTGATTTCTGAAACCAAAGCCTGTGCATCCTGGAGGGTAGTGTTCATTTTCCAGTTGCCGGCAACGATGTGTTGGCGCATAGCGAAGAAGTGTATTAGGCGAAATGTCAGCGCAAAGTAAGCACACTAATTAGACTCCGATGGCCACCTGCTTTTGCCGGCGCCAAGCTAGCCCTATTCCGCCCAAGAAAGCGACGACCGCCCCAACCAATGCAGCATCTGCTAGCTCCGGATAAGAGCCGCGTCGCGCTACCCATACAGCTACCAGTGCCCAGGTTATCACCAACGCTACTGTGGCATCCACAAACGCTTGGCTTACCCATAAGCTCAGCGCCGTGATAATCACTAGCAGCACCAGGGTTATGACAACCGTGACGTTAGTAGGCGTTTCCCACCCTAGCGCCCGAAGGCCAATGGTCACATTCACGGGAGCAGCTACCGAAATCCAGCCCAAATAAAGCGCAAACGGCAAGCTAGTCCACCTAGGGGCGCCCCCACCACTTACAACGTACCGGGCCCGCCCGTAGGTAAGAATAAGCCCTGCGAGAATGATGAGCATGAGCACGGCGCACCACGCAATGTGCTCATAAGCAAACAGCACCACCCAAGCCGCCGTGGCTACGTTGACCAGGATCAGTGGCTTTGCTACTGAGTCGGGCAACGGATTTGAGCGTTGCGCCGGCAGCAGTTGCCACACCGCGTAAATAGCTAGGGTCAAAAAGATTAGCCCCCAAATACTAAACGCATAACCGGCCGGCGTGAGCAGCGACGGGTATTTACCCGACACGTAGCCCATGCTTTGCCCATTAAACGGCTGAATGCGCGACCAATACGTGAGGGCCACGTTGCCGAAGATAGCCGCAGCTGCCACCCAGCGTCGCTGACGAAAAGTAGTCGTAGCCACCGCCGAAGACTCCGTTGTAAACGCAGTTGTCATAGGATAACAATAGTTGAAATCAACTCTTATAAACACGCCCTGCCTGGCGAGCAGCTAGGTGCTCAGGCAGCAAAGTACTGCTGCACGAGTTCATCGGTCAACTCGCGCGGCTCGGTTTGCTCGTTTTTGGCGGCCGGAAAAGCATTCCGACAGAAGCCGGCTTGCCGCTGAAAATCATATAGCGCGTGGCATTGCCCGTTCAGAATCAGCGCCACGGCATTTTCTTCTTCATTCCAGAAAATCTGGGCCGTAACGGGCAGTTGCTTGTCGGCCACATCCTCCACATTGTAGATGTGCAGGGCATCCAGAATTTCCAAATCCTCGCCGCCCTGATCGACGACGTAGAAGTAACCCGTGATGCCATCGTCCTCGAACACAGCACCTAGCCCCTTGCGGTCGGGCGGAAAGCTGCCTATTACGGTTTCGGTTTCGTCGGCGGATGGCTGGCCTACCAAGATTTTTTCTTCGGCACCTAGCTTCATGGTACTAGTATAGATAAAAAAAGAACCGCAACAGTGCGGTTCTTTCTTCTACGGCAAATGCTTTTGTTCGGCTTATAGCTTCTCGGCCAAGAAGCGCGCCGTGTGGTTTGTGTCTTTGAGTTTTACCATTTCCTCCGGCGTGCCCTCGAACAGCAAGTGCCCGCCGTTGATGCCGCCTTCCGGACCTAGGTCGATCAGCCAGTCGGCGCACTTAATGATATCCATGTTGTGCTCGATGATAAGCACCGAGTTGCCTTGCTCAATCAGGGCATTGAGCGCCGTCATGAGCTTGTTGATGTCGTGGAAGTGCAGACCCGTGCTCGGTTCGTCGAAGATGAACAGGATCTTATCGTTCTGAAGCGTAGCACCTTTCGTGAGGAAGCTAGCTAGCTTCACACGCTGCGCTTCACCGCCGGAAAGCGTACTTGCCGATTGTCCTAGACGAATGTATCCCAGTCCCACATCATCGAGCGGCTTGAGACGCTCCACTATTTTAGGCTGCTCTTTAAAGAAATCTAGACTGTCGGCGATGGTCATGTCCAGCACCTCGTCGATGCCTTTGTCCTTGTACTTCACCTCCAGAATATCCTGCTTGAACTTGCGGCCCCCGCAGGCTTCACAGGTTAGGAAGATGTCGGCCATGAACTGCATCTCAATCTTCACTTGGCCTTCGCCCTGGCACACTTCGCAACGGCCCCCGTCAATGTTGAAGGAGAAATGCGACGGTTTTAAACCCCGCGCTTTGGCTAGCTGCTGGTCAGCAAACAGGGAGCGAATGGCGTCGTAGGCCTTCACATAGGTCACCGGGTTGGAGCGCGACGACTTGCCAATCGGGTTCTGGTCTACAAATTCGACGTGGGTCACTTGGCCCTGCACGCCCATCAAGCGGTCAAATTTACCCGTCGCCTCACCAGCGCCGCCTCCTAGCTGCTTGGCCACGGCTGGCGCCAGAATGCGTTTCACCAGCGTCGATTTACCCGAGCCCGATACACCCGTTACGACCGTCATCACGCCCAGCGGAAACTTCACGCTCACGTTCTTCAGGTTGTTTTCGCGGGCACCTGTTACCTCCAGCGCGTTGCGCCAGGGGCGCCGTGTTGTTGGCACTTTCACCTCCGTCTTGCCGCTCAGGTATTGGCCAGTGTACGTTGTTTCGTCCTTTAGAATCTCGTCGTACGTGCCCTGAAACATGAGGCGCCCGCCGCCCGAACCAGCTTCTGGCCCGATGTCGATGATCTGGTCGGCCTCCTCCATCATCTTTTCCTCGTGCTCGACCACAATCACGGTGTTCCCTAGCTTTTGCAAAGAGCGCAGCACGCCAATCAGCTGCTCCGCATCCTTAGGGTGTAGCCCAATGCTAGGTTCATCCAGAATGTACATGGAGCCCACCAGCGCCGAACCTAGCGAGGTAGCCAGCGAAATGCGCTGCGATTCTCCCCCCGAGAGCGTGCTGCTGAGGCGGTTCAAGGTTAGATAGCCTAGGCCTACCCGGTTCAGGTACTCCAGGCGATTCGTGATTTCCATGACGAGACGCTCGGCTACTTTCGCATCGTGCTCGTCGAGATTCATGTTCTGAAAAAACTCCAGCGCCTTACTCACGGGCAGCAGCACGAGGTCGGTGATGCTGTGGCCGTCAATTTTGACGTATTGCGCGTCTTTGCGCAGGCGCGAGCCGCGGCAATCGGGGCAGGTAGTACGGCCCCGGTAGCGGCTTTGTAGCACGCGGTACTGGATCTTGTGTGTTTGCTCGGCTACCCACTTGAAATAGTCATCGAGGCCTTGGAAGTACTTGTTGCCTTTCCAGAGCAGCTGACGCTCGGCTTCGCTCAGCTCGTTGTAGGGCCGGTGAATGGGGAAGTCGAAGCGGATACCGTTTTTCAGCAGCGGCTTCAGCCACTCACTTTGTTTGTCGGTGCGCCACGGGGCAATGGCACCCTCGTACACCGTTAGGCTTTTGTCAGGGATAACGAGGTCTTCGTCAATACCGAGCACCGAGCCGAACCCTTCGCAGGTTTGGCAAGCGCCATAAGGATTGTTGAAGGAGAAGAAATTCACGTTAGGTTCCTCGAACACTACACCGTCTAGCTCGAAGCGGTCGGAGAAGGTGCGTGTTTCCTCTTCTAGCTTCACCAAGCACGTGCCGTGGCCTTCGAAAAAAGCCGTTTGAACCGAGTCGGAAAGGCGGAACATCAGGTCTTCGTCGCCGGGACGAATCACGGCGCGGTCGATCATGATGTAGAGTTCACCTTTCACCTCCGACTTGCCTTCGCCAATAAGATCTTCAATGAACGCCGTTTCGCCATTCACGACCACGCGGCTGTAGCCTTTCTGCAACAGCAGGTCTAGCTCCTTACTCATCGGTCGACCTTCCTCGCTCGGCAGCAGCGGCGCCAAGATCATAGCGCGCGTGCCATCGGGCAAGCGGAAAAGGTAGTCGACCACATCCGCCACGTTGTCCTTGCGCACCTGCTCACCACTGATGGGCGAAAACGTGCGGCCCACGCGGGCGTAGAGCAGCTTCAGGTAGTCGTAAATCTCGGTGCTAGTACCGACAGTGGAGCGGTTGTTCTTGATGCTGACCTTTTGCTCAATGGCAATGGCCGGCGAAATACCACGGATATAGTCGACATCAGGCTTGTCCATGCGACCCAGAAACTGGCGCGCATAGCTGCTGAGGCTCTCCACGTACATGCGCTGCCCCTCGGCATACAGGGTGTCGAACGCTAGGCTCGACTTGCCCGAGCCCGACAGGCCCGTGACAACAATAAATTTGTTGCGCGGCAGCGCCACGCTGAGGTTCTTGAGGTTGTGAACCCGCGCGTTTTTGATAAGAATGAACTCGCGCGGGTCTAGCTGGTCAATCGGATCTGCCGCAGGGGCAGCCACTTGTAAAGATTCTTCGGCCATAGAGCAGTAAACAGCCTTCCCCTAGGGTTTGGTTTCCGACAGCGGGAAAGGAGTTTACGAAGGTACGACGCCTAGTAAGTAGATTCGGCAAACTATCTCAAATCGAGCCTGTGATACGCTAGTTATTTCTTAATATTGATTTCCTGATATTTTTATCTCAATGTCTCTGTCTAGCCCACTTATTTCTCTCATTGAAGTATTACAATCAGTTTGTCAGCAAGCCACTGACCATGCGGATTTACTAAAGAAAAATGAAGCGGCTACTCGCGCTGCTTTGATTGATCCGGTGCTACGCGTCTTGGGTTGGGACACAACTAACGTGCGCATGGTAGAGCCTGAAAAAACAGTAAATACAGCTTGGCGTGCTGACTATGCACTTCATAATTCGCAAGGCGAAATACAACTCTTAGTTGAAGCTAAGGCCCTAGGCTCTAATTTAGAGAAGTTTGCTGTCGTGCAACAATTGCTAGGCTACGCTTTTGGATTTGGAGTTGGGAGCATTGTTATGACAGATGGCATCAATTGGCACTTCTATAATGAGTTTAAGCCTGGCGCTTCTACATCCAACAGTAGTTTTAACCTGCTGCAAGATGGTCTAACACACTGCGCGTTTTCGCTTATCTCATGGCTAGATATTGCGCACTTCGGATTTGTTTCAAGTAAAGAAGCTATGTCTGCCATAGCTCAACTGCCTTCTGTTCTTATTCATCCATCTAGTGATGCACCTAGTAAAACAGGCATATCTAAGAACTCAAATGAAGCTCAGAAATTTAATAAGCTGAGCTTCGTTGAGTTAACTCAGATAAACAAGCTACAATTGCAGCCAGACCAGAAACCCACTCATCTTCGCTTACCTGATGGATCAGTAAGATTATTAAGAACGTGGAAAGATGTTCTGCTAGAGTCTTGTCAGTTTGTGCTAATAGCTAGGCCCGATATTCCAATTCCTTTACCCGACAAAGCTGGTAAGAAACGATATTTATTTACGCTCGAAAAGCCTACTGTTGGCAGCAGCACACCGATAGTTCACGACAATAAGACTGTATATATCTACACTCACTATAGCGCAAAAGATTGTATTGCAAACGCTCTCTATATACTTAGTCAGATAAAGCCACAGAATCATTCCGCAGCTTTATCTTTTGAATAATATTATAACCCCAACACCCGCTCCGCGTTCCTATAACAAACCTTCTCCCTTACTGCCTCATTAAGCGGAGCACGCTCAATCCAATCACCGGCTTCTTTCGATTCTTCCAACGGGTAATCAACGGAGAACAGCACGTTATCTTCACCTAGGGCCGCTAGTGCGCACTGTAACGACTCATTAGCGCACACGCCGGTGGTAGTTATCACGATGTTGTCTTTGATGTACTGCGAAGGCAGCTTGGTTAAGCCTTTGGGTAAGCCGGCGAGGCGCGAGCGGCTATCAATGCGCCAGAGGACGTAGGGCAAGGTTTCCCCCATGTGACCTAGGATCAGCTTCACGTTGGGGAAGCGCTCAAATGTGCCACCGAACACCAGCCGCAAGGCGTGCGTAGCCGTCTCGACGGTCCAGCTCCAGGTGGCACCTAGCAGCTCGTCATGGCCTTCTAGTATCTGGAGCTTTTGGTAGGAATTGGCGGGGTGTAGGTACACGGGTACCCCTAGGTCTTGCACCCGCTCCCAGAAAGGGAAGTACTGCTCTTCGTCGAGGTAGTGACCATTGGTGTGACTGTTGATCATGGCGCCGCGGAAGCCGAGCTGGCGCACGCAACGTTCGAGCTCATCTGCAGCGGCTTTGGGGTCTTGCAAAGCTAGGTGGGCGAGGCCACCGTAGCGTGCAGGCTGCTTCTGGACTTCAGCAGCCAGGAAGTCGTTGGTTTCTTGAGCTAGCTTCACGGCGCGAGCCGTATCAGGCTCGATCTGCACGCCGGGGCTGGTAAGCGACAGGAAAGCCATTTCAATGCCGGCCGAATCCATAGCGGCTAGGCGCTGTTCGCCGAAATCTTGTAAGCGCGTCAGGATGTTCTGCATGGCCTCGTCGGGGAGGCTGCGCATACCTTTCTTAAATTCTTCGACAAAAGCGGGTGATAGGAAGTGTTCTTCCAGAGCAATCTTTTTCATAGCGGAGGGGACGCTGGTGTAGGTGGTTCCTTTCTCCCTATGGCTTTTACAGGCAACAAGTTACACCTCATCAGTTGCGATAGCTTAAAAGACTAAATTTTGTTCGAGGCAATTTTGTGACTCTAGGTGCATGCAGCTGTGCTAAGCTAGCTTATGGTAAATGAGCATTAGCTACCTTAACGCCCATGCTCCGTCGATGCTTTTCGCCCCTGTTTCTCCTGCTCAGCTTATTGCCTTTAAGCCACTTAGCCTTCGCGCAGGAAACCCGCAGTTATAAAGTCTTCCAATTTCCCGCCAACATGATTCCGCGCGTAGATGGCGACGCCGACGACTGGAAGATGGTGCCCGACAGCTACACTGTCGGCATGGATCAGCTGGTGAACGACAAGAACCTCAGCGCCAAGCCCGACCCGAAGAACATGGATGTGAAGGTGAAAGTTGGGTGGGTGAAGGGCCTAAACCGCCTGTACTTCCTCTACGAAGCCTACGACAACTACTGGGACTTCACCCACCCCGATCTGCATAACGACATTTTTGAGGTAGTGGTGGACGGTGACCGTTCGGGCGGGCCGCTCATCGCCGAGCAGCACCCAAATAAGGACCTGAGTTGGTCGGAGGCGTACTTTTCCTTCCACGGCGTGCACGCTCAGAACTACCACATCTTCACGCCTGCCGAAGGCAAAGACTGGGCGCTAGCTTGGGGTAGTCAGCCCTGGATCAAAGACTTACCCTACGCCAACGCGGCCTATCATTACAACTTTCGCCCCGGCAAAGCGGGCAAACTCACGCTGGAGTTCTGGATTACGCCCTTCGACTACGCCGGCCCGGAAGGTCCCGCACGAGCCGTGGAAACGAAGCTGGAAGAGAACAAGAAGGTCGGGCTGTGCTGGGCCGTGCTCGACTACGACGACGTGAACGACATCAAGAAGCAGGACTTTTGGAATCTGTCGCGCGAGCACAAGATGTACGGCAACGCATCTTTCTTGCTGCCTTTCACACTTATGCCGCTGGAACCTAGCTTTCGGAAGCCGCTTACTGCGCAGTGGGCATTTCAGCTAGTCGACCCGAAGCGGCGGTTGGTGGCATTTACCGATAAATCGGAAGGAAAAATAACTTCCTGGCAGTGGAACTTCGGCGACGGTACCACCTCCACCGAGCAACATCCGCTGCACACGTACAAAGAAGCCGGCAAGTATGTGGTGGTGCTGTGGGTAGAAGGCCCAGCGGGCAAAGCTAGGATGGCGAAAGTGTGGGACGTAGCGGTGCCGTAAGGTATGGCGCTGGCTACAAAGCATGCGCTACATCAGGTATAGTCAAACGCTGACGTGTACAGCGGCTGATCCGGCGTCTGCCTTAGCTGTTGCGCGGTTAGCCCATTAATCTTCACCATGACCTCCGTGTAAATATTCTTTTTCAGTGAGTTGAGAATACCTAGCTTACCGGAGCTTTTCAACTGCTGGCTCAGCGGGGCATGCACGTCCAACATGAGTAGTGCCGACGTCACTTGAAGATGCGCCAACACGCTTTCAAGTAGCGCAAACACCTCTTGCTCACGACCGGGCTTCAAGTACACCGCTTCTAAAGCAGCAAATGCATACCGGCTTGGATTAATAACCCGATTCAGGATGGGCAGGTGCGGCAGCACGTTCAGCATAAGTTTCCCGCTCAGCCCTGGCATGTCCACAATGCGCCACAGCACCGGGTTGGCCTGCACGCTGGCAATGATTTCGCCGTTTTCGTGCAGCACAAAGTAGTTCTGGTCGTCATATACATGATCGAACTGCACGCAGGAATACGGCTGGTAAGCCGCCTTCAGCAGCGTGAGCATGGCACCTAGCTCATTGCTCGGTAGCCGCGCAAAACGCTCATCTTTCTTGGGGTACAAGCGCCCAAAAACCAATGCCTCTAGTTGGGCTAACGACGTAAAGCCTTCTTTGGCCGATATGCGCATCGAACGCTCGTTAGCTTCTTCGATGTAGGAATAGAAAACGTGAGGCTTGGGCGTGGTGCGTTCAACGTAACGCACGGCTTCCGTCTTGAGCAGGCTCCCGTAGCCTTTGCCGCTGTGGGCCGGATCAATAGCTAGGTAACGCCCATAAAACCCCGTCACGTTTCCAGCCGGCGTTTGTAGTAGGCGCTCGGAGAGACAATACGCGCCGACTACCTGCTCCCCGACCCGCAGTTCGAAAAAGTGCGGCCCGGTCATGCGTGCCACCTTTTTCTCCTGTCCCGTGTGGCTGTACTTGGGGCCGTTGGTGCCGTAAGTCGTGCGTTGCAACAACGCCACTACGGCAGAGCTAGCTACCGGGCCTACGGTAATACTAACGGGCGGCTTAGAGTAGATGAGCGAAGCCTGTTCCATGCGCTGATTTTTAGCTGAAAGCAAAGTAGTTGATTTTCCTCGGCTTGCATCAGCTACCTACTACTGCATTTCAGAACGCCGAAACGGCCCTGAAGCAGGCTCTTTTTTAGCTTATATACCCACACATACATGTGATGCGCGGCACACAATAAATGCGTAAGCAGCGCTGTTTAGGCAAATTCAATCACATGATCATGTCAACGTAAAATACTACTAATGAGGGCACAGCGGAATAATTTTGCTTCATCAAACAACCACTACTCACTTTAACCAACCTCATACGATGAACAACTTCCGCGCCCCCCTCAACAAGCTTAAGCACCTCGGCTTTTTGGTCCTCCTGCTCCTAAGCACCAACCTCACTTTTGCGCAGGGCTTCGAGGGCTCAAAACAGATCTTCGAAAGCCCTAAGCTGAAGGCAGCCATTCCCACGCACCACACGGTAGCCATTTTGCCCTTCGACGCAAAAATCACCTACCGCAAACAGCCTAAAGGCTTCAACGCCGAAGCTAACCGCGACCAGGAAGAAACAATGTCCAAATCGATTCAGGCGAGCCTATATACCTTCTTGTTGCGCAAAGCCGACAACTACAGCGTTAGCTTCCAAGATGTTGATAAAACGAACATCCTACTCAAAAAAGCCGGCCTTTATGGCAAACTCGACCAAGCGACCCGCGACGAAGTAGCCAAAGCGCTGGGAGTTGATGCGGTGCTAGGTGGCCGCTTCGAAACGGAGCAAACGAAAACCGAAGGAGCTGCCATTGCTTCGGCCGTACTGTTCGGCGGCCTAGGTGGCAAAACCGGCACTGGCTCTTTGTTCCTGACGCTGAACAACGGCAACGATGGCGAGCTGCTGTGGCGCTTCTTCAAAACGATGGATGATGGCATTACTTCTTCTACCGATGATCTGGTAGAGCGCATGATGCGCAAAGTGTCCCGTAACTTTCCTTACGCGAAAAACTAACGGCTCCTGCGTTCATCGCCGTACAAAATTTATCTAAAAACAAGACGGAAGCCGGCGGGCCTAGGAGAGAATTCCTGGCCGGCTGGCTTCTTCATTACGATTTAAACCTAGCCAATAGTGGCAAAAGCCTACTTTTCACCAAGAAAGGCACGGAAGTAGGTACCTTAGCCGTTATGAGAGGGATATAGTATTCCACTAATGGCAGACGTTTTGCGTCTATGGTGGTCCGACTCTTCTTGCTTTTTTCCTATGCGTACAGTTCTCGCCGGTCTTCTTTCATACTTGCTTCCTTTCTGCGCTAGTGCCTCCTTGTTGGCGCCACCCGCTAGTCCCAACGTTGGGGGCCGCTGGGCCGGCAGCCTGCGCTTGCCGAGCGGCAATAACCTCACGCTTATTGTCACCATCCGAGACAATAGCGCGGGCCAGCGCACGGCTACGTTGGACGTGCCTACTCAGAATGCACAAGGTGTGCCCATCGATCGGGTTGACGTGCGCGCCGATAGTGTCCTGCTAACGTCCTCTCAGATCAAAGCTTCCTTTGCGGGTCGCCTCACCGGCGACGGCCGACAGATCGATGGCCGTTGGCAGCAAAATGGCGCGAAGCTCCCATTAGTATTCCAACGGGCGACTTCCACCACTACTAGTGGGCCAAAGCGCCCGCAGGAGCCGGCCGCTCCCTTCCCCTATCGGGAAGAGCAAGTTCGTTTTGCCAGTAAAGACCCTGGTGTGCAGTTAGCAGGAACCCTCACGCTGCCAACAGGTGCGGGGCCCTTTCCGGCCGTGGTGCTTTTGTCGGGCTCCGGCGCACAAGACCGCGACGAGAGCATCGTTGGCCACCACCCGTTCCGGGTAGTAGCCGACTACCTAACGCGCCGCGGTATTGCCGTACTGCGTTTTGACGACCGCGGAGTAGGCCAGTCGGGTGGCAATGCAGTCACTGCTACGGCTGCCGACTACGCCAAGGATGCTCAAGGAGCACTAGCCTTCCTACGCAGCCGGCCGGGTCTGAACCCCAAGCAGCTTGGCCTAATTGGGCACAGTGAAGGAGGCACAGCGGCTATTGCGACGGCTGGGCAAGCACAAGGCCCCGCGTTCCTGGTACTCCTAGCTACGCCCGGTGTTCCCGGCATCGATGTGCTTTCGCGCCAGGCAATGGACCTAGCCCGCCTCAAAACCAAGGACCCAAAGGTTCTAGCCTCGACGGAACAGCGGCAGCGCAACATGCTCATGATCGTGCAGCAAACCCAAAACAACGTACAGGCTCAGCAGCAGATCATCAAGGTACTCACGCCTTCGGTTGCTTTGCCCCCTGATATGGCTGAGCAGATTCATAAAGCAGCCGAGGCGCAGGCCTTGATGGCCACGTCACCTGCTTTCCGCCATATCCTGGCCGACAACCCGCAGAAGACCTTGCCCGCGGTGAAGTGCCCTGTTCTTGCCCTGAATGGTTCTAAAGACTTACAAGTCGCCTCGTCCATCAACTTACCGGCTATCGAAAAAGCTTTGAAAGGTTCTGGCAACCGTGATGTAACAACGCAAGAGCTACCTGGCTTAAATCATATGTTTCAAACGGCTTCCACGGGCGCGCCAACCGAGTACGGCCAGATTGAGGAGACCTTCTCTCCTATTGCCCTGCAAAGCATTGGCGATTGGCTCACGCAGCGCACGAAGCGATAGTAAACTGATTTTATAATCTGAAATCTGACAGCCTGTAGCAGCTCTTAGCTCAAGAGTAGTTACAGGCTGTTTCTGTTGTTTCACTACCCGCACTACTGACCTAGTGCCCAGCTGCTTTTCCTCGTGTAGAATATAGCGACCGTGCTCCATATGGCCTACAAGCACCTTTTATCGTGTTGGTAGGAGCACTCAGACGGAATCGACCAACATTGCACGAATAATTTAATATTTACTATATATATGGTACTCTATTTGGATGGGTTTAATCCAACAAAGTTTTATCAGTAGTTCTACCACCTATTTATGAAGAGTGTTCCACCCATAATCTTCAGCTTATTATGTATCATATGTCTATTCTGTAGTACGCTGGCTCAAGCTGGCGACGCACCTACTCTCAATGGGCAATGGAAAGGTCCTTTGAAAGTACCTGGCGGTACCTTGGACCTAGTTATCACACTGGTCCCTTTGAGCAACGGCACCTACTACGCGGCGCTCGATGTGCCCCAACAACGCATCAACCGCATGCCAGTGGAAGTCGAAACCAAAGGAGATGGTATCACCCTGAAGATTGAGCAAGCTGGTAGTAGCTTCGTAGGAAAAATTGAAAATGGTGGCGCCCGCTTTACTGGCACTTGGCAGCAGCCGGGTCTGAAGGCTCCACTGGTATTACAACGGGGTACGGCATCAGCTGCTACGGCTCGCCGCGCCCGTCTGACGCCGCCGTACCGCGAAGAAGACGTATTCTTCGCCAATACCCAAGATAAGCTTCGGCTAGGTGGCACGCTCACAGTGCCAGCTGGCGTAGGGCCTTTTCCGGCAGTAGTACTTGTATCTGATACCGGACCGCAGGACCGCGATGTAACTGTGCAGGAATATCGCATGTTCGGTATCCTAGCCGATTACCTGACGCGCCGCGGTATTGCCGTACTGCGCTTCGATGATCGGGGTGTAGGAAAGTCGAGCGGCAACTATCCGAACGCCACGACTGCCGATTTGGTAACTGATGCGCAAGCGGGCCTAGCTTTTTTACGCTCCCGCTCCCTCATCGATCCACAGCACATCGGTTTTGTGGGCCACGGGGAAGGAGCCAACATTGCCTTGTTGGCAGCAGCGCAACAGCCCCAAGCAGCTGCGTTTGTAGTGTCATTAGCAGGATACGGTTTACCGGGCCGCGATGTACTACTGCAACAGCAAGGCGAAATCATGCGCTTAATTGGCGCTAATCCGGAGCAGGTGAAAGCCGCTTTGGCACTAAATGAGCACATGGTGGATATCATCCGACAAACACCTAATGATGCGCAGGCTCGCAACAAAGTAGCTTCCCTCATTCAGCAAAACAACAGCAACATTGACCCAGGGATGGCTAGGGCTCGAGCTGCCCACTTTACCTCCCCTTGGTCGCGCTACTACCTCGACTTTGATCCGAAGAACAAGCTGCCCGATGTTCAATGCCCGGTGCTAGCCCTCAATGGCACAGCCGATTTGGAAGTAGCAGCTAGCACTAACCTGAGCATTTTACAAAAAGGTCTGAAAGGCAGCCATGATATTACTGCTCAGAAGCTAAGCGGCGTTAATCACCTATTTCAACCCGAGGAAAAAGATTGGCCCTTGGTTAATGGACAGCAGCAGCCGAACTTCTCGCCCAAAGCGCTCGAAATTATCCGCGCTTGGATTGTTGAGCGCACTGTACAACCGCAGCCCGTGCCCGTTACAGTGAAGCGGGAGGCGCCAGCGAAACCAGCAAGTAAGAAAGTCAGTAAAACCGCCTTTCAGAAAACAGCTAGCTAATCAGAGGGACCTAGCCGTGGTTTCCACGTAATGAAAAAGGCCATCCAGTCCTGCTTCTAGCGGAAGCAAAACTGGATGGCCTTTTTGAGTTTAATAGGCTGTGCTGAAAGCTAGCTTGGTGTTTAAGCGCCGGCTGTTGCTTTTTCAGGTGTCATATCTAATCGGCGCAGCTTATCGGCGCGCCAAGCCGTGATACCAACTACAGCAATGGTCATCATGCCCCCAAACACCACAGAGCGTACTACCCCCAGCAACCTAGCCATAGCGCCCGATTCGAAAGAACCAATTTCGTTACTGGAGCCAATGAAGATGTTGTTCACCGCTGCTACTCGTCCCTTCATGTATTCGGGCGTAAAGGTGTGAATCAACGTCTGGCGTACGATCACCGACACTGCATCGAAAACGCCCGTCAGGAACAGCAAAAACAGCGACAACCAGATGTTGGTAGACAAGGCAAAGAATATAGTAGCTACCCCAAAGCCGGCCACTGCCCATAACAGCTTACGCCCTGCCTGACGGCGCAACGGGAAATAGGTGAGCAAAGCCGCCATCAGCACCGAACCAACTGCTGGCGCCGTTTCCAAATGACCTAGGCCAGCCGCTCCTACTTTCAAAATATCGGCGGCAAATACGGGCAGAAGTGCTACCGCTCCGCCAAACAGTACCGCAAACAAATCGAGCGATAAGGCCGCTAGTACAAGCTGGTTTTGCCAAATAAACCGGAGTCCACTTAGCACGCTGTCCTGCAAACTCAGCTTTTCCCCTTCAATTGGGGGTAATGGTCTAGAGGCAATTGAAAAGAATTGCAATAAGGCTATCAGCAACAGCCCCGTTGCCACGGCATATGAATTGGCCACCCCAAGGTGAGCAATCAAATAACCACCAATGGCAGGCCCTATCACCGCAGCCGCTTGGTACGTGGTACTATTCCACGTAATGGCATTTGCCAGCCGCTCCCGGCTAGGCAGCAATTGGGGCATAAAAGAAAACAAGGCTGGCCCTAGGAAGCCACGTGCAATGCCACTCACGAAAATGACTCCGTATAGCGGCAGCGTATAGAAAGAACCACGAGCCAAAAAACCTACGCCCAACGGTGAAGCAAAAAACCAGAGCATAGCTGCACAAAGCAACAGCACTGCCACCCCCACCACGATAATGTTTTTGCGCCGAATCGTATCCGCAACGTGCCCCGCATAGAGCGATACGGCAATGCTGGGTATTGCTTCTGACAAACCAATCAAACCGAGCGCTAGTGGGTCGTTGGTGAGCTTGAATATCTGCCAGCTTACAGCTAGGCCTTGTATGCGTGTGGCTACTGTATAGAAAACTCTGGCAGAGATTAACCGACGAAACTCAGGTAAGCGTAGGGCTGCATACGGATCGTGCTGCGGCCCAGAAACAGATGAATTCATCCTTAAGATAAGCGAGTGACAAACGACGAAGGTAGCTTAAGTAAACAACCTCCTTCGTGAAGACGAAAAATAACCTTTAGGTCTAAAGCACTTATCCGAGGCATTTAGTTTGGCCTAGCTTTCTTTTAACTTGTATTTTCATCGCTCACAGTTGCTTGGCGTTGTCATCATTTAGGAAAGTACCGTTGTAGATGCTTTTTAAAGGGAGTTTTGCCCCGCTCGGCTTGCCCTAGTACCGGCTTCTTTTTTGACAAAATATTTTACAAAGTCTACAGTTGGCTTTACCCTTTTCTTTATCTTAAAGCTGCGAAAGCACACTGATATATTATTGATACACAATACTTAATAAATTGTTTTCATTTTTTTGTTATTTTTTCACTTTGATGGTGAAGAGGCATTGTGTTTGAGGTATCTGTTTTCTACATTTGATCTCCATCTTTTTCTTCTTCCTCACCCAGACTTCATCTAGTTCACAGGCAAACGGCACTCTATGGTTTAAAGCTCTACGTTCTCTTAAACCCGTAGCTTTTATGGAAACCATGCAGCCGAGCGATTCCGCTTTGATCTCGCTCTATATTGCCGGTAAGGAAGAAGCTTTCGAGCTCCTGCTGGAGCGGCATAAAAGCCGCGTTTTTACCACAATCATGTTGATTGTGCGCGATGAAGCCGTAGCCGAAGATTTGCTGCAAGACACCTTCATCAAGGCCATTCACACGATGAAAGGCGGCCGTTACAACGAGGAGGGAAAATTCTCTTCTTGGATCTGCCGTATTGCACATAATTTAGCCATCGACTTCTTCCGGCGCGAAAAACGTAACCCTTTGTTGAATCTCGATACAACAAGCCACGCGTTTAATTCGTTGTCATTGTCAGAAGAGGGTGCGGAGGCTACCATCACCCGTGAGGAAACCCACGCCCGTCTTCGAGAGCTGATCCAGGACCTGCCCGCGGCACAGAAGGAAGTGCTCATCATGCGCCATTATGGTGAGATGAGCTTCCAGGAAATCGCCGATGCAACCGGGGTGAGCATCAATACAGCGTTAGGGCGTATGCGCTACGCATTGATCAACTTGCGGAAGAAGATGGCCGCGCAACCTATTTTCTATGATCAAAACGTTTACCCACGAGAAACTGATCCGGTACCTATACAACGAATTGCCGGCTGAAGAGCAGCAGGAGATTGAGCAAGCCCTGCTTCATGATCCAAAGCTAGCGAGTCATTGTGCCGACCTGCTTTTGGCCCAGCGCTGTTTAAATGACTTGCGCACTACGCCAAGCAAGGAAGTCACAGACTCCATCTTACAGTATTCTCGTAGTTTTCTTCGACCATAGATCTACTAAATGGTGAAGTAGTGAGCTTGTGAGTACAAAGAACTACCTAGGTAGCATCTTTGTACTCACAAGCTCACTACTTCACCATTTTGCCTTTATGCGTAAGCCCGAGCGGTTCCGTCGCTTTCTAGACTACTTTACCACCAACTTTCCGGAGCCCAAGACTGAGTTGCACTACGGCAACCCGTACGAGCTCATTGTGGCTGTTGTGCTCAGCGCTCAGTGTACTGATAAGCGCGTGAACTTGGTGATGCCAGCCTTACTGGAGCAGTTTCCAACGCCTTATCAGCTAGGAGCAGCTTCAGCTGAAGAAATCTATCCGTTTATCCGGAGTGTTTCTTACCCTAATAACAAGGCAAAGCACTTAGCCGGCCTAGGTCGGATGCTGGTTAGTGAGTTTGGTGGCGAAGTACCTAGCACCATCGAAGAGTTGCAGCGCCTGCCAGGCGTAGGCCGCAAAACGGCTAACGTGGTTGTGTCCGTTATTTACAATCAGCCTGCCATGGCCGTTGATACGCACGTCTTCCGCGTGTCGCACCGGCTAGGTTTGGTCAACCGTACGGCAACTACGCCACTAGCTGTTGAAAAAGAGCTTCTGCGCTACACGCCGGAAGAAGTGGTGGCTAAGGCGCACCATTGGTTGATCTTGCACGGCCGCTATATCTGTGTGGCTCGGCAGCCCAAATGTGGTATTTGCCCACTTACGGACTGCTGCCGTTACTATGAGGTAAACTTCGGAGCTGCCCCTAGCAAACCTTTGCCCCCTCCTGAAGCAGCTGATATAATTTAATTTACCTAGCTTTTAGCACAGCTAGGATTCAAACATGTCGAGCAGCCTGCTCCAAGACCTGCTGCACGTCTGCTGCTATTTTTGTGCGGTCGAACTGTTCAGCGGCTAGTACACGTCCGTTTTTACCAGCCTGCTCCAACAAGGCTGGTTGAGCTAGCACGTGCCTTAGCTGTTCTACCAGAGCGGCCGCATCACCAGCCCGCACGTACCACCCACACGCATATTGTTCTACCAAGTTCTTGGTCCAGCCGTCATTGGTCACAATCACCGGTGTGCCAACGGATAGACTATCGTATAGCTTCGCGGGTGAATTAGTATCTAACACCGGCAGATCTAGGAAGGACACGATGGATAGAGAAGCCAACTGAAACCACGCGAATACGGCATGCCGTGGCTGCGGCACTACTAAGCGAACAGCCGAGCAGCGCTCAGCCACCTCACGGATAAGCGGCTCATAAAAGCCATGACCCATAAAAAGCCACACTACATTGGGCAAAGTAGCAGCGAGTTGCTCCGCTGCTTGCACGAGCGTGGGAATATCGTTTGCCCGCCCGAAGGTTCCCGCGTATAGAATTACCCGCTGATCATCAGTAAGACCTAGCTCCTGCCGCAACGCCGCAACGGTCTCATTGGTGGCTGCTGCGGCTAGGTCGAGGTCGGTTCCATTGAGCACCGTTTGCACCTTATCAGGAGTAAACGACCACGGATTTTTAGCCATCTGCCCCACCGCCTGCACGTAGCTCGTCATATCCGGCGAAAGTGTCATGATGGTCTTCGCTTGCTGGTATAGCTTACGTTCCATCTTGTATAGCTCTCTCCAGGTGAACCTAGGTATGGCCTCCATCTGAATCGGGAAAGCAGGCCACAGATCCTGCACCTCAAAGACCCACGGCACTTGGCGCCATCGTGCTACTTGCGCTGCTGCCCAAGCGGCCGTTAAAGGGGTACTGATTCCCCAAATAACGTCGGGCTTATCGATGCGCAGTCCCTCACGTATGGCGTAAGCAGCATAGCGAGCAAAAGCTAGCCCCCGTCTCGCCACGCCCATTTTGTTCTGATAAGGCACATCTGCTGCTCGCATTTCCACGCCTTCGGGTAGCCAGGAATACTGCTGTGTCAGGCGTTGCGCTTCCCAGGTGCGAGTGGTGATGAGCGTGACCCGGTGCGTACGTGCAATATGCGTCAGCAACGAATAATGCCGGCTAGTTGCTGGGCAGTCGGGATTCGTATGGTACTGACTGAAAACGGCAATGTGCACCTGTGAGATATTGAGTGTTGAATGTTGAGTTTTTCAAGAATGCATTGTCAATCAACATGTAGCACTCAACAATTTTAAACCTACTGCCGCCGCTTAGGTCGATAGCGCGATTCGTTCAGGATGTGTTGCGCGTTTTTGTCAGACATAAGCTGGGCCAGGGTTACGCTAGGATGCTCCGCCATATACTTGCGTACAATCTGCCAGCCTACCCACGCACCTATGCGTCCTGGCGCCGTCTTATCAATTTCGGGAACGTCGGGCCGCTCGCCCACATACTTTTGAACAGTAAATGGGCTGGTGTTATAAAGTAGGTTTTTCTCCAAGAAGTGCGCCCATACTTTGCCTTCGTTGAATTCGACGCCGGCTAGCTCTTTGGCCGTATAGCCAATGATAACTGAATCGGGCGTGCAGGGTAGTACCCTCTCAGCAAAGTAAAGTGACTTACCAAACTGCACCATCTCACTGAGCATCGTTTGATTGGTCAACTCATGCTTGTTGTATTTACTCGATATTGCCAACGCCACCGTTGGTAACAAATGCGCCGGCGTATATCGCCGCAGAATATAACCGGGCACGTTAGGACGATAGCTAGCTTTTGGCCCCACAAAAAAGTCGAGGCTAATTACCATAAGACTATCATTCACGAACAGATCCTGACTCAGGCCGCTCACAAATGTCTTCACGGGTGGCACTCGAAACGACGGGAAATAATAGCGCACATGCTGAAATAACTGCTTCAGCTCACCTTGCAGCTTGTTGGTGTCCTTGAACTCAGCTTCTGCCTCCTTGCCTAGCTTCTGCAAGCCATTATTAGTAGCAAGCTTCACCAATGTGCCCGCCAATACTTCTTGCGAAGGATATTGACGCTGCTGCAAAAACTGGTTTGCGAATAGTTGGTGTTGCTGCAAGAATTGCTTGGCATCCGTTTGATTTCGAATCCGGAAGAAGGAGCCTTCCAGTCGCTCTATTTGCACAGGAGCGTCTACTTTCGCCACCTCCGGGTTAAGCTCACACGTATTTGATTTATTACAACTAACTAGTAATAACCAAGAACTAAACAACGTAATTAGGCGTAGGCGCATTCGGGCTTTATTGTAGGTGCACGCTTCTATCTTTGAGGCGAAAATAGCCAAAGAAACTCCCTCAAGTAATATTCTTTGTATTTCGTACTCTATGACTTTGAAAAAAACGCTTCTCAGCTTACTCTTCGTAGGAACTTCTGCCACCATTGCTTCCGCCCAGGTCGAAATTGGCTTGAAAGTATCTCCTAGCTTAGCGCACTTAAGTGCTAACTCTCCTTCTGCTACCAACTTTCAGTCCGAAGGCTCTAAGCTGCGACTTGGAGGCGGAGTAATTGTTGATTATTTCTTCGGTGAGAACTATGCATTCAGCACAGGCTTGATGCTAACGGGCAAAGGCGGTTCCCTCTCCTACCAAGACGATGTGCTTGGAACCAAGCAGGAACGGGAGTATAGTGTTCAGTACCTAGAGTTGCCCCTCACCGTGAAGCTATACACAAACGATGTTGCACCCGATACTAAGCTTTACTTCCAAGTAGGTGGCTCGGCCAACGTCGGTATTTCAGGCAAAATCAACGACAAGAAGTTCTTTGATGACCCCGGCACTGCTGCCGGGGAGACTAAGGCGCTGAAGTACGTCATCTTTCCGGATGCTTCGCTGCTAGGGGCTTTTGGAGTTGAGTACCAAGTAGGCCAGAGTACCAAGCTTCTAGCGGGTATTTCTTATCACCGAGGCCTCGTGAACATTGACCGCTACTTCGATAACACGCGTAAGTACAACGGCGTGACCATCAAGAATAACGAGTTTGCTTTGGACCTAGGTATTAAGTTCTAAGCTTCGTTTCGTAACCTAGCTTCTTGCGAAAAAGCCCGTGCTGCTCATTCCAGAGCAACACGGGCTTTCTTCTTATTCAGGAGGGTTTTCGCAGAAAAACCGTTAATCTGTGATCTCTACTTCGCGGTCTTGCAAACGAGCCATTGCGGCAGCCGAAGAATGTATTTCAATCTCTTCGCCGCGCTCGTCTTCAATCCGGTAATCAGTGAGGCCTAAGCTGGTATCTTTCATCACCTTCACCCACTTGTAGTATTTCAAATACCACTTCATTTGCTTCGACACCAATCCTTTGGTATAGTAAGCATGCAAGAATGGGTGTACAAACAAAGTGATGCCCGATTGATTTTGTGTCACCAGCAAATCTTCGATGCTGTTGTCAATTTCGTCGGTCACCAAAATAGAAGCCGATATTTTGCCCGTACCTCCGCAAGTCGGGCATACTTCGCCGGTCACAATGTTCTCGGCAGGGCGTACCCGCTGCCGCGTAATCTGTAGCAAGCCAAATTTGGTAATGGGTAGAATAGTGAAGCGTGCTTTATCCGCTTTCATGATGTCCTTTACGGCATCTTCCACTTTCTTACGGCTCTCAGGCGACTTCATATCAATAAAGTCGACGACGATAATGCCGCCCATATCACGCAAGCGTAATTGGCGCGCTACTTCCTTGGCCGCGGCTAGGTTTACGGCTAAGGCAGTAGCTTCCTGATCGTTTTCTTGGTTGCTCTTGTTGCCCGAGTTTACGTCAATCACGTGCAACGCTTCCGTGTGCTCAATAACGAGGTAGCCCCCGCCGGGCACAGTTACGGTCTTGCCAAAAAGCGTTTTTAGCTGCTTCTCGATATTAACCTGCTCAAACAACTTCACCTTACCAGTGTAGTGGCGTAGCAGGTTCACTTTATCGGGCGCAATCTTCTCCAAATACCCATGCATCTCCTCGTACATCGGCGCCGAGTCTACCGTAATGGCATCGAACGACTCGTTAAGCATATCACGAATCATAGAGCTAGTGCGGCCCAATTCTCCCAGTATTTTGTCACGCTCCTTAGCGGTGCGTAGGGTCTGGAAGAGCTGTTCCCAATTAGCTACCATGCTCTGCATATCCTTATCGAGCTCCGCTACCTCACGACCTTCGGCTACGGTACGGATAATGACACCAAAATTGTCGGGCTTGATAGAAGCAATGAGCCGCTTAAGGCGCTCACGCTCTGTCTTGCTTACAATCTTTTTGGAAATGCTGATAGTATTGGAAAATGGTACGAGTACGAGGTAACGACCCGCCATTGAAATATCCGTTGAAAGGCGCGGACCTTTCGTCGAGATAGGCTCTTTTACAATCTGAACCAGCATTTGCTGGCCCTTCTTGAGCACGTCGGCAGCCTTACCGACTTTATCGAGTGGCCCTTCTAACTGAAAATTCTTCAGAGCCCCGACGGTAATTTTCTGCGATTGAACACCTTTCACCCATTTGGTGAGCGAGGGAAATTGTTCCCCTAGGTCGCCATAGTGTAGAAAAGCGTCCTTCTGGTACCCAATGTCAATGAACGCTGCGTTCAGACCGGGCATAACTTTCTTGACAGTGCCCAGGAAAATGTCACCAACAGAATAGTTGGTGTCGTTGCGGTCGAAATGGTATTCGATAAGCCGCTTATCCTGAAGCAGAGCAATTCGTTCTCCTTCCTGAGTAGAATTAATGACTAATTCGTTACTCAATGTATCGGTAGTTATAGTATTTCCCTTTAAGGTGGTCTTGCTCACCGCCTGAAACCCACAAAGGGAAGCCAGCGCAGTGCGCCAGCTTCCCTTCTAAGCAGCAGGAAAGTAAACTTATAGCCACTCTCGGGGATACTAAATGAGAGATAAGCGGGATACTAATTATGAGAAAAGTCCCGCCAGCATACCCCTGAGGGCTTACTTCTTCTTATGACGGTTCTTACGTAGGCGTTTTTTCCGTTTGTGGGTAGCAATCTTATGACGCTTTCTTTTTTTACCGCAGGGCATGTGTTTTTGAGGTTAAGTGGTTGATTGTTAAATGACTTGATGTTGAGAATGATCGCACCAAATAAAGTGACTGCAAAATAGCAAATTCTGTTTTAGAGAATTGCTTAACTACTACTCACCTATTAGCTGAACCATAGAACAATGTTTCTCTACTGTAGTTTTTGAAGCTGCTCGTCTACCGAGGCGGCAAGACTAGGATCTGTGCTCAAGCTTTTGGCCTTCAAGAAAGCGGCTTTCGCCTCTTCTTTAGCGCCTGTTTGAGCTAGTGCCACTCCTAGATAAAACTGTCCGTTTACGTTATCTGGGTTTACTTTGATTAACTCACGGAAACGTTCTACGGCTCGGTCGTACTGGTTACTTTGAATAGACAGCACGCCCAAGTTGTACAGTGCTTTCTCGTTGCGAGGATCAGTAGCGAGTACTTCTCGCAACAAGGTAACGCCTTGCACCGGATTGTCGCTCGCCATATAGGCCATACCTAGGTTGGTCTTAGCGTCAAGGTTATCGGGGTTGTTTTTCAGCACCCGATCGTACAGATCTCTTACTTTAGCGCCCAGAAGCTTAGCGCGCTCTTCCGTTGCAGCAAAGCTAAACGCTTCAAAGTATTCGTCAGCGGCCCGTTTCCAAGCTTGTTCGCCAGGCCGAGCCTGTGCTACTTGCTCGTAGTAATAACCGGCGCTATCGAACTTCTCAGCAGCTTTGTACTTGACGGCCAGATCGGTAGCTAGGCGGAGCTTAGCTGTAGGATCTCCTTCCGCATTGTACTTGTGCAGCAACTGACTGAGTTCACGTCGCTGAGTGGCACCAATAGCCATGTGCGGCTGTTCTGGCGTTGCCCCAGCCGCAACCGTAGGCTGTTCACCCGATGAAGCAACTGCCTTAGACCCGTTTACCGCAGGTCCGCCGCCGTCTCGGTTAGCCGTACGAGCTGCATCTTGCGTAAGCTCTCCTTTTCCTTCCTTAGGCTTAACAATTACCTTCGGCAATAGAAACAAACCCGCTGTTAAGGCAACAGCAACGGTCAGAACAATAAATTGATGCGAAGAAGAACGAGCCATGAGGAAAAAGCAGGCCGCCGGGCTCCCAGTTGTGGAATGCCCGGCGGCACGGCCGGCAATGTTACGAAGAAACGATTTTAGGCTTGCGCTTCTTCCTTAATCTTCTTGCTGTTCTTAATCTTGCTGATGAAGGTTTTCGAAGGCTTGAAGCTAGGAATGAAGTGCTCGTCGATGATGATCGACGTATTTTTCGAGATGTTCCGGGCGACTTTCTTTGCCCGTTTCTTGTTTACGAAGCTTCCAAAGCCGCGCACGTAGATGTTGCTGCCATCGGCCATCGAATCCTTCACAACTTTGAAAAAGGCCTCTACGGTAGCCGAAACGTCTGCTTTTTCAATGCCGGTCTTGTCGGCGATTTCGGCGATTACTTCTGCTTTAGTCACGCTGGTAAGTGTACTATGTAGTGAAAAAAATGTGTTGGGCAAAAAATGTCATTCTGAAACGTAAGCCCTTGCCCGGTAAGCTGTTCGCTTTGGAATTAGGGCCACAAAGGTAGCCCCCTTTTTTGGTTTTACAATACTTCTATTCTAAACCAACTTTAGCTGTCGACCTTCCGGCAAGCCTTTCTGATTCAAAAACTTGACCACTAATCATTCCGTTCCCGCTCATTCATATTTCGCGCCAGTTTTATTGGATTGGTACCCGCGCCATCGACGCGATTTGCCTTGGCGCCAGACCCGCGACCCTTATGCCATCTGGCTTTCCGAAGTCATTCTGCAACAAACTCGTGTTCGCCAAGGGCTCCCCTACTACCACGATTTCATCACTACCTATCCTATTGTTCATGACCTAGCCGCGGCGTCTGAAGACGAAGTACTTCGTCACTGGCAGGGCCTAGGCTACTATTCGCGGGCTCGCAACATGCACCATACGGCCCAACAAGTAGTGCGTGAGTATGATGGCCAGTTTCCGAATACGTATGCGGAACTACTGAAGCTGCGTGGCGTGGGCCAGTACACGGCGGCGGCAATTGCCTCCTTTGCCTTTGGTGAAAAGGTAGCGGTGCTCGATGGTAACGTTTATCGGGTGCTGGCGCGGGTATTTGGCATAACGGCCGACATTGCGGCGCCGGCAACACGCAAGCAGTTTCAGCAGCTAGCCGACTCCCTGATTTCAGCTGACGCGCCAGATCAGTTCAACCAGGCTATCATGGAGTTCGGAGCTATTCAGTGTACCCCCGTTAATCCAGATTGCCTGTTCTGCCCGCTACAGAGCCAGTGCTTTGCCTTCCAGCACGGAATGGTAAACGAGCTACCGGTGAAGAGCAAGGCCAAAGCCGGACGCACTCGCTATTTCCACTACCTGGTGCTTCGCTATGGCGACACAATCTATCTGCGCAAACGCGCAGCAAAAGATATCTGGCAGGGGCTCTACGATTTCGCACTAACCGAAACAGACGCGCCTACATTACCTGCAGTAGAAGTTCTAGAAGCCGTGGAAAAGCTAGGTGGTACTGTTGCTACTAACCGGGTGGCAGAGCCTACCGAAACGTACCGACACGTACTCAGTCATCAGAAAGTAGAGGCGAAGTTTCAACCCATTTGGTTAAGCGAACCATTGCCTGACGAGGCCCTTATTGGGTCAGGCTTAGCCCCCTTTACCGCCGCTGAAGCAGAGCAATTACCCAAGCCTATTCTCATCGTTAATTACTTGCAAAAGACGAGTTTTTAGGAGCTTTTTGGCTTGGCAAATTGACGCTATTTTGGTATCTTTAAAGAAGAAAATAACCCTATTCTCTTCTTTAAACAGCCTTTTTAGCAAGTATGGCAGCAGGAGTTAACAAAGTAATTTTGGTTGGAAACTTAGGCAAAGATCCGGAAGTACGTCACCTCGAAGGAGGTACTACAGTAGCCCGGTTTACGCTCGCCACCAATGATTACTACAAAGATAAAAGTGGTAACCGTGTTGAGCGGACGGAGTGGCACAACGTTGCCCTGTGGCGTGACTTGGCAGAGGTAGCCGAAAAGTACCTGCGCAAAGGACAACAGGTGTATCTTGAAGGTCGTATCCGGACGCGGCAATACCAGGACAAGGATAACCAGACGCGCTACATCACCGAGATAGTAGCCGAGGAGCTAACCATGCTAGGTGGCCGGCCGCAGGCAGACCAACAAGCTGAGCCTGTCACCGACGCTGCGGCTCCAGAGGCACAAACGTTCCGGCAAGAACCGGAACTCGATCAACTTCCTTTTTAATTTACCTCCCTTAAAAGGGCATAAATTTTTCTTTAGCAAAGCCCCGGCACGTAGCTGGGGCTTTTTGCGTTATTGGTGCCAGAGCCAGCCGTTTCGGGCTACCTTTGAGAAGTAAACCCGCATTTTTCGAATGCTACCATTTTCATTTCTGCGTTCCGCATGCTTTGCGCTGACCGGGCTTCTACTTGTTGCCTGCACTTCTACTTCCGATTACACGCCCAAGCCAAAGGGCTATAACCGGATTGACTTGCCCCCGCATAGCTACCAGCAACTGGCCCCGGGTCATCCTTATACGTTTGAGTACTCACGCTATGCGCGGGTACTTCGCGACTCGTCTTACCTAGCTCAGCCGCACTGGATTAACTTGTACTACCCGCAGTATCATGCCAGCGTGCAGATTACCTACGCCGCCATAAATCGCAATCCGCAGGTGTTTAACAAGCTTTTGGAGGACGCGCGCAAACTCACGAGCAAGCACCAGATCAAGGCTTCTGCCATTGATGAAAAAGTGTTACAAACGCCAAATGGAATGCGTGTATCGGTATTTGAGTTGTCCGGCGAAGTACCTAGTCAATTCCAGTTTTATACGACTGACAGCACACGACACTTCTTCCGCGGCGCACTATACTTCCCAACTGCTACATCCAACGATTCGCTAGCGCCCGTCATCGACTACGTCAAGAAAGATATTGTACGCCTGCTCAACACGTTGCAGTACAAGTAATCGATTCTCATCTATCAACTAACATTTGATAAAAGTAGTTTTGCGATACAGCTGCTCACATTTTTCCAGTCACGTGTTACTTGGTAGTTGTCAACTGAACACATGAGTTTTTTTAATACCAAGATTGAGAATTTGCGGGGGGTAGGCACGCAACGTGCTCAGCTCTTGCAGAAGGAGCTAGAAATTTTCACTTACGGCGACCTTATTCAGCGCTACCCCTTTCGCTACCTCGACCGTACTCAGTTTTATAACATCGTCGACCTGCACGACGACTTGCCTTATGTGCAAGTGAAAGGCATTTTGCGCGGACGCGAAATATTGGGCGAAGGCCCTAAACAACGCCTTGTGGCGAAAGTAGCGGATGCGAGTGGTGAACTAGAACTTGTGTGGTTCAAAGGAGTAAAGTGGCTTCAAAACATCGTTAAAAACCATCAAGAGTACATCGTTTTTGGTAAGCCAACTTTCTTCAACGGCAAGCCACAGATGTCGCACCCAGAGCTGGAGGAAGTAACCGAAGCCAAAGCAGGCCAGAGCTTTCTACAGCCTGTTTATAACACCACCGAAAAGCTAAAGAACTATCATCGCGTTGATAGCAAAGCTATTATGCGCATGGTGGCCGACTTGCTTAAGCTTGCTGTTCCGCACATCCAGGAATCGTTGTCGCCGGAACTGGTGCGGCACTATGGGCTGATGAGTAAGGCGGATGCACTTCAGCAAATACACTTTCCGCAAAGTACCGAGCTGCTGCAGGCAGCTCGATTTCGGCTTAAGTTTGAGGAGCTATTTTACGTTCAGCTTAAGCTGCTACGCCAGAAAACGCAGCGCAAAGTGACGTTAGCTGGGCAAATTTTCAGGGAGGTTCCTTCTCTTGTAGACTTCTACAAGAACCACTTAACCTTTGACCTGACTGGTGCTCAAAAGCGGGTTATCCACGACATCTACAAAGATTTTTGCTCGGGCAAGCAGATGAACCGGCTGCTGCAGGGTGATGTGGGCTCGGGTAAAACGATTGTGGCATTTATTTCTATGTTAATGGCCGCCGACAACGGTGCTCAAAGCTGCTTGATGGCCCCCACCGAGATTTTGGCCGATCAGCACTACGTTGGCTTAAAGCAGTACGCTGATCAGCTCGGCATCAAGCTAGGCAAGCTTACTGGCTCTTCACGCACGAGTGAGCGACGCGTGTTGCACGAGCAGTTGCGGAGCGGAGAAATGCACATGCTGGTAGGCACACACGCCCTACTCGAAGATGTGGTGCAGTTCCGCAACCTAGGTCTGACCATCATGGATGAGCAGCACCGTTTTGGCGTAGCGCAACGATCGAAGCTTTGGCAGAAGAACCCCAGTATCATTCCGCACGTGTTGGTCATGACGGCCACGCCCATTCCGCGTACGCTGGCCATGACGCTGTATGGCGACCTCGACGTGTCTGTAATTGATGAGCTACCGGCGGGTCGTAAACCCATCGTGACGGTACATCGGTACGATGCTAACCGCTTGAAAGTGTTTCAGTTTTTGCGTGACCAAATCAACCTAGGCCGGCAAGTATACATTGTGTACCCGCTCATCGAAGAGAGCGAGACAATGGATTACAAAGACCTCACGGACGGCTATGAAAGTGTAGCACGAGCCTTTCCCGAGTTTCAGATCAGCGTCGTGCACGGCCGTATGCGGGCGGAGGAAAAGGACTTTGAAATGCAACGCTTTTTGAAGCGAGAGACGCAGATCATGGTTGCTACTACCGTAATCGAAGTAGGCGTCAACGTCCCGAATGCATCGGTGATGGTTATTGAAAGCGCGGAGCGGTTCGGTCTTTCTCAGCTGCATCAGCTACGGGGCCGGGTCGGCCGTGGTGCTGAGCAGAGCTATTGTATTCTGATGACCGGCTACAAGCTGAGTAAAGACAGTCGTATCCGCCTCGAAACCATGGTGCGAACCAACAACGGCTTTGAAATTGCCGACATTGATTTGAAGCTACGTGGCCCTGGCGACCTGATGGGCACTCAGCAGAGTGGTGTGCTAGACCTACTTATTGCCGACTTAGCCAAAGATGGACGCATCCTGAGCGAGTCGAGAGCAGCTGCCCAACAGCTGCTAGATGATGATCCGGATCTGGCCAAACCAGAGAATTTTAACATCCGGAGGCACATAGAATCACTACCTGCAACAGCCGTAAACTGGAGCCGCATCAGCTAAATTTTAGTTTGCGGCTACCATAAAAAAAGCGACTATAAGTCGCTTACTCAAACTGAACTTGCTGCTCTAACTTGTCATTGGTACGCCAAAACTGCTCGGAGCTAACAGGTGCTATTGGCAGTGACACCTGGCGCGTGAAGAAAGATCTGGTTGGCATTAACAAAGAAGTATTACGGTGTAACAGCTTTGCAGTATCCCGGGCAATAACGGACTGCTTGGTGAGCTTACCGACGATAATAAGCGCGAAAAGCAGAGCAAAACGAAGTAACGATTTCATAATTCTTAACTACTTGGATTATGCCTATAGCGGGGCAAAGTTAAGGCCAAAGTGTTGAACTACATAATAAGTAGGCAGAAGAGTTAGAAAATCAACACGTTGCCAATATCTCATCCGTAAGCTCAACATTTCGTACCCAAGGCTGTACACAGCAACTCTGTGTAAAAAACCTAGATTTTATAAATTTCGCCAGATTTATCACCACTCTCCTACCTACCGCTAAGGTAAAGGCTTTGTCTCTGACGGATCGTTGTGTTGGTATTAAGGAAATGTAAATAAATAAGCATCTCCTAATATACCCGTTCAAACGACGCATTTTACGATGGAAGATTAGGTTTGGTTGTTGCCTTTGGCAAAGTTTTTTCGCTTTTACTTAAACTGTTTCACTTAACTGATTATTGTTGTGCGGGTTACCATTCTTCTACTTAGCTACCTTTTATGCCTCAATTTAGTATCCGGCACAGCACAGGCGCAGAAAGTAAAATCTGTTCCGTTTAGCTACTTACCCGAGCGGTCAGATGATCGTTATAACCAGCGTGTACCGCAGAAAACATTGTCCCTTGCCGGTGGCAGCTTCCTGATATTGGCGCACAAGTCAGCTACTGAATACGCCGTCGAACGCTACAGCGCTGATTTACAAAAAACCTGGTCGGCTACAGTGCCGGTCTCAGATGCCGAGCGTATCGATGGCTTCGCGTGCGGTACTCGGCAGGCGCTCGTTGTTATTTATAGCAAAACGAATGCATCCCAGACCTTATCGGCGCAGGCAATTGACCTAGCTACTGGACAGAAAGCACCACTCAAAAAGCTCGTGGAAACAGGAGCCCGCGACCGGCATCCGGGAGTGGCTTTTTCGCCCAACGGCACGAAGCTGGTAGCCTGGAGCTATGCAACCCGCGAGGAGCAGATTCGCGCTATCACAGCAAGTGTGTATGACGAGCAGCTTGCCAAGCTCAAAGACCGCACCTACGACTTCCACGACCTAGGCTCCTTCTTCTCCCCTACCGTTTCGCTGGGCAATGATGGCACACAATACGTCACTATTATCAGTGATGAGATGAAGAAGCTTAGTGTGCGTCGCTACCGCAATGACAATCAAGATGTAAAAGTAATGTCGGTAGCTGTAGGCGGTAGCTTCGGAGGTAAGGCCATCACGGTATTTGATACCAAAATTTCGACGCAGGCGGATAACAATTTGTATGTCGCTGCTATTTGCACCGAGCGCCTAACAGGTCAGTATTACAGCTTGAAACTGGTGAAGTTTGACTTTAATGGCGAGGGCACTATGAAGTTTGCGGATGAGTTCCGGTTTACACCCGAGTACCTAGCTGAAGTAAACAAAGCAACCCAGGGTAGTAGCAAGCGCTTAGAAGACATTTATCTCTCTGACATACTGCTCACTGAAGAAAAGCAACTTGTACTCGTGGCGGAGAAGAAATACGAGGAAGGTGGCGACGAGTCACCTGTCCGGACTAAGGAACTGCACCTGTTTGGCTACAACGAATTCGAAGCTCCTACCTGGCACACCATCATTGCCAAAGACCAAGTAGCACCGCCAGCGGAGTCATTTGCAGGTATTGGCTATAAAGCCACCGTATTTGGTCCCAACGTTCAGCTTTTGACGCAAGAAAAGATCAAGGGCAAGTCGGACTTATATGTGCGCTCGGTGAATGCCCAGACCGGTGTTGTACAGCCCGCGAAAGGTCTCGGATTAAAAGTGGCAAGTGACCAGCAGCTAGCTTACGTCAAAGACTTTACGGCGTGGCTCGATGCGCAAACACTTATCGGTGTAAGCCGTCCTAGTAAGAAGTCGGCTGCCCTAATGTTGAATAAGATTGTGTTAAAGTAATCAAGTTTGCCCTACTACAGAATACAAAAAGGCCGCTCCTAAGTCAGGAGTGGCCTTTTTGTATTTAGTTGAGTACCTAGGCTAGCTTAGTATACGTACTCGTTTGCCTCGATCATAGCAGACGCAATGCGACGGCGTGCTTCTTTGGCATTGAACAGCTCGGCTTTGGTAAAGCGCTTCAAGCCTAGAGCTAACAGGCGCTGCTCATCTCCTTCGGTCATGGAGGCAATGGCGTCTTTGCCAAACTTATTCACCAAATCGACGGCGTCAGACAAGTACACACGAGCAATATCGATCTGGTTCGCCAGTGCTTCCTCGCCTTTTTCGCCAGCTTCTTTCTCCACACGGAGCACGGTGCTTTCGGCAGTATATACCTTGATAGCCATGTCGGCGATGTTCATCAGCACTTCCTGCTCTTTAGCCAACGAGTTCATGTACTTCTGAACGGCTGTGCTGGCTACCATCAGGATAGCTTTCTTAAGGTTCTTGATAGTTTTGTGCTCGGTGGCAAACAGTCCAGTAGGCTCTTCGGCGCCAAAGTCTGGAATAGCCATTAGTTCTTGCTGCACGGCTTGAGCAGGACCCATCAGATCTAGCTCACCTTTCAGACCCTTTTTCAAGATCATATCGACGGCTAGCATTCGGTTGATCTCGTTGGTGCCTTCGAAGATGCGGTTGATACGCGAGTCGCGGTAAGCGCGGTCCATTGGGTAATCGGCCGAGAAGCCGTATCCACCAAAAATCTGCACGCCTTCATCTACCACGAAGTCAAGCACTTCAGAGCCTTCTACCTTCAACATAGCGCACTCAACGGCAAACTCGCGGGCGGCACCTAGCAGCGCTTCGCTGTGACTCTTGCCTTGGGCGAGCAGCTCTTGCTCCATACGGTGAATGTCCATGCCAGCGCGGTAGATAGCTGACTCGACTGCATACGTGCGGATGGCCTGCTCAGCTAACTTGTGGCGAATAGCGCCGAACTTGGAAATCGGCAACTTGAACTGCACTCGCTCATTGGCATACTTCACGCTAGTAGTTACTACGCGCTTCGTAGCACCTAGGCAAGCAGCTGCTAGCTTAATACGGCCAATGTTCAGGATATTGAACGCAATGAGGTGGCCTTTGCCAATCTCACCCAGCACATTTTCCTTTGGCACCTTCACATCAGAAAGGAAGACTTGACGGGTCGAAGAGCCACGGATACCCATTTTGTGCTCCTCGTTGCCGAAGGACAAACCAGGCGTGTCGCGCTCTACGATGAAGCCGGTGAACTTGTCGCCATCAACTTGTGCAAATACGATGAACACATGCGCGAAGCCTGCGTTCGTAATCCACATCTTCTGGCCGTTCAAAACATAGCTCTGGCCGTCCTCGCTTAGCACGGCTTTGCTACGGGCGCCCAGAGCGTCGGAACCAGAGCCGGGCTCGGTGAGGCAATAGGCCCCGATCCACTCACCAGTCGTTAGCTTCGGAATATACTTTTGCTTCTGCTCCTCGGTGCCGAAGTACAGAATCGGCAGCATACCGATACCAGTATGAGCCGCGAAAGCTACTGGGAACGAGTGGCCGCCACCCACGCCTTCGGTCACGAGCAGGGCCGTGTTAAAGTCCATGTCGAAACCGCCGTACTCCGCCGGGATGCTCACGCCGAACAGACCTAGCTCACCAGCTTTTTTCATGAGGTCTTCCATCAGACCTTCTTCGTGGTTGTCGAGGCGCTCCAGAAGCGGGTTTACCTCGTTGTTCACGAAGTCGAGGCAAGTCTGATACATCAGGCGCTGCTCTTCGGAGAACTCAGCGGGTGTGAAAACGTCTTGGGCGTCGGTTTCTTTGATGATAAACTCGCCGCCTTTGATGACTGCTTTGTTTGATACTTCCATGGCTGGGTGAGCGTTGAATATGAAAGGGGAAGAAGGTTCTAATTTACGAAAATTTGTTAGGCTTGCAGCCTATTTTGAGGAAAGAAAACCCCGGTTTCGCGGGGTTTTCTTTTTGTTGTTCTTTGATTTTAATTACAGTTGGCCTAGCCCGTGGTCTTCGATGCTGACGACCTCGGGTATGTTCTGCAAGAAAGAAGACATTACCTGACGCTGCGTTTCAGTAGGTGTTTTGTAGTGTCGAGTACCATCGAGAATGAATGAACAACTTTCGGCATTGCCTGCTATAAAGACAAAGAATCTTTGTTCGTTAGCCAACTCTGAAAATTGCTCCTTTATCTCACTCACTCTAGCTTCACTCAAGCCTAGCTGAAACGTACAGGAGATCCACCATTGTTGGATGTAAAACTCACCTAGGTATTTCTTTTTACGCAGTCGTTTTTTCAAGGCAAGCAGACTGGCTTTACCTACGTTAGATTACTTTAGCAGCTCATAAATACCAGCTACACCCTGGCCACCACCTACACAGGCTGTGACCATGCCGTACTTCTGGCCTCGCTCGCGCAGTTCGTCGAATAATTGAATGCTGAGCTTGGCACCCGAGCAACCCAGCGGGTGACCTAGGGCAATGGCGCCGCCGTTCACGTTGAGCTTATCGGGGTCGATACCTAGCTCGCGTGTTACGGCAATGGATTGAGAAGCAAAAGCTTCATTCAGCTCGATTAAGTCGATGTCGGCTAGCTGCATGTTGGCTTGCTTCAGCACTTTCGGCACGGCTTTGATTGGCCCCATACCCATGATGCGTGGGTCTACGCCTTCCGAAGCATAGGCTACCATACGGGCAATTGGCTCCAGATTTAGCTCCTTTACCATACGCTCCGACATTACGAGCACGAATGCGGCACCGTCGGAGGTTTGAGAAGAGTTGCCAGCTGTAACCGTGCCGTTGGCTGCGAACACAGGCTTGAGGCGTGCCAAGGCCTCCATGGAGGTATCAGCGCGTGGGCCCTCGTCGGTGTCTACCACGAACGAACGGGTTTTCTTCTTGCCTGTAGCCTGATCGACGTAGGTTTCATCTACCGTAATCGGCAGAATCTGCTTCTTGAACTTGCCTTCCTTGATGGCCTTAATGGCTTTCTGGTGCGAGTTGTAAGAGAATTCGTCCTGGTCCTGACGCGAAATCTTGTAGTCATTTGCCACCGCTTCAGCTGTCAAGCCCATGCCGATGTAGTAATCAGGATGCAGTTGAGCTAGCTTGTAGTTCGGAACCGTTTTCCAGCCAACGGTGGGCACCATGCTCATGCTTTCAGTGCCGCCCGCAATAATGCAGTCGGCCATGCCAGCCGTAATCTTGCCGGCCGCCATGGCAATGGTTTCGATGCCCGAGCCGCAATAGCGGTTCACGATCAGGCCAGGCACGTTGATGGGCAGCGCCAATAGTGAAATCATGCGGCCCATTTGCAAACCTTGCTCGGCCTCGGGTACTGCATTACCGACGATTACATCATCAATGCGTGCCGGATCTAACTGAGGCACAGAAGCAACCAAGTGCTTAATGACCTCGGCAGCAAGGTCATCGGGACGCGTGAAACGGAAGCCACCGCGGGTTGCTTTCCCAACCGCTGTGCGGTAGCCAGCTACGATATATGCGTTCATGTTTTTAGTCTTGAAGAAAGTAGAGAATCAGAGCTAGCCTAGCGCTAGTTTCTCAAGGGCTTGCCGGTGGTCAGAATGCTCTGAATACGTTCCAGCGTTTTCCGCTCGCCACACAGGCTGAGGAAGGCTTCGCGCTCCAAATCCAGCAAGTACTGTTCGCTCACTTCCGTCGGGTACGACAGGTCTCCGCCGGTCATGACGTAGGCTAGCTTGTTCGCTATCTTAACATCATGATCGGAAATGTAGTTGCCTTCCCGCATGGCATGCACACCAGTCAGGAACATGGCTAGCGCACCCGTGCCGTGCACTTTGATGTTGGTTTTCTGCGTGGGCTGGGTGTAGCCCGCACTCGCTAGCTCCAGCGCGGCGGCTTTGGCTTGGGCAATAACGCGGTTGCTGTTCACCGCCACTTCGTCGCCACGACGCATGAAACCTAGGTCGAAGGCTTCGGCGGCCGACGTCGAAACCTTGGCCGTGCTGATGGTCATGTAGGTGTTGCGCAGCAGGTTAAATTCTGGCTCGCCTTCCTCGTACTTAGCTGCTGTGCGCAAGGTCATTTCCTTGGTACCGCCACCACCGGGAATCAGGCCTACGCCGAATTCCACGAGACCCATGTAGGTTTCGGCAGCCGCTACTACTCGGTCGCAGTGCAGGTTCAGCTCGCAGCCGCCACCTAGGCTCAAACCGTGCGGCGCGCCCACTACCGGAATGCTGCTGTAGCGCATGCGCATCATGGCTTGCTGGAACTGCCGAATCATCAGGTTCAGTTCGTCGTAATCCTGCTCCAGCGCAAACATGTACACCAGACCTAGGTTAGCGCCCGCCGAGAAGTTCGGCGCGTCGTTACCGACAACCAACCCTTCATAGCCTTGCTCAGCCATGTCTACGCCTTTCATCAGGCCTTGAATCACATCCGAGCCCATGGCGTTCATCTTGCTATGGAACTCCACGTTCAAGATGCCGTCACCTAAGTCGATAACGCTGGCGCCCGAGTTCTTCCACAACACTTTGCCGGCCGAGCGCAGGTTTTCGAGAATGATAAAGTTCTCGACGCCCGGAATAGCTTGGTAGCTCTTCGACTCGGGGTCATAGAATTGCTTCGCGCCTTGCTCCGATACTTTATAGAAAGTCGAGTTGCCGGCAGCTAGCATCTCCTCCACCCACGGCGCTACCGTTTTGCCTTCCGCTTTAGCCAGCTCCAAGCCTTTCTGCACACCTAGGGCATCCCAGGTTTCGAAAGGGCCTTGCTCCCAGCCAAAACCAGCTCGTAGCGCATCATCAATCTTATAAAGCGCGTCGGTGATTTCGGGGATGCGGTTGCTCACGTAAGCAAACAAGCCCGCGAACATCTTCCGGTAAAACTCGCCCGCCTTGTCTTTGCCGCCAACCAGCACCTTATAGCGGTCCGACAGCTTTTCGATGAGTTTAGTAGACTCCAGCGTAGGGAACTTCACCTTCTGACTCGGCTTGTACTCCATCGTAGCTAGGTCGAGGGCGTAGATTTCGGACTTGCCGCCCTCCCCTTTCACCTTCTTGTAGAAGCCCTGGCCAGTTTTATCGCCAAGCCACTTGTTCTCGCCCATCTTCTGCACGAAGTCAGGCAACTGGAATACTTCTTTAGCTTCGTCGTTTGGCAGACCTTGGGCTAGGCCGTTGGTCACGTTAATAGTCGTGTCCAGCCCTACGACATCCGACGTGCGCAGGGTAGCAGACTTCGCGTGGCCAATTACTGGCCCGGTGAGCTTGTCGACTTCTTCTACCGTCAGACCTAGCTTCTGCATGTTCTGCATCACGTCGAGCATGGCAAACACGCCCACACGGTTAGCAATGAAGCCTTGCGTGTCTTTGGCCAGCACGGTGGTCTTACCTAGGTACAAGTCGCCGTAGTGCATCAGGAAATCAACCACAGCCGGATCAGTCTCCGGCGTTGGTATAACTTCAAGCAACTTCAGGTAGCGGGGCGGATTGAAGAAGTGCGTGCCGCAGAAGTTTTTCTTGAAGTCGTCGGAACGTCCTTCCGCCAGCAGGTGAATCGGAATGCCGGAAGTGTTCGACGTAATGAGGGTGCCAGGCTTGCGAACCTTCTCGACCTTCTCGTACAAGCTCTGCTTGATATCAAGGCGCTCGACCACGACCTCAATGGCCCAGTCGCAGGAGGCAATATCTTTTAGGTTGTCGTCGAAGTTACCCGTTTTGATGCGGGTAGCATCTGCCTTGCGGTAGAGCGGCGAGGGGTTACTCGCCACGGCAGCCTGCAAGGAGCTGTTTACGATGCGGTTGCGCACGGCGGGGGCTTCCAGCGTCAGGCCTTTGGCTTGTTCGTCGGCCGTCAGCTCGCGGGGCACAATGTCGAGTAGCAGCACTTGCACGCCAATGTTGGCGAAGTGGCACGCAATGCGCGACCCCATAACGCCGGAGCCGAGCACGGCAACTTTCTTGATGGTTCGGTTCATTCCAGAAAGGAAGTGGGTGAGAGAATGAGCGAAGAAATAATTGAGGAAACTTCTCCCTAGCCTAGGCAGAAGTTTTCTCAGGGTGAGGCTTCAGAATAAAATCGTCGAACAGCGTTTTGCCTTCAATCATGCCGCTGATCTGCCCAACTACTTTGAAGAACACGTCGAGCTGCGATTGAGAAACTTTCTCGCGGATCTTCAGATTGAAGTGACGTACCGTCTGCCGCGAGATTTCCTTTTTCTTCAAGCCTTCTGGTGTCAGAAAGATGCGCACCGAGCGTTTATCTAACTGATCAGCTTGTTTGTAGATCAGGCCTTTCTCCTCCATGCTGCGCAGAATGCGCGTCAGGCTGCGTGTCTCGAGCCCAAGCAGCGGCGCAATCTTAGTAGCGGGCGTACCATTTTCCTGATCAATATTCAGCAGCACGAAGCCAATACTGGTCGTAATGTCGTACTTGGCAGCTTGCGCATTGTACATGCGTGAAATAGCGTGCCAGGCTACTTTGATGTTATAATCAACGGTTTCTTCCGGTTTCATAGGAGGGGCGAAGTCCGGTAAATCTACAAAGAATATAGTATGCTTGCATACTAATTTAAGAGAAAAAAGTTAGGGTCAACGACAGCTTTGGTCATTAGCTTGTCGTTGACCCTTGCTTATAGCAGCCTAGCTACTTCAGTGATGTACGCCCTGATGATACAGGCTCTCGATCAGTTCTTTGTTGTTCTCCGTGATAATTTTCCGCTTCAGCTTCATGGTAGGCGTCATTTCACCGGTTTCCACGGTCCAAAGGCGCGGCAGCAGCACAATCTTCTTGACCTGCTCCCAATGGGCGAAGTTTTGGTTGTATTTCTTCACCAAATCCTCGTAGAGCTTTACCACTTGCTCGTTTTTCACCAGCTCTTCTGCTGAACCGCTGCACTCCACGTTGTTGCGCTTGCACCAGTTACGCAGGTCATCGAACGACGGTATTACCAGCGCAGCCGGAAACTTCTGGTCGGCACCCACCACCATCACCTGCTCCACTAGCGGCGACTCCTTCATTTTCCCTTCAATCACCTGGGGTGCGATATACTTGCCACCCGAAGTTTTGAACATCTCCTTCTTGCGGTCGGTGATTTTCAGGAAACGACCATTCACGAATTCGCCGATGTCGCCGGTGTGAAACCAGCCATCGGCGTCGATGGTCTCTTTGGTGAGGTCGGGGCGGTTGTAGTAGCCTTTCATCACCGATGCTGATCGGGTCAAAATCTCGCCGTCGGGCGCAAGCTTAACCTCTACGTTGTCAATCAGCGGTCCAACGGTGCCAATCATGTTGTTTTCAGGTTCGTAGCCGCCCACAGCAATAACGGGCGAGGTCTCGGTCAGACCGTAGCCTTCCATCACCCGAATGCCCGCCGCCCAGAACACCCGCGCCAAACGCGGCTGTAAGGCTCCGCCGCCCGACACAATACAGCGCAACTCTCCGCCCAGCGCCTCGCGCCACTTATTGAAGATGAGCTTATTGGCCAACGTCAGCTGGGTATTGTAGAGGAAGCCTTGGCTTTGCTGCGTGTCGTACTTCAGACCTAGGTTCAAGGCCCAGAAAAACAAGCTTTTCTTTGCGCCTTCCAACTCGTGGCCTTTCGCCACGATCTTGTCGTACACTTTCTCCAACAAACGCGGCACGGTCGTGAAGATCTGGGGCTTTACCTCACGCAGATTTTCGGCAATGCTCTCCATGCTCTCGGCGTAGTAGATGCTCACACCATTGATCATGTAGATGTAGGTCACCATACGCTCAAAAATGTGGCAGAGCGGCAGGAAACTTAGGGCTTTATCTGCTTTAGTAACGGGCACATAGGGTTGCGCGCTACGGCAGTTGCTCAGGATATTGTTGTGTGTGAGCATCACGCCTTTCGGGCTGCCGGTGGTACCGCTCGTGTAAATGAGCGTGAGCAGATCATCAGGCTGCACAGCGGCCTTCAGCGGCTCCAGCAGCTGTGCGTCACTTTGCTTACCTAGGTTCAGCAACTCGTCAAAATGACGCGCGTTTGGCAACTTATCGAAGGAGAAGATGTGCTCGACCTCCGGCAGTTCGGCAGTAGCTTCCTGCACTTTGTCGTAGAGCTTGTGGTCGGCCACAAACACCACTTTCACGCCGGCATCACGGAAGATGTACTTATAGTCTTCCACAGTGATGCTCGGGTACATGGGCACGCTCACGGCTCCGATTTGCGCAATACCAAAATCGGCCAGCATCCACTCGGGGCGGTTCATTGAGATGATAGCCACTTTATCATCTTTTTGTACCCCTAGCTTCAGCAGGCCCAGGCTTACCTGATTCGCCAAATCCTGAACCTGTTGGGTACTCGTTTTTTGCCAACTGCCGTCTATTTTGGCGGTAAGGCAATCAGGTTTAGGAAAATTCGTGAGCTGATTGGGTAGGATATCAAATGTGCGGCGCACTTCCATACAAAAGGCACAAGGGTGGGAATTACAGTTTAAAGTAATAGTTTTTTACTGGAAAAACGCGTTTCGTTCTTGCTTAGGCTGCGGAAGAGTACCAAAGCCGCTGAAGCGCTACGGGGTTTTGTGTAGTTTTGCTTAGTTGTTTTTTTGCGTTCAATGAACCTGGCCCTTTTCTTTGACCCGCTTCGCGAGGAACTTATCGCTTCTGGTTCTACTCTCTCCACGCTGGCCATCTGTGCCTCGCCATTCGTAGATAATTTTCCGGACTGGCGCAATGCAGACCTAGCTATCATCGGCTTGGACGAATGGCGCGGTAGTGCTCTCGGCGCTCCTGCCGTGCACGGTGCCGACGAAGTGCGTAGCCGCTTCTACCAATTACAGAAAGGTACCAGCTCCGTGCGCTTGGTTGACCTCGGCAACTTGCGCCCCGGCCTCACCCTGGAAGACACGTACCTGCGGCTGCGCGAGATTGTGGCAATGCTACTGGAGCACAACACGCTGCCGCTGTTGGTGGGCGGTAGCCCCGACCTAGACTACGGGCAGTTTCTAGCCTACGAAACGCAGGACCGTCCGATCAGCTTTGCCGCCATCGATTCGCGGGTCGATATGGCCGAGCATGCCTCCGCGCCTCAGGAGGAAGCGCATTTGCGGCGCATCCTTATGTACGAGCCTAACTTCTTGTTCAACTTCGTGCAGCTTGCCTATCAGCAGTATCTGGTGGCGCCCGATGTCTTGGTGGCCCTAGAAAAGCTGCATTTTGAGAAGCTGCGGCTAGGAGAAATCCACGCGGACGTGTGCCAAGCGGAGTTGCTATTGCGTCAAGCCGACCTTGTGAGTTTTGATGTGGCGGCGCTACGCTGGATTAGCGCGCCAGCATATCAACCGGCCAACCCATTTGGCCTCACGGGCGAAGAAGCCGCGCAGCTTGCTTGGTACGCCGGCCACAGCGACCATCTCAGCAGCTTTGGCCTCTACGGCTACCGCCCCGACCACGACGAGCAAGGCCTAGCTGCCATGACGCTAGCAACCATGCTCTGGTACTTCATTGAAGGCTTCTACCATCGCAGCAAGGACAAAGATTTCCAAAGTGCCAACTTCACACGCTACTTGGTCAGTCTCTCCGACACTCCTGAAACGGTAGTGTTCTACAAAGCCAACTACGGCGAGAAGTGGTGGGTGGAAGTAGAAAGTATGGCCAACAGCACTCTCAAGCGGCTTGTGCCCTGCACGTATGAAGAGTACCAGGAGGCAGTTCATGGTATCTTGCCCAACCGTTGGTATCTCACGCAAGCCTTGCTGGGCTAGCAATTTGTCATTGATCGGTTGTCAATACTTGTCTACACCCCAGCGTTGAAAAGTGCATTTGCCAGCAGTTGCTTCCTCATAGTTGGTGCCTGTTAATTGACAACTATTAATTCATCAATGATACCTGACCTACCGGAATACACGCGGACGCAGCTTTCCTTGCGCAATGGGCAGGACCGCGACGAAATCTGGGTAGCGTACCTAGGTCTGATTTATGACGTGAGCCGTTCCCGCTTATGGCGCCGTGGCAATCATTATGAACATTGGGCGGGGCAAGATCTTACGAAGGAATTGCAGCAAGATGCCCCGCATACCGAGCATGTATTTGATAATTTTCCAGTTATTGGTCGGCTGAAAGACGCTGTGCCATCTGGTAGCTAAGGCACACCTGCTTATCGCTTACTATTCCTCATCATCCACTGCACCATCCGTGAGCACTACCGAAAGCCCTTCTCTCTTCAACAATCTCGAAACGCTTTCCACGCACGAGCTGCTCACGGGCATCAACAGCATGGATCAGACGGTGCCAGCTGCCGTAGCCAAGGCACTGCCCCAAATAGAGGCCTTGGTAGAAGCCACCGTAGCTAGGCTCCGCGAGGGCGGACGGCTATTTTACATTGGCGCAGGTACAAGCGGAAGACTAGGTATTCTGGATGCGTCGGAGTGCCCGCCTACATTTGGCGTGCCGCAGGGGCTGGTCATTGGCATCATTGCGGGCGGCGACACAGCTATTCGCAAAGCCGTAGAAAACGCTGAAGACGACACCGAGCAAGCCTGGCGCGATTTGCAAGCCTACAACATCAACGAGAAAGACATGCTCGTCGGCATTGCCGCATCTGGGCGCACGCCGTACGTCATTGGTGGTTTGCAACAAGCTAGGCAGCAAGGTATTGCAACGGGCTGCATCGTGTGCAACGCCGACTCGGCCGTAGCCGCCGCCGCCGAGTTTCCGGTGGAAGTCGTAACAGGCCCGGAATTCCTGACGGGTAGCACGCGCATGAAAGCTGGCACCGCGCAAAAGCTTGCACTCAACATGCTTACCACTGCCACCATGATTCGGCTAGGTCGAGTGAAGGGCAACAAGATGGTGGATATGCAGCTCTCCAACCACAAGCTCGTCGACCGTGGCGAACGGATGCTGATGGACGAGCTAGGTATTGAACAACCCGAGGCTGCCACTTTGCTGAAGCAGCACGGCTCGGTACGGGCAGCGCTGGAGGCAAATAAGAATCCGTAGAAAGGCTTAACCGATCAACTAAATTTCTTCAGCTAGGTGGAACAGAACGCAGCACAGTGCGTTTTTATCAGTACAACTAACAGCTTCCCCTGTGCATACCATCGAGCCGCACTACAACTGGATTGAGCAGTATTCTGCATCAGAAGATCCTCGCTCGCCCCTTTTCGAAGCCGAGAACAGCCTCGACACATTTACCAATACGATTTACGGCTACTACATTCACCCGCAGTGGGATAGTCTGGAGTCGGACACGCTGTTCCTGAAAATCTTATTCGTCGACTACGACCTAGGTCTTGGCGTCATCGAGTTTATCGGCGAGTGGAACGATGCCATTGAGAATGACATCATGCAGCTCAAGCGTAACATCATCGACTTGATGACGCACGAGGGTATTCGGAAGTTTATCCTCATCGGCGAGAACGTGTTCAACTTCCACGGCTCCGACGACAGCTACTACGAAGAGTGGTTTGAAGACGTGGAAGACGGCTGGATCGCGGGTATCAACTTTCAAGAGCACGTCATCCGTGAGATGCATCAGTACAACATCGATAACTACGTCAACTTCGGTGGGAAACTTGATGAGTTGCCCTGGCGCACCTATGCGCCACGTAAGCTGTTCGACGTAGTAGACGGTCTAATTCAGCGGCGGCTAGGCTAGCTGTTCCTCTTGAAGGCAGAAGACCCGTGTCGTGCTTTGCAGGCCTCATCACGATACCAAATTAAGCACAACAAAAAGGGCTTCTCCTGATCGGAGAAGCCCTTTTTGTTGTGCTTAGCGCGACTACGACTACTTAGCGTCGGTCGAGTCAGCAGCGTCTTCCATTTTGTCGGCAGTAGCATCAGCTGAGTCACGTACGGCGTCAGCTTTCTCTTCCATAGCGTCAGCTTTAGCTTCGCCAGCAGCTTCTACGTTGTCAGCAGCTTGCTCAGTAGTATCTTCTTTTTTGCTGTCGCAAGAAGTGAACGAGAACGAAGCAGCAGCCAGAGCAAGGAACAATACCTTTTTCATGTTGTAGGTTTTTTGAGAGGGTTGAGTTTCTGATTTCGTGATTTCAGCCACAAGCCTAAGACTAGCAAATGGCGAAATCTGTGGCTTTATACACTCAACTGTAGAAGGTAACCCTGGCCCTCAGAAAAAATTTTGATTTTTTCTTCAATACACAAAAAGGACGGGCTCTTACCCTAGGTTTCCCTTTGGCAGCGCTCGTCCTTTTTGTGTATTAGAAGCTTACGACCAAGCTTTATTTCTTGCGGAACACGATACCAATTGGTACGCCCGTGAAGTCAAAGTTTTCGCGCAATCGGTTCTCCAAGTAGCGGGTGTAGCTTTCCTTCACGTACTGCGGCAAGTTGCAGAAGAAAGCAAAAACCGGATTGTGCGTCGGCAGCTGCGTAGCGTATTTGATGCGCACCAATTTGCCTTTGGTAGCAGGCGGCGGATACTTCTCGATTTCTTGGAGCATCACCTCGTTTAGTTGCGAGGTAGGCACCTTTTTCATCTTGTTGTTATACACCTCGATGGCCGTTTCAATGGCCTTGTGCACACGCTGCTTGTTCAGCACGGAGATGAACACGATAGGCGGATAGCTAATTGGCGCAATCTTCTCCAGAATTTTCTCCTCGAACTCCTTAGCCGTATTGGTTTGCTTGTCCTCGATGAGGTCCCACTTGTTCACCAAGATTACGATGCCCTTGCGGTTCTTGTCGGCTAGGGTGATGATGTTCACGTCCTGTGCTTCAATGCCACGGGTAGCGTCGAGCATCACCACGCACACATCCGACTCTTCCATAGCTCGGATGGCTCGTAGCACGGAGTAGAATTCAATGTCTTCGTTGACTTTGCTCTTGCGGCGCAAACCAGCCGTATCGACCAAGATGAACTCGTTGCCGAACGCGTTGTAGCGCGCCTGGATCGAGTCGCGGGTAGTGCCGGCAATGTCCGTCACGATACTACGGTCGGTACCAAGCAGCAGGTTCACAAAGCTCGACTTACCCGCGTTTGGGCGGCCAACGACGGCAATCTTAGGAATACCGGCGTCGGGCTCTTCTACACCTTCTTCTTCGAAGTGGCTTACCACGGCATCAAGCAAGTCGCCGGTACCGGAGCCGCTCTGGCTGCTGATGGTGAAGATGTCGCCTTCCCCTAGACCTAGGGCATAGAATTCGCCAGCGGAGTGAGCACGGGCGTTTGTGTCAGCCTTGTTGGCAACCAAATAAATAGGCTTCTGCCCTTCGTAACGGCGCAGTACGTTGGCAAACTCCTCGTCGAGCGGGTGCAAGCCAGCGTCCACGTCTACCATGAACAGAACCACGTCGGCTTCTTCAATAGCTAGCTTTACCTGCTTGTTGATTTCGCCCTCAAAAATATCTTCGGAGTTGTGCACGTACCCGCCCGTATCAATCACGGTGTAGTACTTGCCAATCCACTCGCCGTAGCCATAGTGCCGGTCGCGGGTCACACCGCTCTGGTTATCCATGATGGCCTTGCGCTGGCCTACCAGACGGTTAAAAAGGGTGGATTTGCCCACGTTGGGGCGCCCCACAATTGCAATGGTATTATGCATGATGTCGACTCCAGCCGCCGGCCCGACCAAGTTCGGCAGTGCCCGGAGTAGTTAAGTGAAAGTGAGGTCGGAAAAATTATCTGAGCGTCATGCTGAGCTTGTCGAAGCATCTCTACTGCAACAGTAAACCTGACGATTGGAGTTACTTTGGCGGTAGAGATGCTTCGACAAGCTCAGCATGACGTTCGCTTTTTATTATTGGTACCCGAAGCGGTTCAAGGCTTTGGGATCGGTGCGCCAGTTTTCGTTGACTTTGACGTGAATTTCGAGGAAGACCTTCTTCAGGAAGAACTTCTCCATTTCCTCACGCGCCCAAGTACCTACTTTCTTTAGCGCTTCGCCTTTTTGGCCGATGATGATTCCTTTTTGGCTGCTGCGTTCCACGTAGATGGTAGAGCGCATCCGAATGATGTCTTCCTCTTCCTTGAACTCATCAACGGATACTTCGCAGCTGTACGGAACCTCTTTCTTGTACAGCTTAAAGATCTTCTCCCGAATCATTTCGGCAGCGAAGAAACGCTCCGGCTTATCCGTTAGTTCATCTTTTGGGTAATACGGTGGGTGCACGGGCAAACGCTCCAGCACCATTTTCAGCACCTGGTCTGTGTTAAATTTTTCGAGGGCCGAGATGGGCAGTACTTCGGTAGCATTGGGCAGGTGCTCTTTCCAGTAGGCTAGCTTTTCCTCGACCTCGACCTGGTCAGCTTGGTCAATCTTATTGACCAGCAGCATAATCGGCACTTCCGTTTTGCGCAAGCGCTCTACAATCGGCTCCTCATCGTGCTTTTCGTAGATGTCCGTCACGAAAAGGATAACATCAGCATCTTCCAATGACGAGTACACGAAGCTCATCATGGCATTGTGCAGCTCATACTTGGGCTGAATGATGCCGGGGGTATCGGAGTATACGAGTTGAAAATCGTCGCCGTTCAAAATGCCCAGGATGCGGTGACGGGTCGTCTGGGCTTTGCTGGTGACGATGCTGAGCCGCTCGCCCACTAGCGCGTTCATTAGCGTCGACTTGCCTACGTTTGGCTTGCCGATAATGCTCACAAAGCCAGCGCGGTGCGGATTAGGTTCAGGGTTCACGGTGTTTTCAAAATTAGCCTGCAAAGGTACGACTTTGCGGCGATGCTTGCATGGTACGCAGGAAAATCAGTTGATTATCAACTCAAACCCATCATCACGCTGTTTAGGATAGACACGGTCGATAGCAGTATAACCAAAAATACTCCCTTCGTCGCAAACCCAGGACGCCGTACCTTTGTCTACTGACGGATAGCTCGTCTCTTCTTATGTCAACACCCACTTCTGCTAAACGCCGCATTGGTGTGCTGCTAGTAAACCTAGGCACACCCGACTCGCCCCAAACGCCTGACGTGCGCCGTTATCTCAATGAGTTTCTCACCGACGCGCGCGTAATCGACATGCCTGCCGCGGTGCGTTATCCACTGTTCAAGGGCATTGTGGTGCCGCTACGCGCCCCCAAGTCGGCCAAGATATACCAACAGCTTTGGGATGCCGACCGTGGCTCCCCCCTCCTCTACCACGGTCTCGACCTGCAACGCCTCGTGCAAGAGCAGCTAGGTTCTGAGTATGTAGTGGCTTTCGGCATGCGCTACCAGAACCCGAGCATCGAAAAAGCCCTCGAGGAGTTGCGCGACGCGGCCGTAGACCGCATCATTGTGTTGCCACTCTTCCCGCAGTATGCTGCAGCCAGCACGGGCTCGGTGCAGGAGAAGGTGATGGAGATTGTAGGCAAATGGTGGGTGGTACCTAGCATCTCCTTTATCAGCACCTTCACGGATGACCCAGGCTTTATTGGCACCTTCGTGACGCTAGGCAAGGCCGAGATGGCCAAGCACGACTACGACCATGTGCTGTTCAGCTACCACGGTATCCCTGAGCGTCATGTGCTGAAAGGCAGTTTCAAAGGGTATTGCCAGCTAGGCAAATGCTGCAACACCTATAACAAGAACAACCGCTATTGCTACCGGGCCCAATGCTTCGAGACTTCTCGGCAACTGGCGAAAGGCCTAGGTCTGCGAGAAGACCAGTACACAGTAGCTTTCCAAAGCCGCCTGCAGAGCCGCTTGCGCGACCCATGGCTCCAACCCTACGCCGATGAGGTATTGAAGAAGTTTCCGGCCAAAGGCTACAAAAACGTACTAGCCTTCTCCCCCGCCTTCGTTGCCGACTGCCTCGAAACGACGGTAGAGGTAGGCATGGAATTCAAGGAAATGTTTGAGTCAGCTGGCGGTAAGCACTGGCAACTGGTACCGTCGCTCAATTCACACCCGCAATGGGTCGAAGGCGTAGTGAACATGATCCAGCAGAACTAACTCACTGCTTCAACACAGTAAAAAGCCCCGATTGCTCTAGCGACCGGGGCTTTTTGCTGCTACGACCTAGGTTTATTGTTGCTGCTGTTGCTGCTGTTGCTGTTGCTGTTGCTGCATCTCTAGGAAACGTCGGTACGAGTTGATGGGTACTTCGGGGTCCTTCACCTCAAAGGTGTACGTTGGCTGAACAGGTGCTTTCTCCAGGTTTCTTGGCGTGCCATTCTCGATATGCACCGATACCTCCAGCTTGTGCGCGCCGGTGCCCTTGTAGGTACCTTTCACCGGAGTGCAGTCGGAGAAGTTGCGGCCAACGGCTATGCGTACATGTCCATCGTTGACTATGCAGTTGTTGGTAGGGTCAAGACCTAACCAGCCGTAAAAGGGAATGTGCACTTCGACCCAGGCGTGGGTCGCGCCTTCCCCCCGCACGCCTTCAGTTTTCGGGCAGATGTATCCGCTGACATAACGAGCCGGAAAACCGAACATGCGCAGCATGAATAAGAGCAAGTGCGCAAAGTCCTGGCAAACGCCAGCTTTCAGCTCCCAAATTTCTTCTACCGGCGTTTCGATGTTTGTAACCCCGGTTTTATAAGCGAAATTATCAAATACATACTCCGACAGCACCAGTGCGTTTTTCAAAGGCTTTTCTGAATAATTAATCAGCGCGCTGAGCGTATTTTTTATAGAATCATATGACTTGATTTTCTCTTCCGTCAGAAAATCCATGAATTCTACATCGTTCTTTACTGCTGCCAACTGCTGCCATTGCTCCTCAGCTGATTGCTCATCCATCGGAAACTGAATTGGCTTTGTGACAATATCAGCAACAGACCCTATGACAAGCTCAGTGTGCGGCTGTATAACTGAAAACACACCAATCGTATTTCCGAAATAATCGGTATAGGTTTCAATGGTCGGATGGTGCGAAACATTAATCTCGTGTCTTTTCACCTCTAGATGCGCATCTTCAAGTGGATAAATCATCACTTGATTTGTACAATCTATCACCGGCGACGCGTATGAGTAACGCGTGATATGTTTGATGCTGTAGGAAGGCATGGCACGCTACTATTAGCTGTTTCCAAAATAATATTTACTGAACGCAGTTGCTACACCATATAGCTCATCCCGCACCTGCAACAAGAAATTATTCAGCTGCTCCGGATCATCCGCTGTAAAATGGCTGTATTTTACTTCATTCTTAACTTTACCAATTAGAAACTCGACTTGCTCGTAGCTTTCCGGCAAGCTATCCTCCTTGAGTCGTTCAAAATACCGGCTCATCTGGTTCAAGCTATACAACAAGGAATGGGGAAAATAGGTATTATACAGCAGCATTTGCAATACGTTATTAGGACTAAAATTCCCTTTATAGGTTTTTACAAATAACTCGTATCCAAACAAAGAATATAGCAGATAACGCAACTCTGGTGTTTCGATACTCTGTTGAATATCATACGACACGCCCGACCACTTTATCCGAATAATATCAGCTGTCTGAATGGCCCGCTCTAAGAACTTACCAATATTTATGTAAGCATAGCTCTCATCACGAGGCATTGTATTCTTGACGGTACCGGTAAAAAGCAAGCTATTCCTCATCAGAAAATCAATGCCTGAAACGGGGTCACCTAGCTTTACTTGTTGCGCCACTTCATCATCGCGCACATAATGATAGTAGTCGTTTAAGCACTGCCATACTTCTTTGGTAATGTGGTCTTGCACGGCACGGGCATTTTCCCTTCCCTGCAGGATGTTATTGTACGTAGAAGCATTATTTAGTTTATCGAGCACCAAATGCTCAAGCACCCTAGGGGTGTCCCGTTCTATTTCATTTACTTCGGTGGAAGTAAGTTCGCCGTAAGCGTATAATAAGGGGCGCCAGCTGAAATATCTAATTTCATCCTGAGACGCAATGTAATTAGTACGAATTACCTGCAACATGGACTGTGTTCTTTCCATATAGCGGGCTAGCCAATAAATAGTATCTGCTACGCGACTCAGCATTTTTGTTTTATTACGAGTTTACTTTTCTGACCTATCTCGACTATTCAGGAGGGTGATTAAGCTAGGTCAGCACGGCCCAACTGCTACTTCTTCCCTAATCGGCACCTAGCACCCATGTATCCTTGCTGCCACCTCCCTGCGAGGAATTCACTACCAACGACCCTTCTTTAAGCGCTACCCGGGTAAGGCCACCGGGCACGATATCGATGCCAGAAGGGCCACAGAGGGCAAAAGGACGCAGATCAACGCGGCGTGGCTGGAGCACACCATTGATGTAGCACGGTGTAGAGGACAGGCTGATAATGGGTTGCGCAATGAAGCTACGCGGATCTTCGGTAATCGCCTTCTTAAACGATTCCATTTGCTCTTCCGTAGCGCTGCTCCCAATCAGCATGCCGTAGCCACCGGATTCGTTGGTGCGCTTAATTACCATTTTATCCATGTTATCAAATACTAGCTTTCTTCTGTCAGCGTCAGCCATTTGATACGTTGGAACATTTTTCAGAATTGGTTCTTCATTTAAATAATACCGAATCATGTCGGGTACGTAGGCATACACGGCTTTATCATCGGCAACGCCGTTGCCCATTGCATTTACAATAGCTACGTTGCCTTTACGATATGCCGAATATATTCCGGGTACTCCTAGCGCGCTATCTGGTCTAAAAACGAGCGGATCTAAAAACTCATCATCAACTCTCCTGTAAATTACATCTACCTGTTTTAAACCTTTCGTTGTTTTCATGTACACAAAATTATTATGTACAATCAAATCTCGCCCTTCCACTAGGCGTATCCCCATCAACCTAGCTAAGGTTGTGTGCTCGAAGTAAGCAGAATTATAAATACCCGGCGACAGCAAGACAACTGTTGGATCACTACTTCTGCCGTCTGCTAATGCCCGCAAGTTTCGAAACAGAATATCAGGGTAGTCTTTTACAGACTGCACATTGTTCTTAGGCAATAGATCCGGGAATATACGGTAAGTTATACTCCGGTTTTCCAACATATACGATACCCCGGACGGGGTACGCAAATTATCTTCTAACACATAAAATTCACCATCATTATCACGAATAAGGTCTACGCCAGCAACATGGGTATAAATATCATACGGCACATCTACGTTTATCATCTCCCGCAAAAACTGCGGACACGAATAAATCAGCGAGGCGGGTATAATACCGTCTTTGATAATAAACTGCTGATGGTAAATATCTTTTAGAAAGATATTAAGCGCTTTCAACCTTTGCTTAATACCTGACTCGATATGTTTCCACTCTTCGTTCTTGATTATACGTGGAATGATATCAAAAGGAAATATTTTTTCAATTCCTTCGCCGCTACTGTACACAGTGAAGGTAATGCCTTGGCTCATGAATAACTTTTTGGCCAATTCATCCTTGCGCGTCATTTCTTCACTAGCAAGGTTCTCAATAGCCAAAACAAACTTCTTGTATTCTGGTCTTATTCCTTCCAAGTTGAACATTTCGTCCCACACATTTGGCTGTTCTTGGTAGGATTGTAGCAGCGAATTATCCTTCATGACCTAGGTGTTATTTACTATATATACTACGGAGCAAGTACTTCTCAACTACATCAAAGTCGTTTTACCACCTTTTACGGAGGCTCAGTAGTAATGCTATCAATTAAATAACACTGTTCAAAATCATAAACAGTTTGTTTCTCGAACAAAACAAGTAATGTGTCTTGCTACCAACCACCAGTAAGACACCACAACGTATTGACAGGCAAATATTTATAGGCATATCTCATTCAACTCATATCATTCATAAAGATTAGTTAGACGACAGGTTTAGAGCTAGACAATAAATGGTGTATCTCGACAAAGCACCCTGTTTTTGAAGCTGTTTTTAGTGCAAAGGGCAACTTTTCATCACTTCCCCCTTACTAGTTGAATGCCTATTGACGTGCTTGCACCTCGATAGGCGGCAAAGCTCCTCTGTTGAAAACATCACTACTCTGAGGTTACTGACAACGTTACTACACTCTAAATCAGCAGAAAGCATAACCTAGCTAAGCAATTCTCGTTTTATAGGGTCTTGTCAAAACAACTCTCCCTTTGTTAATTTCTGTAAATCCTGCTTGTTAATGAAACTCTTTAAATGCAGCCACTGCGGGCAATTACTATTTTTCGAAAATAATACGTGCGAAAAATGCAAGTACCCGCTCGGTTTTGAAACACAGGAATTAAAACTTTTACCACTAGTTAAGCAGCAAGAAGAAACGTTTACAATTTACAACGAGCCAGAAACCAAGCAGTATAAATATTGCGCTAACCATGCGCATGACGTATGCAACTGGCTAGTGCCTGCTGACAGCAACTCTCCTTTTTGCGTGGCTTGCTCGCTGAATCGCACCATTCCGAACTTGAGTAAACCGGAATATGTGGCGCGGTGGAAGGCGATTGAGGTGGCCAAGCATCGCTTGGTTTTCAGCTTGCTTCAGATGAAGTTGCCCGTGTTTAGCAAAGGCGTTGATCAGGAGACAGGACTATCATTTGACTTCGTGGCCGACGAAAACGAAGACAAGAGCAAGCGAATCCTGACGGGACACGCCAACGGGTTGATTACGATCAACATTGCTGAGGCCGACGATATTGAACGCGAAATGGCTCGCAAGGCTATGGATGAGCTTTACCGCACGGTGCTAGGCCACTTCCGCCATGAGGTAGGCCACTATTACTGGGACCGACTCATCGACAACACGGAGCACTTAGAGGAGTTTCGGCAACTCTTTGGCGATGACCGAGAGGATTATGGGGAGGCCCTGAAAAAGCACTACGCCGAAGGGGCACCGGCCGATTGGAATGAGCACTACATCAGTTCCTACGCCACCACGCACCCGTGGGAAGACTGGGCCGAGACGTGGGCACACTACCTACACATCATGGATACGCTGCAAACGGCATCGGCTTTTCGCCTGAGTATCCATCCGGAAGTAGCGAAGGACGCTGACCACTTGGAGGCCGACTTGAATGAGGACCCCTATCAGATCAGCGACTTCCCGACCATCATGAATATGTGGCTGCCGCTCACGTTCACGATGAACAGCCTGAACCGCAGCATGGGCCTGCATGACCCGTATCCGTTCATCATTTACCCCGAAGTGATGAAGAAGATGGAGTTTATCCACCGAGTTTGCAATCGGGCTAAAAGCTAGGTTACTCTCTGAAACGTTGTCATTCCGAGCGCAGCGAGGAATCTGAGTTGCCAATTGCAGGGCTGACTTAGATTCCTCGCTGCGCTCGGAGTGATAGTTTTAAGCAAACAGGGAGGCTAGCTGTTCGGCAAAGACTTTGGCACTTAGTAGCGTCATGACTAACACCATGGCGGCACCTAGAATAGCTAGACCAACGGGGTGCCGGTAGTCGCCCACGATATTGCGGCGGTACGCGGCGATGAGCATGGTAGCTAGGGTAATCGGGAGGATGAAGCCGTTGAGCGCACCCGCCAAAATGAGCAAGCTGATGGGCTTGCCGATAGTCACGAAGATCACCGTCGATAGGATGATGAAGCCGATGATGACCCAGTTTTCATACTCAGTTATCTTCCGGCTGAATGACTTCAAAAAGGACACCGACGTGTAGGCCGAGCCGATAACAGACGTGATAGCAGCTGAGAACATCACTATACCGAACAGCTTGTAACCTAGCTCCCCAGCCGCTAGCCGGAACACAGAAGCAGGCGGGTTAGCGGCGTCGATCTTCAAGCCTTGGCTTACGACGCCCAGCGACGCCAAAAACAGGAACACGCGCACCAGCGAAGCGACCGTGATACCAGAAGCCGCGCTGGAGGTTACTTGCCCCAGCGCGGCTTGGCCTTTGACACCGGCATCGAGCAGGCGGTGGCCGCCGGAGAACGTGATGTAGCCGCCCACGGTGCCGCCAACCAGCGTGATGATAGCCATAAAGTCGATCTTGGTTGGGGCGAAGGTGCGGACCACGGCTTCGCCCACGGGCGGTGCGGAGGTAAAAGCTACATAAATGATGATGCCGATCATGAGCAGACCCATCATCTGGGCGAAGCGGTCCATGACTTTGCCAGCTTCTTTCACCAGAAAAATGGCGATGGACAAGGCGGCGGTTATCAACGCACCGGTTTCTACGGATAGCCCAGTTAGCGCTTGCAAACCTAGGCCAGCGCCGGCCACGTTGCCGATGTTGAAAGCTAGGCCGCCAAGCACAATCAGGAAGGAAATGAAGCCGCCGAGCCCTGGCAACACGGCATTAGCAATATCGGGCGCCCGCTTTTCGGCCACGGCAATGACGCGCCAGATGTTGAGCTGCACGCCCAGATCGACGAGGATGGAAGCCAGAATGACGAAGCCGAAGCTCGCACCGAGTGACTCCGTGAAAACGGTCGTTTGGGTAAGAAAACCGGGACCAACGGCAGAGGTTGCCATCAGAAACCCCGCGCCCAGCAGCACCCCTAGGTTCCGGGGCGACTTCATGCGGAGGGCTGCGGTCGCGCCGTTTGGATGGCAACGCCTTCTCTTTGCAGAACCGCACTAATCTGTTGGGCAAACTCCACGGCGTGCGCCCCGTCGCCATGAATGCAGACAGTATCGGCTCGGATGGCCACGTCAGCGCCGGATTGAGCACGCACTTTCCCCTCCTTCACCATGCGTATCACTTGCTGAATGGCTTCTTGCGGATCGGAGAGCAGAGCGTTGGGCAGGCGACGCGAAGTAAGCGTCCCATCGGGCTGGTAGGTGCGGTCAGCAAAAACTTCGTTGGCAGTGCGCAGGCCTATCTTTTGGCCAGCTTTGATGAGGGCGCTACCAGCCAAGCCATACAGCACCAACTCCGGGTTCACGCGGTACACGGCTTCGGCTATGGCTTCGGCCAAAGCGGGCGTCACCGCGGCCATGTTGTAGAGGGCGCCGTGTGGCTTGACGTGGTGCATGGTACCGCCTTCTGCTTTTACGAAGCCTGCGAGGGCCCCGATTTGGTACAACGTCATGTCGAAGGCTTCTTCGGGCGAAATGGCCATCTCGCGGCGGCCGAAGCCGACCAAATCTGGCAGGCCGGGGTGGGCCCCGATGGCTACGTGGTGTTGCAAGGCAAGGCGCACAGTTTTCTTCATCACAGCTGGGTCGCCGGCATGGAAACCGCAGGCAATGTTGGCCGACGTGACGAAGGGCAAAATAGCTTCGTCGTGGCCGAGCTTGTAAGCGCCGTAGCTTTCTCCTAGGTCGCAGTTCAGGTCGACGGAAAACGGCTCAATCATAAATGGTGTAGCTTGTACTGTAGGGCTTGCTTGATTTCAGTGATGCGCTTTTCCTGCCGGGCGTACAGGTCGTGAGCTTCGGCTAGCGAGATTTCCCGAAAGCCAATTTTCCTACCTAGGGGTACTTGTGCCAGACACGAGAAATCGGCCGCTATTACTTGCGCAATGCGCGGGTAGCCGCCCGTGGTTTGGTGATCGGCGAGCAACGCAATGGGGTGTCCTTCGTGCGGCACTTGGATCGTGCCAAACGTCACGGCGCTGGACAGCACTTCGCTTGGCTCCCGCTGCACGAGCATGGGCCCTTGCAAGCGGTAGCCCATGCGGTCGGAATCGGAGGTAACGATGAACTCATGCTGCCAGAAGTCGCGCTGGCTTTGCTCCGAAAACAGGTCGTACTCCTGCCCTCGGATGGCGCGCACGTGTGGAGCTTCGTAGGGCGTTGGGTAAAGCTTGGGGTCCGGCGTCCAGGTAGTTTGGACCCACGCGCGGCTAGGGTGAGCGGCAAGCAGCGCCTGCCAGATCTCACGACCTAGCTCCGTCAACCCAGCCGTTGGCACCACATCACCCGTCTTGAACGCCCGGCCGCCCAGGCCACCGATACCGGCACGCAAGTAGGTGGCTTGGCTGCCCAGTACTAGCGGAGTCGCTAAGCCACCCGATAAAGCTAGGTACGCCCGCGAGCCAATCCGCAAGCCGCTAAAAGCTAGAATACTACCTTTCCGAACAGCTACGGGACGGTTCATTTTCACGGACTCGCCATTAAGTGTGGGCCGCAAATCGGCACCCGTGAGAGCGAGCAGTTGATCGGTTTCGAAGCGAATTTTAGGCCCCAAAAACGTGATTTCGATGCCCGCGGTATTCTCTGTGTTGCCCACTAGCAGATTGGCAACGCGCAAGGCGACCGTGTCCATGGCGCCGCTGGTAGGCACGCCTTCTTTCCGGTAGCCGTGGCGGCCTAGGTCCTGAATGGTGGTCAGGAGGCCGGGACTAATGATGCTAAGACTCATGCTGTTGGGTACGCTCGTATTCACGTTCCGTGATGGAAACAAACCGGATATAATCGCCCGCTTTCAACAAGCTAGGTGTTTGGCCGTGCGGCGTGAACAGGTTCAGGGGCGTGCGGCCAATGAGCTGCCAGCCACCAGGCGTTTGGATGGAATACACGCCGGTTTGCTTGCCGGCAATGCCCACGGAGCCCGCCGGCACTTTCGGGCGTGGCTTATCCTTGCGCGGCGCAACCAGCTGCTCGGGCATGCCACCTAGGTAGGGGAAGCCGGGCGCAAAACCAATCATGTACACGAGGTACTCGGGCTGGGTGTGCAGGGCAATGACTTCCTCCGGGCTGAGGTGCGCGTGGCTAGCAACAAAGGCCAGATCGGGACCATACTTACTGCCGTAGCACACAGGTATTTCGACTACGTGCGACTCATGCGGTTCTGCCTCCGTCGTGGTTTGGAGTAACATGTGACGCAGCGTTTCGGTCACCACTTCATAAAGACTAGCTTCGTTAGGCGGGTTTATTTCCAAGGGGTTGTAATAAACCGTAACCGTGGTGAAAGCGGGCACATACTCGATGAAGCCGGGAAAAGGATGCGCGTCCAGATAAGCGCTCAGCGCCTGCACTTCGCGGTGCGTGTGGCGCTTGATAGCATCACCGAACTGCACCACAACGGCCGATTCGCCCAACGGGTAGAACTGGACCTCAGCACGCGTGGCCGGTGCCGGGTAAAGGTTTTCCATGCGTTATTGCTTGCGTTTTTGGGCTAGCTTCGGAAGCTGACCGTGTATCTTGGCTGCTCGCTTCGTGCTACTTCCGGTGGAATATACAGTCGTTTCGCAAGATTGTACATGTCGCCTGCCGGTCCGACGCGTAAGCGTCCGGCCGGTTGTTGCCTGCCGACGTTGTACAGGCTAGGCGCACGTTGGTCGTTCTGGCGGTTTCGTTCAACGACGACCGGTCGGACGCCTAGGGCGTCAGGCCGGCAGACGCGAGTTGTGCAACGTCGGGCAGCTAAAGTAGACTATCCTTTTACGTAACCGTTGCTTTTACCTTGCTCTTTCTTCGAACGCCAGCCCGCATGAATCATCTGTTTAAAACTTTCTCCCAAACGGGCTTGCTGTTGCTAGCCGTGAATCTTGGTGCTTACGGTCAGAAAAAAATGGCAACCGACAACAGCGTACCCGTCGAGAAAGGCGTTTCGGAGACGCTAGCTAGCTTTCGGAAGAAGCATTTGAGCCAGATAGCTTATACCCTAGCGTTTACTCTTCCGAGCCAGAAAGCAACGCCCATTACGGCTTCCGAGTCAGTTTTCTTTCAGCTAAAGGACAACAAGCAGCCGCTTCAGCTTGACTTCAAGGAAAAAGCCGATCACATAAAACGAGTAACTGTTAATAAAAAAGTCGTCTCCGTTGACCACCGCAATGAGCACCTAGTGCTTCCCGCCGCCGCTTTGCGCAAAGGCGCTAACGAGGTGCAGATTGAGTTTACCGCCGGCGACCTATCCCTGAACCGTAGCGACGATTACCTGTACACGCTGCTGGTGCCCGAGCGGGCCCGCACGGTGTTCCCGGTGTTCGACCAGCCTAACCTGAAAGCCTCGTTCAAACTTTCGCTAACGCTGCCAACGGCGTGGCAAGCCGTGGCAAATGGCCCGTTGCAAGACTCCGTGGTGGCGGGCGCCAACAAAACGTACCACTTCGCTCCTTCCGACACCATCAGCACGTACCTGTTTTCGTTTGCGGCGGGCAAGTTCACGCACGTTGCCCAAACGCTGAACGGACGAACCATGAACCTGCTGCACCGCGAAACCGATCAGGACAAGCTGCGCCTGAGCCTAGGTCCCATCTTCCAGATTCACGCGGATGCGCTGGCCTTCATGCAGGAGTACACCCAGATTCCGTATCCATTCCGCAAGTTCGACTTCGTCGCCATCCCCGATTTCCAGTACGGCGGCATGGAGCACGTCGGTGCCATTGACTACAAAGCCTCCTCGCTGTTCCTAGATGAAGGCGCCACACAGGACCAAAAGCTAGCCCGCGCCAACCTCATCTCGCACGAAACGGCCCACATGTGGTTCGGCGACTTGGTCACGATGCAGTGGTTCAACGATGTGTGGATGAAGGAGGTGTTTGCCAACTTCATGGCCGACAAAATCTCACAGGTGGCCGTGGCCAACTCCAACTACGACCTCAAGTTCGTACTCGACCACTACCCCGCCGCCTACGGCGTCGACCGCACGGCTGGCGCCAACCCCATTCGGCAGCCGCTGGCCAATTTGCAGGATGCGGGCTCACTCTACGGCAACATTATCTACCACAAAGCGCCCATTATGATGCGGCAGCTAGAGCGACTAATGGGCCCCGAGGCGTTTCAGCAAGGCTTGCGCGAATACTTGAAGAAGTACGCTCACGGCAACGCCACCTGGCCCGATCTCATTGCAATTCTGGATGCTCGCACGCCCGCCGATCTGCACGCCTGGAACGAAGTGTGGGTGAACGAGCCCGGCCGCCCCATCTTTGATTTTGACCTGCAAACCAAGGACGGCAAGATCACGCAACTCCTCGTGAAGCAGCAAGCCGAAGATGGTTCGAACCGCATCTGGCCGCAGCTTTTCGAGGTGTTGCTGGTGTACCCAAACACGGTGAAAGAGCTAACCGTGAACATGCGCGAGCGGCAGGTGCGCCTGCCCGAAGCCGAAGGCCAAGCAGCACCTAGCTTTATCCTGTTCAATTCCTCAGGCCTGGGCTACGGCGTGTTCCCAGTTGAGAAGCAGATGACTACAGGCCTAGCTTCGCTACAAAACCCAGTGGCGCGGGCGTCGGCTTACGTGAATCTCTACGAGAACATGCTCAACGGGCGCGTAATAGCACCTAGGCAACTCCTAGAAGTGTACCGTCAGCTGCTGACGAAAGAGCCAGAGGAGCTAAACCTAAAGCTTTTGACCGGGCAAGTGAGCGAGATTTACTGGAAGTTTCTGCCCACACAGGAGCGCACAGCCCTAGCTTCTCTGCTGGAAAAAGACCTTTGGCAGGCCATGCAGCAAAATGCCGCTCCAAATTCTAAAAAGCTGTTGTTCAAAGCCTACCAATCAGTGGCCTTGACCAAGCCGGCGCAAGATCAGCTCTATCAAGTTTGGGATAAAGAGCAGGCGCCAACAGGCGTGAAGCTGACCGAAGACGACTACACGGCTCTAGCCCAAGCCCTAGCCGTGCGCGACTATCCCGCTGAGTCGCCGATTCTGGAAAAGCAGCTAGCTCGCATTAAGAACGCCGACCGCCAGAAGCGCTTACAGTTTCTAATGCCGGCTTTGTCATCGGATGTGCGGGTGCGAGACGCGTTTTTCGCTTCGCTGAAAGAGGATAAGAACCGCGAGAAGGAAGCGTGGGTGGTAACGGCCCTAGGGTATTTGCATCATCCGTTGCGGGCGACCACCTCGGAGAAATACTTACCGGAAAGCCTAGCTTTGTTGGAGGAAATTCAGCTAACGGGAGACATTTTCTTTCCTTACTCTTGGCTGCAAGCCACCTTCGGCAGCTACCAAACGCCCACGGCGGCCCGTACCGTGCGCACGTTTTTGCAAGCCCACCCAACGTACAATCCCAAACTGCGCGCTAAGATCTTGCAAGCTTCCAACGACTTGTTTCGGGCCGAAAAGCTAGTGCAACACCCACAAAGCAGCACGCTGTAGACACACCTACTTGTGTCTACAGCGTTGCTGATGTTGTTTAGCTAAGCGGTTCAAGGCCGAGTCGTTCAACGGGGAGACACAAGTAGGTGTCTCTACGAGCAATAGCCGCGTACTTACGCTATGATTAAATCTGTTATCGTCAGTGCTATCCGTCAAGAAACTCCGGAGGTAAAGACGCTTTTACTTGATGCACCAGCGCTTTCCTACCAGGCAGGACAATACCTCACGTTCGTGCACCCGCGTAACGAAGAACTGCGCCGCTCCTACTCGATTTCGTCAGCGCCAGTCCTAGATGAGTCGCTAGCCGTAACGGTGAAGCGAGTGCCCAACGGGCTTTTCTCACGCTACCTGGCCGATACGGTGCAGGTAGGCGACACGCTGCTGACTATTGGCGCTGGCGGCTTCTTCACCCTGCCCGAAACCCTTGACGATGAGTACCAGCAGGTATTTTTCTTCGCGGCGGGCAGCGGTATTACGCCCATCTACGCGCTTCTGAAAAGCGTGCTGCATCAGCATCCTAGCTTGCACGCCGTCCTGATTTATAGCAACCGCACACCCGCAGACGCCGTGTTCTACCCGGAGCTTCAGCACCTAGCTTCCCAGTTTGCCGACCGGCTGAAGGTGGAGTTCCTGTTCAGCAACCACCCGGTGCTAGCCCGTGCCCGCTTGTACCGCGACTTGCTAGAGACTTTCGTTAAACAGTACAGCCTGACCACGCCTGAGCGCACCCTAGCTTTCTTATGCGGTCCGCTCAACTACATGCGGATGTGCGTGTACGGCTTGCGAGAAATTGGTATTCCGTTGGCAAACATCCGGCGCGAAAACTTTAACCCTGAGACGGCGCACCCCACGTTCGCCACGCCGCCCGATAC